>JARRLD010000177.1:0-11118 GCA_037387345.1 Gemmatimonadota bacterium
TCTACGATGGCCGGCACGTCGTCGGCGACGGCGTCCCGCAGGCGGGGGCTCAGGTCGAGGGCGGGGACCGGCGTCACGTCAGGGCCTCCTCGAGGAGCTCCAGTCCGCGGTCGAGCAGCCTGGCCTCGGTGTTGAGGGGCGGCACGAGCCGGATGACCTCCGGCCCGGCTGACACGACCAGGAGGCCCAGCGTCCGGGCCTTCGCCACGACCGGCGCCGCCGGACCGTCCAGGACCACGCCCAGCATCAGGCCGAGTCCCCGGACCTCCTTCACCATCGGCACCCGCGTACGGAGCTCCTGCAAGCCCGTCTCCAGACGGCGACCCCGGGCCGCGACTCCATCCAGGAAGTCCGGTGCCGACAGGGTGCGCAACACCGCCAGGGCCACGGAGGCCACCAGGGGTCCGCCGCCGAACGTGGTGGCATGATCCCCCGGCTCGACCGCGCCGGCGACGTCCGGTCCCAGGACCACCGCCCCCATGGGCAGGCCCGCCGCAAGCGGCTTGGCCAGGGTCATGACGTCGGGGACCACCCCCGCGTGTTGCCAGGCGAAGAGGTGTCCCGTCCTGCCCAGGCCGCACTGGATCTCGTCGAAGATCAGGAGGCTCCCGTGACGGTCACACAGGGCGCGGAGCGCGCGCAGGAACTCATGGGGCACGGGGCGGATGCCTCCCTCCCCCTGCACCGGCTCGACCAGAACACCGGCCACACGACCCGTCGCGAGCAGGTTCTCCACCGCGTCGCTGTCCCCGATGTCGACGATGTGGGCTCCCGGCATGAGGGGGCGGAAGGGAGCCTGGTAGCCTTCCCGGTCGGTCAGAGCGAGGGAGCCGAAGAGACGGCCGTGGAACGAGCCACCGAAGGCGACGAACTCGTGGCGGTGGGGACCGTCCACCTTGCCTGCCCAGCGCCGGGCAAACTTCAGAGCGGCCTCGTTGGCTTCCGCGCCGGAGTTGCAGAAGAACACCTGGCCGGGAAAGCTGAGCTCCACCAGGGTCCGGGCCAGCTCCTCGGCGGGTCGGGTCCGGTACAGGTTCGAGGTGTGGATGAGACCCGTGTCCAGCGCCTTTCCGACAGCGTAGCGCACGACGGGAGCGGCGTGGCCCAGGGCGTTCACTGCGATCCCCGCCGTGAAGTCCAGGTACCGACGACCGTCCTCGTCCCAGACCCACGGTCCCTCACCCCGGGTGAGGACCAGCTCCGGTTGGGTATAGACGCCCACCAGGGGGGAGCGCGCGCCGTTCGTGCTCACGCCACCTCTGCCTTCCTCGGGGCTCCCAGGATGCGGGTTCCGTTTCCGATGTCGTCCAGCAGCGACGGCCCGCCGATGGCCACCTCGACTCCCAGGTCCGCGGCCCTCAGCGCCTGCCGGAGCTTCACGGACATGCCTCCGGTAGCGACGTGGTCGTCCAGGAGCCGGCGGGCTTCGGACGGCGTGAGGGTGGGCACAACCGCTCCGCCCACCCGCACTCCGGGCACGTCCGAGACCAGGTAGAGCCGGGTCGCGCCCATGCCGGCGGCCAGCTGGAGCGCCGCCTCGTCCGCGTTGACGTTCAAGGGTACCCCGCCGGGACCGCGTGACAGGGGAGACACCACGGGGAGGAACCCCGCGGTGAGCAGCGCCTCCACCAGGTCCGGCTTGACCCGGATCACCTCCCCCACCTCGCCCAGCGCGCCCCCCTGCGCGTGGATCGCCTCGAGGAGGCCGCCGTCCTCCCCGCTGATCCCCACGGCCGGCGCCCCGACGACCATGAAGGCCTGTACGATCCGCTTGATCACCCATCCCGACAGCACCATGGCGGTGACCTGCAGGCCTTCGGGGGTGGTCACCCGCAGGCCGTCGCGCCAGGTGACGGGCATCCCCAGACGCTCCTGCCAGGTCGAGATCTCCACACCACCGCCGTGCACCACCACGGTCCGGCCCCCGAGGGCCCGGACCGCGCTCGCCGTGCGCCGGAGCACCTCCGCGTTCGCCGCGGCCGCGCCGCCCAGCTTGACGACGTTCAGCACCGGAGCCCCCGCGTCGCTTCCTGGCCCAACATGAGGTTCATGTTGTGGACGGCCTGGCCGGCGGCGCCCTTGCCCAGGTTGTCGAAGCAGGCGAGCACCGTCACCAGCGGCGGCTCGGTGCCCGCGTTGTCCACGGCGGCCAGCTGGAGGAGGTCGGTGCCGACGACGTCGGAGAGGCGGGGAGCATCGGCGACGATCCGGATCGTGGACGCATCGGCGTAGGTCGCCTGCCACAGGGACCGGATCGCCTGGGCATCCACGCCTGCCCGGACCGGAACGTACAGGGTCTCGAGGATCCCCCGGGGCACCGGGAGAAGATGAGGTTGGAACAGGAGCTGGAGGGACGGCAGCGACGCGCGCATCTCCAGGAGGTGCCGGTGCTGGTTGCCTGTGGCGTAGGCGCGGAAGTCCCCGGCCACCTCCGCGAAGAGGAGGTCGCGCTTCGGCGACCGACCGGCTCCGGTCACGCCGGAGGCCGCATTCACCACGACCGGACGGGACGTGTCCAGAAGCCCCGCGCGCTGAAGGGGGTGAAGGGCGAGCTGCACCCCGGTGGGATAACAGCCGGGGTTGGCCACCAAGCGCGCCGGGGCGATGCAGTCCGCGAGGAGGTCGGCCATGCCATAGACGGCACCCGCGTCCCGCCCCGATCCGGGCCGATGATCCGCCGTCAGGTCGATGACCCGCGCTCCCGCCTCGAGGGCGCGTCGGGCCCAGCCCACCGACTTCCCGTGTGGCAGACAGAGAAAGACGATGTCCGCCTCACCGAGGGGTGCATCGGCGCTCCCGACGAGGTCCACGCCCGGGATGCCCGAGGGCTCCCCCGCGTGACCTTCCGAGGTGGCGAAGCGGACCTGCACGCCCCCGTGGACGCGGAGAATCCGCAGCAGCTCCATCCCCGTGTAGCCGGTGGCCCCGACGACGCCCACCGTCGCCGGGGCCATACTATGCATGTTCATCGCATGACTATGCAGTCCCCTTGCACCTTCGTCAAGGGGTTTCTTTCACTGATTGCATGGGGTATGTGGCTGGACATCGATCCCGGAGGCTCGGGATGTTAGTGCATATTGTTGCAGTGCACGGGAGAAACTCAGTCGAGATCCACTCCGGCCATCTGCTGCAGCCGGTGCCGGACGGGTGCGAGCTGCCCGACCTCCCGGAGGATGAGGAGGATGGTGTCGTCCCCTGCGATGGTGCCCAGGACCTCCGGCCACTCCTCCCAGTCGATGCCCGCCGCCACGGCCTGGGCCCCGCCCTTCATGGTCCGGATCACCAGGAGGTTCGCCACTCCCTCCGCGCTGGTGAACAGCGTGGGAAGCAAGGTCTCCAGGGGCGGGGTACTCTCCCACTCCTCGGAGAGGGAGTAGTGGGACGTACCCTCGGCTCCCGGAACCTTGACGAGACGGAGCTCACGGATGTCCCGGGACAGGGTGGCTTGCGTCACCTCGGTCCCCAGCTCGTGGAGCCGTTCCCGGAGCGCCTCCTGACTCCCGATGCGGTGATGCTTGATGATGTCCAGGATCAGGGCATGCCGGACACGCTTCTTCACGCCAGCATCTCCCGGGAGAGCGTGCGGATCTGGTCCGGATCGAAGCCCACGCTGCGGCCGAATTCCGCCCCGTCCCTGAACGCGATGAGCGTCGGGATCCCGCGGATCCCCAGCCGCCGGGAGAGCTCCGGCGCCCGGTCCGTATCCACCTTCGCGACCAGGATCCGGCCCACGTGGGCCGCGGCTACCTCGTCCACGACGGGTGCCACCATCTTGCACGGCCCGCACCAGTCGGCGTAGAAGTCCACGAGCACGGGGGCGGAGGACTCCAGCACGGTCCGGTCGAAGTCCTCCTCGCTCACCTTCACGGGACGGTCGAGGAGCATCGGACGACCGCACTCCCCGCATGCGGGACGATCCTCGGCACGCGCGAGATCGACGCGGTTCAACGTGAGGCAGAAGCCGCAGCGCAGGGTTACGGACAGGCTCGTCTCGGGTTTCGTCACGGGGCGCCTTCCGGTGGGTGGCAGGACTCGACAGGCAAGAAAGGTACAGATCGCGGCGCGACCGTGGTACATCCTGTGCGCAGCGCGTGGCAAAGGCAACGGGGCCCGGCCGGAATCCCGGCCGGGCCCCCGCCCGCTCCCCGCTCAGGGCCTGATCAGAACAGGTTGTACTTGACCCGCATCATCGCGAACCGGCCGATGCTCGGCACGCCGACGAAGCTCTCGTTGTTGCTGTTGAACACGTTGTTCACGCTCAGCTGCAGCTCCGCCGCGGTGTTCGGAACCCGATAGCCGAGGTTCACGTCCACCACTTTCGTGGACGGAACGTCACCCTCGAAGCCCGCGGAGATGGCCCGGAAGGAGTTGTTGAAGCGGAACCTCGTCTGGGCACTGAATCCCGAGGTCACGTCCCGGTAGGCGAGGGCCACGGAACCCTTGTGCTTGGGCGCGTTCAGCGAGATGGGAGATTTGCTGAACTCGATGGGGAACGTGTCGTCGGACACCCAGGAGTAGGTCCCGTTCAGCGTCCACTGATCGGTGAGGAACCACTGGAGGGCCAGGTCGGCCCCATAGAGGGTCAGGTCTCCGACGTTCCGGTACGTCACCACGAGGTCGGATCCGCCGGGCACGAAGGGCGCCGACACGACGCCGATGGGAACCTGTGCAATCCCGGCGGCGAGCAACGGAACCAGCACCTGCGCCTGTTGCTGCGCCTGCTGCTGCGCCGTGGCCGGGTCCAGCCCCGCCGCGATGAGCTGCTGGGTGATTGCCGTCACGATGGGCAGGGTGATGAAGTCGCCCACGTCCTGTCCGTTGTAGGTCACCAGGGGGTTCTGGACCAGCAGGGGCGACACGAAGTTGTTCCTCGTCGTCCGGTAGACGTCCGCCGCGATCTTGACCCTCCCGTCGATGATCCCGGTCCAGCCGATCTCGTACGTCTCGGTGTTGTCGTCAGCTATGCTCGGGACGGCCGGCAGATTCGCCTGTCCCAGAGGGACCAGGGTCGAATCGATGGGATGGAAGAGCATCGTCCCGAGGTCCGTCGGACCGGGGCTGAGACCGGCCAGCACCTGGAGGACCGGCGCCAGATCGGGGGGCAAGTCCCCCGCCTGCACCTGGGCCTGGAGCACGCCGACGGCTGCCTGCCAGAACGCCGTGGTCGCCCCCCAGGGGAGCATCTGGTCGGCGCCACCCGGGTTGAACGGGGACCGGAACCCGTAGGGCATCCCGCTTGTGGGATCCATCAGCGACCATCCCTCCCTTCCCGTGCCGTAGGCCCTGAGGCCGAAGCCGAGGGCCCCCGCCCCGGGAGCGAATCCGTTGCTGATGTCCAGGAAGTAGTTGAGGGTGGACGGCGAGGAGTAGGCCTGGTTGTACGACAGGCGCAGGGTCTGGTCCTCTGACGGTCGGAAGACGAGAGCGGCGCGGGGCGAGTACACGTTCTCTGCCAGGATGGAGTGGTTGTCCAGCCGCCCCGCCAGCACCAGGTCCAACTGTTCCGTAAGACCGGTCTTCGACTGGAGATACAGTCCCCACTCGTCGATGTCGTCGTCGTCCTCGTAGACCCCGTTGATGTTCCCTTCGGTTCTCGGGCGGGTCCCGAGGTAGTCGAAGCCGTAGGTGAAGTCCTGGCGGCCGTCGGCCAGGGAAAACCCGTGCTGCAGCTGGCCCACGAAAAGCTGCGAGCGATCCACCAGGGGCACTCCGGAGTTCAGCAGGTAGCTGTCGCCGGCGTCGCTCGTGTTCAGGTAGGCCTGGGCGAAGAAGCGATCGAAGTTGAGCCGGGCCTGGTAGAACTCGTAGACCCAGTCGACGGTCTGACCGGATCCCAGGCCCGTGAGCTCCACGCCCGACGAGTTGTTCCGCCCGTACGTGGCCACGAGCGTACCGTTGTCGGCGAACCGCCAGTCGGCCCGGGCCTCGACACTGTATCGCTCCACGTCGTAATCACGGATCCCGATGCGGTCGCACGCGGCCTGCGCCGCGGCGACGTCGGTGATCCCCCGAAGCTGCTTGTCGGCGATGCACCGCTGCGGATTCTGGTCGGCGGAGTTCCGGTTGGTGACCTCGGTGGGATCGTCGAACTCCCACTCGTCCCCCCTCAGGTATTGGCCCGAGACCTTGACCCCGAAGCTCTCACCCAGGAGGAACGCGGAGCGGAACGAGCCCTGGAAGACGTTGCGTTGCCCCCCGCCGACGGTCACCGACGTGCCTTGGTCGTCAAGGGGCGACTTGGTGATCATGTGCACCACCCCGTTGGCCGTGTTCGGGCCGTACAGGGCGGAGGCGGGACCGAGCACCACCTCCATCCTCGCGAGGTCCTCCTGGGTCGACGGGATGAAATGCATCAGGTTCACCCGCAGTGACGGCACCCCCGCAAGACGGTAGTCGTGGAGCATGTGGAGTGCGCCGGAGAAGATGTTGTTGAAGCCCCGCACCACGACGTTGGACGCCTGCAGGCCGTGCGTGATGATGTCCACGCCGGGTGCCGAGCGGAGGTGATCGGCAGGCGTGATCACCGGGCGCTCGTCGATCTCGATCTCCCCCACCGTGAACACGGTTGCCGGGGCGTCGGTCTCCTTTTCGGCATTACGCGAGGCGGTGATGACCACCGGGTCCAGCTCGTACGCCATGGAGGTGAGCTGGATATTGAAGGTCGTCGTCTGGCCCGGAGAGACCCGGACTCCGTCGAACCGCTGTTCGCGGAAGCCCACCACGTTGACCACCAGCGAATACGACCCCGCCGGGACGGTGAAGGAATACCGTCCGGTGGCGTCCGTCAGCCCACCGGTGCCCGAACCGAGAACCGAGATCTGTGCCGCGTCGACGGGCTGACCCAGTTCGTCCGTGACCAGCCCGGTGAGCGTCCCCTGCTGCGCCTGGACGGGCTCCGCCAGAGCGACGAACGTCAGGAGCAGGACGATGAGAAAACCCGTTCGTTGAGCGCGCATGGGGAACCCTCTCCGTAAGAATGAGTGGAGTGGCGGGCAGGGCCTACGGGGCGAAGGTACACCCCCGAAGCCGTTGGGGGCAAACACAAATTGCTGTTCTGGCACGATCGTGTCCCGCGAGACGCGTTCGGCCCGAGGATGGGGAACCGGCTACCGTCGCTCCCCCTCCTGGCCGTCCGTGATCGGCCGCCCGCCGGTCCGCGGCCTGGAGATGACGATGTGCGGAATCCCCAGCTCCTCCAGGAGCGCCTCGAATGCGTCGAGATCCTCCGACAGGATGGCGTCCCGCGTGCGCGCGTGATCGGACCAGGCGTCGTCGAGGTCGCGGAGCCGCTCCCTCGCGCCCTGGGTGACGGGAGGCTCGGTACCGTCCACCGACCCGATGAGCGCGAGCACCTGGGCGTCGAGCTGATTCACGAAGTTGATGACGTCCTGGAACGTCTTCTGGTCGGGCTGGACGAGAACGTCCTCCCACGAGTCGAGCCTCTCCGTGAGGGAGCCTGCGGCGGCGGCGATGGTGTCGTGGGCTTCGTGGTCCGCCGTCTTCTCCACAAGCGCCTGCACCTGCTCCCGGACCGATCGGAGACCGATGACCGATTCGTAGAGGTCCCGGACAACGCCGTGGGCCCGGGCCAGCAGGCGATCCTGCTCGGTGTACTGGGCTGCCGTGGCGGTGCGCCTGGGGTCCGGCTCGACCTTCAGCGAGACCATCATCGCCACCTCTCCGTGGGTAAGGCGCACCAGGTAGTCACCCGGCGGCAGCTGCCTGCCCTGGAGGGAGCCGAACGGGATCAGGCCGTCCACCTCCGGCAGGGCCTCCGCTCGGAAATCCCAGGCCTGACGGTTCAGACCGGCCTCTGGCCGGGTAAGGGTCGAATAGCGCTCGTCGCCCGCCGCTTCCGGATCCGTGGCGTAGGTTCGGACCACCTCGCCGGTCGCGTCGAGGATCTCCAGGGTCACCAGTCCCTCCGGCTCCTCGACGAAGGAGAAGAAGATCTGGGCGCCGGCCGGCGGATTTTCGCCGATTCTCGGGCCGCCCTCACCCCCGTAGAAGCCGGCCTGGACGGCCGCTCTCGGCTCGAACAGGTGCATGGGGAGCCTGGCCGCCACCTCCGACAGCTGCCGGAGGGGCAGGACCCAGAACGCCCGCCCCTGGGTGGCGGCGATCAGGTCATGGTCGTGGATCGTCAGATCGGTGACCGGGACGATGGGAAGATCGAGCTGGAAGTCATGCCAGCTATCTCCTCCGTCCATAGACACATACAGGCCCGTCTCAGCTCCGGCGTAGAGAAGTCCCGGCCGTACCGGGTCTTCCCGGACCACCCGCACCCAGTCCTCTTCGGCGATGCCGTCGACGATCCGCTCCCAGCTGCCCCCGTAGTCGGTGGTCCTGAAGATGTGGGGGGTGAAGTCGTTGAACTTGTACCGGGTGATCACCGCGTACGCCGTGGCCGGGTCGTGAGGCGAAACCTCCAGGGAGTTGACCAGGGCCTCACCCAGATCACCGGGGGTGACGTCAGCCCAGCTGGCGCCCTCGTCCCTGGTGACGTGGACGAGCCCGTCGTCCGTGCCCACCCAGAGGACTCCGGCCTCGTGGGGCGAGGTCGCCAGGTACGTGATGGTGTTGTAGTTCTCTCCGCCGGCTCCCTCGTTGGTGATGGGTCCCCCGCCGGCTCCCTGCTTCTCCTCGTCGTCCCGGGTGAGGTCCGGGCTGATCTCCTGCCAGCTCTGCCCCCGGTCCGAGGTCCTCAGCACGACGTTGCCCGCATGGTAGATCACGTCGGGGTCGTGGGGCGAGGCGACGATGGGCGCGTTCCAGTTGAAGCGGTACCTCTGGTCCACGGGGTGCGTGCCGAGGCCCAGATACGGATAGGCCATGACGGGCTTCGACTCCCCGGTCCGACGGTTCCAGACGTCGATGAGGCCCTGGTAGCATCCTCCGTACACGTCCTGGGGATCGTCGGGGTCGAAGGCCAGGAACGCGCTCTCGCAGCCCGACACCGGGTAGAAGTGCTCCCAGCCGATCCCGCCGGGGGCGGCGGAAGGGATACCGATGGCGGAGTTGTCCTGTTGGCCGCCGTAGATATGGTAGGGGAAGCGGTTGTCGGTGATGACCCGGTAGAACTGGGCGGTGGGCTGGTTGCGCAGCGTCGACCAGCTGGCCCCACCGTTGGTCGTGATCTCCGCACCGCCGTCGTCGCCCAGGATCATCCGGCGGGAGTCGTCCGGGTCGATCCACAGGTCGTGGGTGTCCCCGTGGCCCACCTCGACGGGGCTGAAGGCGCCGCCACCGTCGATGGACCGCAGCACGGGCGCGTTCAGCACGTACGTCGTGTTCTCATCCATGGGATCGGCGAAGATCTCCATGTAGTACCAGGACCGCGTCTGGGTGACGCGATCGGAATTGGTCTGGGTCCACGTCTCGCCCATGTCGTCGGATCGGTAGACGCCGCCCTTGCCCTCCGCGGCTTCGATGTTGGCGTAGACCCGATCCGGGTTCGCCCGGGACACGTCGATGCCGATCTTCCCCATGAGATCGGGCAACCCCTCGGTGAGCTCGGTCCAGGTGTCGCCTCCGTCCGCAGACTTCCAGATGCCGGAGCCCTCTCCTCCGGAGCGCACCATCCAGGGAAGACGCCGGTGATCCCAGTACGCGGCATACAGGATGCGGGGGTTGGTCATGTCCATGGCGAGATCGGCCGCTCCGGCGTCGTCGCTGACGAAGTGGACCTGGTCCCAGGTGGCTCCGCCGTCCGTGGATCGGTAGATCCCCCGCTCGTCGGTGGCCCCGTACGGCGAGCCCTGGCTGGCGACGTACACCAGGTTCGGGTCGGAGGGGTGCACCCGGATGCGGGAGATCTGGCGCGTCCGTTCGAGCCCCATGTGGGTCCAGGTCCTGCCGGCGTCGGTGGACCTGTAGACGCCGTCCCCATGAGAGGTCGTCACCCCGCGCACGGCGTGCTCCCCCATGCCGACGTAGACGACGTTGGGATCGGACTCGGCCACCGCGATGGCCCCGACCGAGCCGGTTTCGAAGAAGCCGTCGGATACGTTGATCCACTGCTCGCCGCCGTCGGTGGTCTTCCAGACGCCCCCACCCGTGCCGCCGAAGTAGAACGTCTCCGGATGGCCGCGCACGCCGGACACGGCGTTGGACCGCCCGCCACGGAAGGGCCCGACGTTGCGCCAGCGCATGGCGTCGAGCGCGTCGGCATCGAACCAATCCTGGGTCCACGCCGGCGTCGGGAGGGCAACGCACAGGAGGGTGAGGAGAGTGGACAGGACGGTGGGGAGGCGCATGGTCGGGCTCCGCTGCGGTTCGTGGGAGGAGCCATGCTACGGTTCCCGGCCCGGGCGCGGCAACCTCCCGGAACCGGGGTAGCGCCGAGGGGGGAATGGGCACATCATGCCCCGCTCACCCTCCACGTACGAGCCATGCATGCCCACCCCTTTTCCCGAGATCGTCTGGAGCGCGCCCGCTCCATGCTCGACGGGGTCGTGCACCGGACTCCCCTCGTCTCCTCGGCGACCCTGTCCGAGCTCGTGGGCGCGCCGGTCTACCTGAAGTGCGAGAACCTCCAGAAGACGGGGGCGTTCAAGGTCAGGGGCGCGCTGAACCGCCTCCTCACCCTCACCGACGAGGAGCGGGCGCGCGGGGTGATCACCATCTCCGCCGGCAACCACGCGCAGGCCGTCGCATGGGCCGCCGGAATGGCCGGAGCGCACGCCGTGGTGGTGATGCCGGAGAAGGCGTCCGCGGCGAAGGTGGCGGCGAGCCGGGGCTATGGGGCGGAGATCATCCTCCACGGCGACGCCAGCGCGGCCTTCCGCAAGGCCTTCGAGCTGGCCGACGAGCGGGGCCTCCGCTTCGTCCACCCATTCGATGACGAGGAGGTGGTCGCGTGGCCGCCATGGCCACGGCGATCCCGCTGATGAGACCCCCACCGCCCACCGGTACCACGACGGATCCAAGGCCGGGGAGCTCCTCGGCGATCTCCAGACCGCAGCTGGCGTGCCCCGCGACCACTTCCTCGTCATCGAAGGGGTGGACGAAGCGGAGCCCCCGCTCGTCGGCCAGCTCGAAGGCCTTGCGGAAGGCCGCGCTGGCGTCGCCGTGGAGGATGATCTCCGCCCCATAGCCCCGGCTCGCCGCCACCTTCGC
>JARRLD010000178.1:0-10120 GCA_037387345.1 Gemmatimonadota bacterium
CGCTCGTAACGCGGCTCCCCCGCCAACTCGGACAGGCTCCCAGAAGGGTGATCCGATCACCCTTCTAGCGACGCGTCAGGTCCTCCAGCTCTGCCAGGGTGCGGGGCCAATCGGACCCCAGGAGTCGACTCAGCCCTCTGTCCGCCAGCACCTTCCCACCGGTCTGGCACGTCGCGCAGTAGTTGGTCTCCCGGTCGGCGTAGCGGATCCTCTGGATGGGCGAGCCACATACCGGGCAGGGCTCCCCGTATTTCCCGTGGGCGGCCATGGCCGGGTGGAACGCCGTGATCCTGTCCGGGAACCGATCTCCGAACTCCTCCTTGAGGCGGTCGACCCACGCCGTCAAGGAGCTTCGCGTGACCTCGAACAACCGCCTCAGCTCCTCCTCGGTCAGATTCCGGGTCAGCTGCAATGGTGAGAGCCTGGCATGCAGCAGGATCTCGTCCGAGTGGGCGTTTCCGATTCCCGAGAGGATGCGGGGGTCGGTGAGCGCTCGCTTCAGGGTGCGGTTCTCCCGCGTCAGGGCCTCCCGGAATGCATGGAAGCTCGCGTCCAGCACCTCCAGCCCCCCCGGGTCGAGCTCCCGCAGACCGCTGTGCCCCCTCACCACGTGCAGGGAGGCCCGCTTGTGGCTGGCCTGCTCGGTGAGGAGCAGCGAGCCGTGGGCGAAGTCGAACGCGGCGTGGCCGCGCTTGCCGGGGAGGGCGGCCCCCCGGCGGGTCCAGCGGAGCCTCCCCGTGATCATGAGATGGAACACCAGGTGGAGATCGCCCTCCAGGAACCACACGATGCGCTTTCCCATCCGCCCCAGCCTCACCACCCTGCGTCCTTCGGCGTCGGACAACGGCGGATCCCACGTCCTCAGGAGCGACGGCGAGCGAAGGCGGACCCGATCCAGGACATGGCCCTGGATCGTTCGCTCCAGGCCCGCGAGATACACCTCGATCTCGGGAAGCTCGGGCATGGTCAGCCCCTTCGGGACGTTCGGCCGCTGGACGAAAGGCTTGCGAACCGCGGGTCGACCACGAAGCTTGAATGCCCCCACCCTGACTGGAGGCACGGATGGAAGCTCGATGCACCGGGTGCGGCGGGCGCGTGATGCCCTACCGTCAGTACGTCCTCTACTTCAGGCCCACCGCCACCTGCGCGTCGTGCGGGCAGAGGGTCCGCTTCCGACGCTTCACCACGGCGATCTCGTTCGGCGTCCTGGCGGTGGTGGCGTTCGTCGTCTTCACCCGCATGGTGGACTCGCCGCCCCTGGAGCTCACCGTAGGAGCCATCCTGATCCTCGGCGGCCTCATGGGTGACCTGTGGACCTACCGCAACGTGGAGTGGGATCCCGTGCGGGAGAGAGCCTCCGAGATCGGCCATCCCGGGGGCATCAGCGTAAGGGGATGATCCCACGGGTCACGACCTCCCAATAGCTGGAGAATCCTCCCTCGGCCAGCACGCTCGCTGGCTGGAGCGTCTGCGTGGCATAGTACCCGGGGGTGGCGGCAGGATGGACGCCCCCGAAGTTGGGGAAGTAGCTGCGGATGATCACCGCGTCCTCGGACCTGGGCAGGGCCCGCAGGTTCTCCACCCAGCGGCCGAACCCTCCTCCTCGCCAGAGATAGAGCTCCACGTTGGAGACGTAGAACGCGGTGAGGCGCACGTCCATCTCCCGGAGCACGCGGCCAAGCTCCCGGAGGGCCCGGGGCCCCGCCAGGTCGCCCACCACAGGAACGATCCGGTTCGCCAGCTGCAGCTCACGCACGGCCCGGTAGGCGTCGGCGTCGGCCAGGTACGAGGCCGGTCGCCCCTCCCGGTCCGTCTCGGTGACGAGCTGACGGTAGGTGGGGTAGTAGGGCCGGGGAGGCCGCCCGAAGGTCGTGAAGCGTAGCCCGGGCCCTGCCTCCACGAAGGCGCGGTGAAACCGCGCCAGGGTCGCCAGGTCGTCGTCCGAGAGGTCCATCCCGTACGCACGCACGGCGCGAGTCACGGCCACACGCAGCTCCGCGACCCGTGAGGAGTCCGCCGGCGCGCCATCGACGTGGGCGACGATGGACACGATGGTCGAATCCATCCAGGACTCTGGAGCAGGGGGGTCGGGTCGACCGTGCAGGGCGGAGAGGAACTCCACGCGGGTGGGCGCCCCCTCCATGAGGACTTTGAGCAAGAGATGCTGGAGCAGGTTGTCCCGCCGGATGTCGATGATGAAGGCGACGGACGGTCGGATCCGGGCGATGTAGGAGAAGTTCTGATCCGGCCCGACCCCGACGTAGGCGCCACCCCGGATCCCGTCGCGGTCCAGGGCGCCCAGGACCTTCAGGTATCCCCGCTCGTTGGAGATGAGGTTGTCCGTGTCGAAGAAGCCACCAGCCTCCGAGATCCGCGCGGACAGGGCGGCGAAAGCCGAATCCGACAGGGCCTGCTCCGACCCGACGGCACGGAGGGACGTACCTGCCGAGACCGTATGCGATTCGCATGCGGACCCGGCCCACAGGAGGCACGCCAGGATCCACGCGGGCCCAGCCTTCATCACCGGACCCACCCCGACGTGTACAGGAGAATCGCTCCTCCGGGGTGGAGGATCGTCTCGTTGGGCAGAACGATCACCACCGTCTCCGCCACCTCCAGCGGCACCGTCTCCACCAGCTCCGGAGCGAGACGCATCCGGTTGAGAAAGACCGGCAGGCAGCCCCGGCCGCGAACCTGGAAGCACGGGCCCTCCGTGGTTCGCTTCACGACCACGCCCGGGAGGTTCGACCAGCGGACCAGATCCTCCAGCTGGTGTCCCTTGGCCAGGTGCTCCTCGATGCCGGCCCGACCGATGGGCGCCACCCTGAGGGATCGGGGGCTCACCCCGATATCCAGCCGGACCTCCCGCTCGATGGCGGCAAGCCGGTCGGCGAACACGGTGAGTCCCCGGATGGGCAGTGGCGCCCGGCGCATGGCGAGATCGACAGGATAGACGCCCGCGGGATCGCCCACCTCGAGAAGGGGCGTCCGGAAGGGCTCGTACCCCAGCCGCTCCGCCACGAGTCGGTACTCGCCGGGACCGGGAGCCTCCAGAACGTACACCCCGTCGTCGTCGGCCATCGTGAAGGCGACCTGGCCACCGCCGGCGTCCATGAGGCGAACCACAGCCACGGGTATCCCTCGGTCGCCTCCTTCCTCCACGACCTGACCCCGGAACATCTGGGAGGAAGCCGGACCCGGGAGAAGAAGGGCCACCGCCGTGAGGAGGACCCGGTGCGATGATGGAACGTTGCGCATGGAGCCAGAAGGGAAGGAGTGGAGCACGACGGGGAAAAGGGGGCCCCCACCGATGCCGACGCAACCGTGACGCGGCGCCGGCAGGGCAGGTTGACAGGCCCGATGGGACCGCCCGACCTTCACCCTCCCGACATGAAGGGATCCTCCGGAAGTCGCGCGCTCCCGGGGCCTCCACCGACCCTCCCCACCCGGAGTCCACCATGAGCCTCGTCCGCCCTCTCGCCCTGCTGGCCTTTCTCGCCGCTCCGCTGGCGGGACAGGATCTGGAGCGACCCGAGGGATGGAAGGTCCGCTTCGATCGACCCGGCTCGTCCGAGGCCGACCTGGAGATGTTCGTATCCATGCCTCCGGGCTGGCATATCACCACGGGCCCTGCCGCCATCTTCTGGGACCCTTCCGTCGAAGCGTCGGAGACCTACCGGGTCGAGATGGAGGTCTATCTCTTCGACCCGGAGGGCCGCAGGGAGGCCTTCGGAGTCTTTCTCGGGGGGCGGGATCTCGAGGGCCCGGACCAGGCCTACACGTACTTCTTGATCCGGGACGGGGGCGAGTTCCTCATCAAGCGTCGCCAGGGACAGGACACGCCTACGCTCCAGGGGTGGACTGCGCACCCCGCAGTTCGCTCGTTCGCCGACCGTGGGGATGACGCGTCGGTGAAGAACGTGCTCGCCGTCGAGGTCGACGGGGAGGACGTGCGCTTCTCGGTGAACGGCGACGAGGTGGCCACCCTGCCCCGGTCCGAGGTCGACACCGACGGGACCGTGGGGATCAGGGTGAACCATCGGCTGAACCTCCATGTGTCCCGGCTCGACGTGACCCCCACCCGCTGAATCCGCCGGGCAACCCGCCTGGCGGCGGCCATGGCCCGGCAAGCGTCGTTTCCCAGGCCCATCGGCCGCGTGGCCTCAACGCAGCCGGCGCTGATGCTGAATGTCGTCGTCCGTGCCGGGGCGCCCGTCGGGACCGGCGGAGCCGACCACGAATCCGTCTCTCCGGGTCTGGAGATAGTAGAGGTTCCCCCAGGGATCGTCCGGCGGGCTGGCGAATTCGCGCCGCAGCCAGCCGTCGAAGCTCGCCGGGAACCCCTCGCCGCGGTTGACCCGCGCGGTGAGCTGATCGGCCATGGCCTCCAGCCTGCGAACGGTGAGCTTCGTCTTGAAGGAATGCACCAGAGGAGCGGCCTTCTCCTTCAGCACGGCGCGTGTGCCGGGCACCGCCCATCCGATGCCCAGGGCCACGACGGCCCAAAGGATTAACTTCTTGATCATGGTTCCCGTGCCTTCGGAGAGGGCTTCCGTACCGATACGTCCAAGCTGACCATGCACCGCTCGTCGGAGCAACCGTCCTCGACCTTCGACTGGATCGCGTCGATGGCCGCGGCGGGCGTCTTCGCTACCGCCCAGCTGGGAGATTCCTGGGATTGGCCGGGAAGCAGGTGGCTCGGCGTCGCGTGTCTGGCGCTGGCGTTGCCTCTGTTCAGCCTGCCGTTCCTCCACCTGAGCCGGTACGGCGCGTCCGAGCCCGGCAAGGGCTTCATCCACACCACCCGGGTCGCCGACCGGGGCCTGTACGCGGTGGTCCGGCATCCTCAGTACCTCGGATATTGCCTCCTGGTGGCCGGCGTCGCGTCGCTGTCCGCCAATCCGGTGAGCGTGACCCTGAGCGTGCTGGCCACCATCGGCTTCGTGGCCCAGGCGGTCGCGGAGGAGCGGTTCCTGGTCCGTCGCATGGGAGATCCATACGTGGACTACATGGCTCGCGTGCCGAGGTTCGATCTGGTTCGCGGTCTGTGGAGGTGGTGGCGGAGCCGGAGGGGCGCGAGGGCAAACGGCTCAGCCGGCAGCCGATGACCCCGACACCCGCGCCTCTTCCCGGTCGTGGGTCGTGCGGAGCGGCAGCTCGGGCATCCGCCAGGTGAGGAGCCAGGCGGTGGCCACGAGCCACGCCGTGAGCAGATAGACGCGTGTGGTCGCGCGGGTGAACGCGTCCCGGACCTCCCTGGCCACCCGTTCGGCCTCCACCTCCCCCTCCGCCCGGAGCTGCTCCGCCTCCTGCCCCGCGCTGCTCACCGTCTCCTGCGTTCCACCCTCGGCGGCCTCCTCCACCTCCTCGGCCCTGGCCTCGTACATGATCCGAATCCGGTTCGGAAGTGCGCCACCCCCCGTGGACGCCAGACGCTCGGGGGCGCTGTCCGGAGACTCCGCCACCAGGGGGGGAAGCTCCAGGGACGAGAAGGCCATCATCAGCGTTGTCGCGAGCACCGTCCCCATCACGGCGGCACCCACCGTTCCCCCGATCTGCCGGAAGAACTGCGCGGCGCTGGTAGCCTGGCCCACGCGACGCACGTCCACGGCGTTCTGGATGGCCAGGGTGAAGAGCGGCAGGGTGGGTCCGAAGCCCAAGCCGCACAGCACCATGAGAAGGGTGACGTAGCCGTAGCCCACGTCGGAGTCCATGCGGCCCAGGAGCAGCGTGGCGGCGAAGAGGAGACCCCCGCCGGCCAGGATCTGATTCCGGAGATGCCCCACGCGCGAGGCAAACTGCCCGGCGAAGGTGGAGCCGAACACGAGCCCCATGGAGTAGGGTACCAGCGCGAGTCCGGCCCGGGTGGCCGACACGCCCAGCACGTTCACCAGGAACAGGGGCAGGAAGATCACGATGGACATGAACGCCGCCCCGAAGAAGAACGCGGCGGCGTTGGCGCGCCGGAACACGGTGTTCCCGAAGAGCCCGAGGTCGACGATGGGACTCTTCGCCCGGCGGGAGCGCGCCACGAAGCCCCACAAGACCACGGCGCCCAGAACGAAGAGGCCCGGGGTCAGCCATGACTCCCACGCGGTGACGGCCCCAGGTCCCTTACCCGGGACCCAGGGGAAGCGCCGCTTGTCCACCTGCAACGAGAGGATGAGCGGGGTGAGCCCCCCCAGGAGGAGCGCGGCGGACAGGAGGTCGGGCCGCCCGTGCTGACCTGGAGGATCCAGGCGTGGCATCCGCCGGAGAAGGAACCAGAGCGCAACGGCTCCGACGGGCACGTTGACGTAGAAGACCCAGCGCCAACCCGCCACCCCCGGAACGACGCCTCCGGCGTGGTCCGTGAGAAGGCCGCCGATGAGCGGGCCCAGCACCGACGCGATGCCCCAGGTCCCCCCAACCAGGCCCTGGTATCGCCCTCGCTCCGCCGGAGGAAAGAGGTCCGCAATGACGATGAACGTCATGGCGATGAGGCCGGCGCCTCCCGCTCCCTGGATCGCCCGGAAGTAGATGAGCTGATTCATCCCGTCGCCAAGGACCGGCAGGTCGCCGAGCTCCCCAGACAGGCCGCACAACATGGAGCCCGACAGGAAGAGGACGACCGCTCCGATCTCCACGCGCTTCCGGGAATAGGTGTCGGCCAGCTTCCCGTAGATGGGCACCAGCGCCGTGGATGCCAGCAGGTAGGCGGTGGCGACCCACGCGTACCGGCTCACCCCTTCCAGGTCCTCCACGATGCGGGGCAGCGCCGTGGACACGATGGTCTGGTCCAGCGCCGCGAGGAATAGCGCCAGCAGGATGCCCACGAGGATCAGCGTGCGATCCTCGTCGGAGACGTGCGTGGGCCGGGAGGACGGAGCGGGCGGAGACATGGAGGCCAACGATGTGCGATTCCGGGGCCGCAGCCAAGGCCGCGTGCCGGACAGGCACGAGACAGGGCCGGCCCCCGGCGGGGGACCGGCCCTCGACCTCCCTTGCGGCTGACGCTACCGGCGACCCTCGAGGCGCTCCAGGTACCGGAGGAACTGCTCCCATTCTTCGTCGAAAGGCGAGCTGTCCCCGGTGACGTCCCCGACGCGATCGACGGTGAGGGTCCGGGTGAGCGTACGCCCTCCCACCTCCATGGTGAGCGTATACGCACCGGGCTCGGCCAGGGGGGCCGGGCCGCCTCCGCGGCCACCGCCGAATCGGCGGAAGACGGAGCTCACGCCCGCGCCCGGCATGACCAGGCTCGCCAGCTCCCGCATCCGGCCGAAGTCGAAGCCTCCTCCGCCGCCTCCACCCATCTGCTCACCCGGGCGCTCCCGAAAGGCCTCGGGGTCGCGACCGGCTCCTCCTCCACCACCTCGGCCACCGAACATGCGCATCATCGCGGAGCGATCCGTCTCGCCGGTGAGCACCCCCACCATCCGGTCCAGGAACTGCTCGTCCCAGCCCTCCTCCACGAGGGAATCGCGCACGACCAGGGCCCGGGCCGCGACGACCTTCTGCTGCTTCTTCTGGTACGGTCCCGGCTCGTCCGGAGTTGGTGCCTGGCCGCGCATGTTCCAGGTGACGGAGTGGAATCCCGCCGCGGCGGGACCCGAGACCGTCGTGAACTCCTCGCCCTCGGGGTCGGTGATGCGGATCTGCACCTGCGGTCCACGGGCACCCATGCCCTGCCGCCCCGGGGCCCCCTGTCCTCCTGGCGGGCCCTGCGCCGGCGGGCTGGCGCCGTCCTGCTCGCCTTCCGCCGCCTCGGCGACCGCCGCCGCCAGCTCCTCCCCGATGTAGTAGTGGATCCGCGCCCCGGCGCCGGGCGTGGGTCGGTCCCACCACATCTGGCCGGTCGACTCCCCTCCGCGTGGCTCTTCTCCGAACTGGAAGGCCGGCGCGGGCTCGAAGAGGGCGCCCCCGTCCGCGATGACCTGGTTCGTGAGGCCCTCCAGGGGAGCGACGTCCACGATCCAGATGGACCGGCCGTGGGTCGCCGCGATGAGCTCACGATCCCGGGGGTGGCCCTCGAGATCGTGGACGGGCACCACGGGCAGCCCGGTCATGAAGCGCTGCCAGGTCCCGCCGCGGTCGGCCCGGTCATGAAGCGCTGCCAGGTCCCGCCGCGGTCGGCCGACACGTAGGCCCCCACGTCCGTGCCCACGAAAAGCAGGTCCGGGTTGTGGGGATCCTCCTCGATCACGTGGACGAAGTCCACACCACCCGACGGCAGCCCGTCGGCGATGGACCGGAAGCTTCGCCCGCCGTCCTCGGAGACGAGGACGTACGGAGTGAAGTCATTGGTGCGGTGTTGATCCACCGTCACGTACAGCCGGTCCTCGTCGTGGTTGGAGGCCTTCACCCTGCTGACGTACCCGCCGGGCGGGACCCCCTCGAGGCGGTCGGTGAGCTCCGTCCAGGTCGCTCCGTCGTCCCGCGTCATCCACAGCCGTCCGTCGTCGGTGCCGGCGTACAGCCAGCCCTGGCGCAGGGGCGACTCGTCCAGAGACACGACCGTCGCATACGTCTCGGCCCCGGTCACGTCCGGGGTGATGCCTCCGGTGGTCTCCGTGCTGACGTGCACCTTCTCGGGATCCGCGTAGGAGAGGTCCGGCGAGATGGGCTTCAGGTCGTCGCCCCAGTCGGTGCTCTTTACCACCATGTTCCCCGCGGCATAGAACCAGCTCCGATCATGGCTCGACTGGAGGAAGGGGCTGTTCCAGTTCCAGCGCATGCTATTGGCGAGGGAATCCGCCGTCGCTCGCTCCCGCAGGCTCACGATCCGGGCATCGTCCTCGGCGACGCCCTGGTCCAGCAGCGTGACGATGGTGTCCTGGTAGGGCGTCCACACGTCCTCCCAGTCCGGCTTGGAAAGGCTGGTCCGCTCCCCCGTCGTCAGGTTGGATCGCCCCATGTTGCCGCCCTGGGATTCGGACCAGACGATGGCCGGGTCCTCCGGATCCTGGGCGCTGACGAAGCCGTCGCCCCCGCTTATGGTGGCCCAGTGGTACTTGCTGAGCTGGCCGTCGGCCAGCCGGCTCGGGGCGCACCAGGTGCCGTTGTCCTGCAGCCCGCCGCACACCCGGTAGGGCACGTCCATGTTGTAGCTCACGTCGTAGAACTGACCGATGGCGATGATGTTTGGGACCAGCCAGTTGCCTCCCTTGTCGAAGCTCACGGCGACTCCGCCGTCGTTGCCCACCACCATGCGGTCGGGATCGTTCGGGTCGATCCACATGGCGTGGTGGTCCACGTGCACCTCGTTCGTGGTCGTCCCCAGCGTCTGCCCTCCGTCGTTGGAGAACTGGACCGGCGTGGACGAGAAGTAGACGCGGTTCTCGTCCTGCGGATCCACGCGGACCTGGGAGTAGTAGAACGGGCGGGTGTTGACGTCGCTGACCTTCTCCCAGCTTTCGCCGCTGTCGACGGAGCGGTAGAGGCCGTTGCCGGCGAAGCCGTCCTCCTCCCCCTCGCCGCGCGCTTCAACCAGGGCATACATGGTATGGGGATTGGACGCGCTGATGGCGAGGCCGATGCGGCCCTTCTCGGCGGTGGGGAATCCGTTGCCCACCACCTCGGTCCACGTGTCCCCGGCGTCGTCGCTGCGCCAGAGCCCGCTCCCGGGTCCGCCGCTCTGGAGGAAGTAGGGCCCGCGCTGCCTCTCCCAGGAGGTGGCGAACAGCCGCTCCGGATGATGGGGGTGGATGACCACGTCCACGAATCCGGCCCGGTCGCTCACGTGCTTCACAAGCTCCCACGTGTCTCCGCCGTCCCGGGTCCGGTACAGCCCCCGCTCGGGGTTGGGGTCCCAGATGTGTCCCAGCGCGGCCACGTACACGATGTCGGGATCGGTGGGATGCACCACGATGCGGGCGATGACCTGGGTCTCGCCCAACCCCTTGAACTCCCAGGTGTCGCCCCCGTCGACGGACTTGTAGATGCCGCCCCCGGGCGAGATGGAGTTGCGCGAGTCCTCCTCCCCCGTGCCCGCCCAGACGATCTGGGGATCCGACGGCGCGATGGCGAGATCCCCCATGGAGATCACGCTGCGCTCGGGGTCCCCGCTCCACACGAGCTCGAAGGACGTGCCGTTGTTCGTGGTCTTCCAGACTCCACCGGCCGAGGCGGCCACGTAGAA
>JARRLD010000179.1:0-8047 GCA_037387345.1 Gemmatimonadota bacterium
GGGACACGGGAGCTGGAGCGGGAAATGGGAACCCGCCTCTTTCTGGTCCGACGTGACCTGGTGCAGGAGCTCCGCCATTACCATCCCAGCGGGGTGTAAATCATTGGCGCGTATGTGGACGGGATCAACGCCTACGTCGGGGCCACACGACGGGATCCGGACATGCTTCCCGTCGAGTTCAGCCTTCTCGGCATCGAGCCGGGGCTATGGACCGACGAAGTCGTCGTCTCCCGGCATCAGGGCCTGCTGGGCAACATCGGCGCCGAGCTGAGGATCGGACGGGCCGTCGGTGCCGTCGGGGGAGAGGTGGTGAAGGCCGTGTCGGACTTCGGGCCGGGCGATCCGGACCTCACGCTGGACCCCGCCATCGACGTGGGTGGCTTGTCTCAGGACATCCTGGGCATCTACAACGCATTCCGTGGCTCGATCCGCTTCCGACCCGAGGACGTGGTGGCCGAGCACCGCGGCGATCCGGAGGCCTTCGCCCTGCTCGAGGCCGCGGCGGCGGAGCCGCCAGCGTACGCCGTGGACCGAGACGTCGGATCCAACAATTGGGTGGTGAGCGGTCGGCTGACGGAGAGCGGGTATCCCGTGATGGCCAACGACCCCCACCGGGTCCAGGCAGCGCCGTCCCTGCGCTACTGGGTGCACCTGGTGGGGCCGGGGTGGAACGTCGTCGGAGGGGGTGAGCCCAGTCTGCCCGGGGTGTCCATCGGCCACAACGAACACGGGGCCTGGGGGCTCACGGTGTTCCGGACGGACGGAGAGGATCTCTACGTCTACGACACGAATCCGTCCGACCCCGACGAATACCTGTATCGCGGCCAGTGGGAGCCCATGACCGTCATCCAGGACGAGATCCCGGTGAGAGGTCAGTCACCTCGCTCGGTCAGCCTGAAATACACCCGCCACGGTCCCGTGGTGTTCGAAGACGCCCAGGCCAACAAAGCCTATGCCGTTCGGGCGGCGTGGATGGAGGTCGGTGGTGCGCCCTACCTCGCCTCCCTGCGCATGGACCAGGCGACCACGTGGAAGGAGTTCGTGGAGGCCTGCAGCTTTTCCAACATCCCGGGCGAAAACATGGTGTGGGCGGACCGGGCAGGAAACATCGGGTGGCAGGCGGTGGGAATCGCACCCGTACGCAGAAACTGGAGTGGGCTGGTGCCCGTGCCCGGAGACGGTCGATACGAGTGGGACGGATACCTCCCGATCAAGGCCAAGCCGCACGTGGCCAACCCTGCAGAGGGGTATTTCGCCACTGCCAACAACAATCTGATTCCCCGGGGCTACCCGTTCATGGACGCCGTGGGATTCGAGTGGTCGGACCCGTATCGATGGCTCCGCATCGTGGAGGTGCTCGGTAGCGGGAGGCGCTTCGCCATGGCGGACATGATGCAGCTCCAGACCGACGAGCTGTCCATTCCCGCCAGGCAGCTCGTTCCACTGTTGGAGGACCTTCCCGCCGCGGACGAACGGGTGGAAGAGGCGCGTGCACGCCTTCTGGCCTGGGATTTTGTCCTGGGCAAGAGCTCCGTTGCCGCGGGAATCTACGTTGCCTGGGAGAGAGAGCTCCGGCGCGCGATGAGCCGCCGCCTCGTCCCCGACGGGAGCGGTTTGACCTTGGGCCTGCGCAGGGTCGTGGAGTCCCTTCAGATCCCACCCGGAGAGCTGGGCATGGACCCGCTGGAGGCCCGGGACCGGCTCCTCCTCGATGCGCTGGGCTCGGCGGTGGCGTCCCTCACGGAGAAGCTGGGGCGAGACATGAGCCGCTGGCGGTGGGGCCAGCCGGACTACCACCATGCCTACCTGAGACATCCCTTGGGCGGTGTGGTGGACGGGGACACACGCAGGAGGCTCGAGGTCGGCCCCCTGCCCCGGGGGGGATACGGGTCCACCGTGAACGCCACCACCAACGGCGACAACCAGACCTCGGGCGCCTCGTTCCGGATCATCGTCGACACCGGTGACTGGGACCGAGCGGTGGGAATGAACACGCCCGGCCAGAGCGGAGATCCGGACAGCTCCCACTATCGTGATCTCTTCGAGGGGTGGGCCAACGACCGCTTTCACCCGGTGGTGTACTCGCGAGATCGCGTGGAGGCGGCCATGGACCGGAGGATCGTCCTGGAGCCAGGAGGCTGAGCACCAACGGCGACGGGCAGGGCCAGAGTCCGCCCGACGCCTCACGGTGTCACGAGGCCCCCGCGAGGGCGGAGTACGCAACGGCGGCGATGGCGGCGTCCTGGGCTCCTACGCCCGTGAGGTCACAGACGATGTCCTCGGAGCCCTCCCGCCCCGGGCGCGCCCCCACCAGAATCTGACCTAGCTCGGCGTGGACATCCGTGGAGACCATCACGCCAGCGTCCACCGCGTGATGCAGCTCCCCGATGCGCAGGCACTGGTCCGTCAGGTCGGTGACCACCTTGTCGGCGTGGGACAGGAGATCAGGGGCGAGCTCGGTCTTTTCTGGCCCGTCGGAGCCGAGAGCCACGACCGTGACTCCCGGGGATAGCATTCCGAGCTCGAGAAGCGGCTTCCGGGCTGGGGTCGCCGTGATCACCAGATCCGCTCCGGAGACCGCCGATTCTGGCGACGACTCGGGTGTCACGGGCACCCCGAGGATCTGGCCCATCTCCTCTGCGTAACGGTCCCGGGACTCGGAGCTGGGGGACCACGCGTGGACCTCCCGTACCTCGCGCACCCGGCCCGTCAGTCGGATCTGCATGCGGCCCTGGACGCCGGTGCCGAGCACCGCGACGCGCAGGGAGGCATCGGGAGCGAGCAGGCGGACTGCCAGCGCCCCGGCGGCCGCGGTGCGCAGATCCGTCAGGTAGCCATTGTCCGCCAGGACCGCCAGGGGAAAGCCCGTGGAGGAGTCGAACACGAGCACGAGGCCGGAGCCGGAGGGAAGTCCCCGGGAGGCGTTGGCGTAGAACCCGGTTGCTGCCTTGAAGGCGAAGATCGGCGCGTCGTGGATCCAGGCGCCCTTCACATGCACCTCTCCCTGGACACCGGGGAGATCCACACCGAGGGGCGGCGGGACGAGCGCGCGACCCCGCGCCAGTGCCTCGAAGGCATTCTCGGCGCTCAAGAGCGCGGTCACGTCGTCGACAGCCTGCCGGATCGCCTCCTCGTGGAAGATCCGCAATGGAGGCCGCGTGGAGTCGGTGCCCTGTCGGGAGGCGCTCACGCTGGCTGTCTCTCCTCGAGCCAGCGCTGTGGCAGCACGGTACGTGCCCGCTCGCGTGGCCGGAGTCGGAACCACTGGGCGATCAGGAGAATCTCCGCGGCGTCCTCCGGCGCCATGCCCCGGGGGCCGCGGTCCGTCTCGGAGTAGACGTCCCGAACGGCCTGGGCTACCCGTTCTCTTGCCTGGCGGCTCTTGGGGTAGACCATCTCGCGCCGGATGCGGCCCCCGCGCAGGAGGTAGACGCGGTCGGCACCGCGAAAGCCCGGAACCCGGTAGAGGAACGTCAGGTCCTCCACCCGGCCTCGGAACGCCACCATGTCGTGGCGGAAGCGACGGAGACGCTCGAGCCGGTCGCGCAGGAGGGCCGCGTACTCGAAATCCATGCGCCGGGCCGAAGCGCGCATCTGCTCCTCCAGCTCCCGTAACGGTCCCTCTGCCCGGCCCTCCAGGAATCGCTTCGCTGTCTCCACCGCCTTCCGGTATCCGGCGGCCGACGGTCTCCCACAGCAGGGGGCCAGACAGGTGCGCAGGTCAGCGCGGAGGCACCGGGGGGGATGTCCCCCCTTGAAGATCTCGAGCTGGTCATCGAAGAAGGTCGGCGTGTTTCCGGGACAGTCGCGAAGGCCCAGGACGTGACTCAGCTCTCGTACGGTTCGGGCCAACGCGCCGACGCGCGGAAACGGGCCGTAATAGGTCGAGCCGTCCTCGACGACTCGCGTGACCGGAAGGACGCGGGGCGCCGCCTCGACGGTGACCTTCACGAAGGCGTAGATACGCTTCCGCTTGTGCATGACGTTGAACCGGGGCCGCCAGCGCTGGATCAGCTTCATCTCGTGAACGAGCGCCGCGAACTCGTTCGGGATGTACTCCCATTCCACCGCTGAGGTCTCCCGGATGAGCTCCCAGGCCTTCTCCCCCCTGGGTGCACGGAAGTAGGAGAGGAGCCGAGTACGCACGCGGATGGACTTGCCCACGTAGAGGAGCTCCTCTCCCGGACCGTACATCCGGTAGACGCCGGGCCGGTTCTCGGCCTGGGCGGAGATCTGTGCCCGGAGAGCGGGGTTGGGGCTCAAGCTCTTGGCTCGCTGGTGAGCGTCCGCGAGGGTGGAGAGATCTTCGTTTTTCCTTCGGGAAGGTAGGACGCACGGGTCCGGGCCGCCACACGGGATGCGCTGGCGACCCGCGGGCCTATTGGGACATTGCTCCCGGCACCCGTCAGGTCTACTCTCCGGCATGGACCGATCTGGCCCCGACAAGCTGATCCGCGATCCCCTCTGGAACACGATCCGCCTTGATGGCACCGCTGTCCGCATCATCGATACGGCCGAGTTCCAGCGACTCCGATACATCCGCCAGCTGGGCCTCGCCCACCTGGTGTACCCGGGGGCGACGCACACGCGCTTCGATCACGCGCTCGGTGTCTACCATCTGACCGTCACCGCCCTGCGCCACCTGCGGGATCGGAACGGTGTTCCCGGCGAGGTATGGGCGGGAGAGGCGCTGGTACCCTATGCGGCCCTTCTCCACGACATAGGACACTACGCCTTTTCCCACGCCCTCGAGGAGCTGGAGTCGGATGTGCCCGCGGACCACGAAAAGGTCAGCGAGCGGTTCTTTGCCTCTCCAGCGCTCCGAGAGGCCCTGGCTGCCCTCGGACACGATGCCTCGACACGGATCCTCGAGCTCATTCGGGGCAAGAGCCGCCTTCCCCTGGGAGGTCTGGTGAGTGGGAGCCTGGACCTGGACAAGATGGAGTACCTGCGGCGAGACGCACGGTTCTGTGGGGTGCCGTACGGAGAGGTGGATGTGGACCGCCTTCTCCAGGGCCTGGTCTTGCTTCCCGATCCGGTGACGGGCTCGTTCGAGGTCGGCGTCCAGGAGAAGGCTGTGGCGGCCCTGGAGTCACTTCTGTTCGCCAAGTACCAGATGTTCCGGAATGTGTACTGGCACCATGCGGTCAGGGCGGCTACAGCACTCTACAAACGCATCGTGGGAGATGCCGTGGAGGCAGGCATCCTCCAGCGTGAGGAGCTGATCGGCCCCACCGACGAAGAGCTTCTTCACGAGATCGCGAGGCGATCTTCGGAGCAGGACTCCGAGGTGGCGGAGCGCCTCGCCACCCGGTGGCTTCCGGCGCTGAGGCATCGCCGGCTCCCCAAGCGGGCCATCGAGCTGAACGCTGCGGACCTGGGCGACCGGCGCGTGGAGGACTGGGTGGCCGAGGACTCCCCCCGTCGGCGGAGGGTCGAGGACGAGCTGGCGGCCGAGGTCGGGCTCGAGCCCGGCGAGGTCGTGGTGGACTTCCCGGCGAAGCGCGCCATGTTCCAACTGGACGTTCTCGTGGAGCGCAGAGGCGGGACCGTGGAGCGCCTGGGGCCCCAGGGTCTTCCGGGGCTGGTGGATCTACCCCGGGTCGCGCGGGCTCTCTACACCTCCTCCCGGGTTCTGAGGGTCTTCACCTTCGAGCGCCGCACGCTGGATGCCGCCCGGGTCATTGAGCGCGTGACCCGGGGACCGACGCCTCATCCACCAGCACCAGGGCGGCCGTGATGTTGTCGTGGCCACCCTTGGAGTTCGCCTGGTCCACGAGCCTCCGAAGCCACGTCCGACCCCCCGGCTCGTCGCCGGGTGACACCGACAGGCACGCCTCTACCTCGTAGTCCTGGAGCATCCCCGTGAGCCCGTCGGTACAGAGCAGATACACGTCGCCCGCTTCGACGCCGCCGGTGAGGAGATGGGGATCGGGCTGCTCGGGCAGCCCCACACACTGGGTGAGCATGTGCCCGAACGGGTGATCACGGGCCTGCTCAGGGGTCAGCCGAGCTTCCTCAACCCGTTGCTGGACCCAGGTGTCATCTCGGGTGAGCTGAACGAGTTCGCCTCCCCGCAGCCGGTATGCCCTGGAGTCCCCCACATGTCCAATCGCGTAGGCGCCGGTAGCTGCGTCCGCCACGAGGGCGGTGAGCGTCGTGCCCATGCCCTCGAGCGCGGGTTCCCTCGCGCCTTCCGCGCGGACGGCCCTGTGCGCCCACAGGACGGATTCCGCCATGGCCCGGCCCAGCTGTTCCGCCGCACTTTCGGGATCGGGAAAGCCGTCGGGGGGCAGGAGGTGCCGAAGGCTCGAAACGGTGGTCTCTGCGGCGATGCGGCTTGCCACGTCGCCCCCGGGATGCCCCCCCATCCCGTCAGCCAGGACGGCGATACCGAGCTCGGGGACAAGGGAGAGCGAGTCCTCGTTCCGGTTTCGGACGCGGCCGATGTCGCTGAGCCCGGTGACGGTCAGACGATGACCCAAAGACGGGGTGGGTTGAGGTGGAGGGGCCCTACGGGCGAACGCGCCAAGGTAGGTGTGCTCCGTAGGGGGCGGCAACCGTGGCATATTCGAGGGGAAACGTGGAACTCGTGACGGAGAGAGTGTACCACCCTGACAGTTGCGGGACCGCTCGCCGACGACGAGGTTGGCGTGGCCCTCCCCGTCCCGTGAGTAGGCCGGAACCCGTCTCGACCATCGGCGTACGAGGACGTCCGGTATTCTTGACAGCCACAGTGCGTGCGCGCAGCTTGAAGGGCTGCAGACCGGGCATTTGTACGGTTCTGGCATCCGCGAAGAACACGCGTGACCCCCTGAGGCACGTACGCGTAAAGGAGCAATAGATCGAGATGGCCACTGCCCCAGCCAAAAAGACCCCGGCCACGAAGCGCCGGAAGCGCAAGGGCAAGAACCTCCTCTCCGGATTCGACGCGAGCGTCGAGGAGCAGAGCGCGCTGGATCAATATCTGCGCGATGTGAGTCGACACGAGCTCATCACGCCGGACCGGGAGAAAGAGTTGGGCGCCCTCGCCCAGAAGGGCGACGAGGAGGCGATCCAGGAGCTCGCCCGGGCGAACCTGCGATTCGTCATCAGCGTCGCCAAGAAGTACCAGAACCGCGGCGTCTCCCTGACGGACCTGATCCAGGAAGGGAACGTCGGCCTGGTCACGGCTGCGCGGAAGTTCGACCCGGAGCAGGGGGTGAAGTTCATCTCCTACGCCGTGTGGTGGATTCGGCAGGCCATCCTCGCTTCGCTGGCCAACCACGGCCGCGCCGTGCGTGTGCCCCTCAATCGAGCCAGCGACCTGGCGCGCATCTTCCGGGAGAAGGAGCGTCTCAAGCAGGAGAAGGGACGGGAGCCGAGCAGCGAGGAGCTGGCCGAGGCCACCGACCTGACCCCGGAGCTCGTGGAGTCGCTTCAGACGCTGAATGCCGCCGAGATCCGCCTCGACGCGCCCATCGGTGATTCCGAGGACTCCCAGCTGGTGGAGCGCTTCATCACGGAGGAGGCCGCGGAGCCGGAGGTCGAGGTGGAGAGCCGGCTTCTGACGGAGGCGATCACCGAGGCCCTCGCCACGCTGGAGGCCCGGGACGCGAAGGTGCTCCGCCTGTATTTCGGCCTGGAGGGAGAGCGCGAGCACACGCTCGAGGAGATCGGGAACATGCTCGGTGTGACCCGGGAGCGCATCCGGCAGCTGCGGGATCGGGCGCTTCGTCGGCTGAGGGAAGGCGAGCGAGGGAGCGCACTGGAGTCCTTCGCGGCGTGAGCCCCACGCCGACCGCGTTCGGTCGGGAGCACTCGAACCCCCCGCCGGTTCCGCAAGGGCACCGGCGGGGGGTTCCTTTGTCGGGGCTCCGTCACTCGTGACCGCCCCAGAGAGCGTGGAGGGCGTGGTGCACGGGACCGGCGGAGGGGTGTACCTCGTCCGGTCCCACGATGGAACCCTTGTCGAAGCCGCCCTGCGAGGCCGTGTCAAACGGGAGCGGCGCACCGGAGACAAGGTGGTCATCGGGGACCGGGTCAGGCTGAGACGGTCGCATGATGC
>JARRLD010000180.1:0-8725 GCA_037387345.1 Gemmatimonadota bacterium
AGGGTCTCGAAGTCGACGAAGTCCCCGTCACGCTCGAATCGGTAGAAGACCCATCCGGCGCCGGCGCCGTCGAACGGAGTCCAGCTTGCGGGAATCCACGCGAAGCGGCCGACGGATCGCCCTCGATCGGCCAGGTACACCTTGGCGCTGAACACGGCGGGGATGCGCTGGAACTTCGTCACCTGCTCGATGGGCAGATCGTTCGTGTCCACCCAGTCCCGATACTCGGACCTGGTGTCGGTTCGAGATACGCTCACGTCGAAGGCGATATCCACCCTGGGCGTCGCGCGCACCGAGAGCTGTCCGCCCAACGAGGGGGAATAGAAGTCGCGGCTCTCCACCGTGAGCTGGTCCCGGGTGTCATCGAAGATGTCACTGGACACCAACGGAACCGCGTAGCCCACCCGAAGCCCGAGGGACACTCTGGGCATTCGGAAGAGGAAGTCCGGGGCGGATTGGGCCTGGGTGGCGGCCGGCAGGGCCATGGCGAGGACCAGGGCCACCCCGGCAACAATGCGTCGCGGAAGGAAATCTGAACGTTTCACGGAGCCTCCGGCGTGACCGTCGCGTGGGAACGGAGTCCCATTACCATACCCCAGACGGGCAAGGGACGTGCCAGGGATCTTCCCGCTGAGGATCACCGCATCCGGCGCGCGCCGATCGTCACCGGGTCCACTCGTCCGGACGGGGGCCGTCTCTCTCGGGGGACACACCAGGTCGGATCGCCGCGCGGCCCCGGAGGGGGAGACCACGCGGACGGGGGCCGTCCCTCTCGGGGGACACACCAGGCCGGATCGCCCCGCGGCCCCGGAGGGGGAGACCACGAGGGGGAGAGGTCGCCGCCGACCTCTCCCCCGACGTGTCGAGGCGAGCGTGGATCGCCGATCCTACCAGGCCGGCGCCAGCTGGAAGCCCCAGTGCCACCCCTTGTCCGGCCGCTGCCAGGGATAGGCGTAATAGGCCTCCAGGATCATGAAGCCCAGCAGGTTGAACCGCGCCGACACGCCCGTCGAGAACACCGGCACCCGGTCCGCCGACGAACGGCTCCACTCCAGCACGGGCGGATCGTCCCTGTCCCAGGCCAGGCCGCCGTCGGCGAAGAGGACCAGCTCCGTCGGGAGGAAGGGGAAGTTGATGATCCCGAACTGCTCCACCCCGATGAAGGGCACCCGAAGCTCGAAGTTGGCCACGGCAAGCTGCTGGCCGAAGAGTCGGTCGAAGGTGGGGCACCCGCTCGTGCCGCCACTCTGCTGGATGCTCCGGGCGCACTCCTCGTTGCTGAAGCTTTCGTACGCGTACCCGCGGATGAGGGTCTCGAAGCCCAGGAAGAGGGGACGCAGCAGCCCGAAGCCGTCCTCCTGGTTCTCGGCGGCCGAGAGCCCGTAGCGCCCGTAATGGAGTCCCCGCATGCCCACGGTGAGGTTCCGCGTCGGGCTGTAGTACCGTCGCCAGTCCCCGATGATGGTGGTGAAATCGACGGTGCCCATGGTCTGCTCCACCTCGAACCGGAAGCGTCCGCCCCGGATGGGGCCCACGCAGCCGTAGATGGTGTTGTCGCCCACGAAGGCCGTGCCCGCCTGTACCCTGTTCACGGGATCCGGTGTCTGGTCGTCCAGCTGCTCCCGCTCGTAGTCGATGATCCGTCCGAAGGGATCGAGGTAGAGCTTGTCCAGCTCGATGTCGTAGCTGTAGCGCGTGACCCCCGCCTTGAACTCGACACGGCGCGTCGAGGTGAAGGGGTAGGCGACCTGACCGCCCGCCGAGGTGTTGAAGATCCTGTACCGGTACTGGGCCAGGTACGGCCCCCGGTCGTCCTGTTCGATGTTGTAGAAGCCGAGGAGGTAGGGGATGCGGCCCGCGCTCACAGCCCAGTTCCAACGGTCGGAGAGATCGGCGTAGAAGACCTGTCCTCCGATGTCCTTGAACGTGCCCTGGGCCTGCGCGGCCACACCCAGGATCCGATTGCCCAGCATGTCGCTGAAGTACGCCGAGGCGCCTCCACCGATGTAGTTCCCGAAGTTGTCGGTGCCCACACCCAGCATGGGCTGGCCCACGTAGTCCAGGCTCAGGGAGGCGTCGTACTCGTCGGCGTCCCCCGCAGCGTAGCTTCCGGCCGGCGGCAACCCCACGTCGGGGTCCGCCAGGTAGGTCGCAACGCGGCTGAAACGATCGGGGTTGGTGGGGGGCAGCTTCCGCCCGGGCTGATCCTCGGGCCGGTCCACCTTGGCCACCACCTCGCCGGCGCCCGGCTGGAGCGAGTAGACGTGGAACTCCAGCTCATCGAACGTCGAGTACACGATCTGGCCCGTGTTCGCGGCCACGGTCATGGCCGGCGACAGGTAGGTGATGCCGCTCACCGCGGTGGCCAACCGGGTGATCCGCCGCACCTCGCCTCCGGCGAGATCCAGCTCGTAGATGTCGCTGAAGCCGTCCTGATCCGAGACGAAGTAGAGGCTCTCCCCGTCCGGAGCGAACTGGGGGTTCATGTGCTTGACGTTGCCGAAGATCGAGAGCGTGCGGATGTCGCTCGTGGCCAGATCCAGCAGCGAGATCTGGAACTTGCTGTAGGTGAGCCGCTGGAAGCTCGTCTCGGGCCCCCGATCCGACGTGAATGCGAGGGTCCGGCCGTCGGGAGACCAGTTGGGCTGGAGGTCGGCGTACTTGTCGTCCGTGAGGCGCGTCAGGTCTTCCGTCTCGAGGTCGTACAGATACAGGTCGGTGATGCCCCCCGTCGACCCCGAGAACGCGATCCGGCGACCGTCAGGAGACCAGGAAGGATTGTTCACGGCGCCCAGGTTGTCGAAGACCACGCGACGGGTCTCGTCGCCGCTGTCGGCGTCGATGATGACCAGCTCGTTGCCGCCGCCGGCCGTCACCACGAAGGCGAAGAAACGGCTGTCCGGTGACCACGTGCCCGACGAATCGATATACCGGAGGGCTTCCGTGTGGGGATCCGACGCCGCGCTGGACAGCTTGCGGATGATCCGGCCCGTCTGCGCGTCGGCCAGGAACAGGTCCACGGAGAACAGGTCCTTCTCGGACAGGAACGCCACGAAACGCCCATCGGGACTCACGGCCGGCGAGACGTTCTGGGTCCCGGAGCCGGTGGACGGCGCGAGAAGCAGGGTCCCGGACTCCGACGGTGCGTCCCGGTCGCTCATGAGCGGCAGGTAGTCCTCCGCCACCTTCTCCTTCCACCGGAGGGAGAGCGTGTCGTGAGGCATGCCCAGCACCTGCTGGATGGCGGGCTCGAAGCCCACCCTCAAGGACCGCCGATAGACCTGAATGACGGCGTCGTCGCCCCAGGTTCCTCCGATGTAGGCCCACAGCGCCTGACCGAAGCGGTAGGGGAAGAACCGCGACTCACGCGTCATCTGACGGATGGTGGGCAGCTCGTCACGCCGGATGGCATCGCGGATCCACATGGCGGTCAGCGGGTCGTCGCGGCCCACGGACAGGTATTCGGCCATGCCCTCGATGAGCCACAGGGGAAGGGCGCTCAGACCCTGGAGCCCCCCACCTCGGCGCGACTGGGCGATGTTGTACTGGAAGGCGTGGACCAGCTCGTGGCCCAGGACGTGATCGGTGTCCCAGTACGAACCGGTGAGCGGCATGATGACCCGGTTCTTGAGGGATTCGGTCACCCCGCCCGTCCCCTCGCCGATGGACCCCGACAGCGTGTTGGTCTGCTGGAAGTCGGGGTGGTCGGCATAGAAGATGATGGGCTTGCTCTTCTCGAACTCGTGCTGGAACGCCCGGGCGAAGCGCTCGTACCAGCGCTCGCTCATGCGCGCGGCATCCTCCACCGCCTCGCCGGCGACCGGATAGAAGTAGATGTCGAAGTGATCGGTCTTCAGCGTGGAGAACTCGAAATCGTCGTACTGGACCTTGTTCCGTCCGAAGTACTGGCCGGAGGCAGCGTCGGGCACGACGAAAAGAGTGGCGGCCGTCGCTAGAAAGATCCCGACGACGTGGCCCCTGCCAACACCTCGGAAGAGCTGGTTCATTTTTTCCACCACCTGATTCGAAACCCCCGCATGCGCGGAGAGTGACCCACTGCCACAACATACACCGACTCCGGAGGGTCGGCGATCGTTAGCGTGCGGCGCAGACCCCGTTCCCCGAGTCAGGAACACCCGAACCTGTCCGCCCGTTCCTTTTCGCGTTGCCCTGCGGCCCGAGTGGACCGAGATTTCCGCCCACTGCCGCCGGTCGTCAGGAGCAAAAAGCTTGCCGGATCAACCAATACGAATCGAGCCCGGGCCCTCGCCCACTGCTGAGAGGTACGCCGGCAGGCGTACACTCCTTTCCCTGGGCGCACTGTTCCTTGCCGTCCTTCATGGCTGCTCCGAGGGCCCCTCCGTCAGTTCCGCGCCTCGCTCGGACCTGCCGACGCCCGCTGGAGTGGGCAGCGGGGAGCCGTTCCTGTCCACCACGGAGGACGCCGTCTACATGAGCTGGCTCGAGCCGGCCCGGCCCGACGGTCATGACCTGTGGGTCGCCCGGCTGGACCGGGAAGGGTGGCGCCCCCCGAACCGGGCCGCCCACGGGGACCGGTTCTTCGTGAACTGGGCGGACTTCCCGTCCGTCCTCGCCGGGCCCGACGGGACACTGTGGGCCCACTGGCTGCAGAGGACCGAAGGTCCGGGCCTCGCGTATGGAGTCCGGCTCACACGGTCCAACGACGGCGGCCGATCCTGGGCCGAGGCATGGACCCCCCACGAGGACGGCTCACCCACGGAGCACGGGTTTGTGAGCCTGTTTCGCTACCAGGACGGCATCGGCGTGACCTGGCTGGACGGACGCAAGTTTGCGGAGGGGCCCGGAGGCGAGCCCCCGAACCGGGAGATGACGCTCCGGTTCCGCCACACCGATCCCGGGGGCCGCCATGGTCCCGAGGTTCTCCTCGATGCCAGGACCTGCGACTGTTGTCAGACCGATGCGGCGCTGACGGCCCGAGGTCCGGTGGTGGTCTACCGGGATCGGTCCCATGAGGAGATCCGCGACATCTACATCGCGCGCCTGACGGACGAGGGTTGGAGCGAAGGCGTCCCGGTCCACGACGACGGCTGGCACATCGAAGGTTGCCCCGTGAACGGCCCCGCCGTGGCCGCGCGTGGGCAGGATGTGGCCGTCGCGTGGTTCACCGCCGCGAGCGAGCAGCCGAGGGTGTACGTGGCCTTCTCTGCCGATGCGGGTGCCACCTTCGGCCCGCCGATCCGTGTCGACTCAGGAAACCCGGCGGGCCGCGTGGACCTTCTCATGCGCGACGACCGGTCGGTCCTGGTCAGCTGGCTGGAGCGCACGGGAGGGGAGGGGGCCGACATCCGTATCCGACTGGTCGAGGCGACGGGCGCCGCGACCAGAGAGGAACGGGTCGTCACGGCCTCCTCGGCGGAGCGGGCCAGCGGGTTTCCCCGCATGGCCCCGTTGCCGTGGGATCCCGGGAGGATCCTCCTCGCCTGGACGGATGTGACCGACGCCGGGAGCCCCGGCGTCCGCCTGACTGAAGTGGAGGTGGAGCGGTGAAAACCAGACAGCTCGTTCTTGCCGGGATGGCGCTGCCCGTACTGATCTGGGGGTGCGTGCCCACGGACAGCCCCGGCCCCCGCGTCGGATCCCCGGCGCCCGCATACGAGATCAGCACGCTGGAGGGGGACTCGGTGGCCCTGGCGTCCTTCCGGGGCAGCCCCGTGCTGCTGAACCTGTGGGCCACCTGGTGCGCTCCGTGTCGGTACGAGACCCCGTTCCTGCAGAGTCTGTACGAGGAGTGGGGAGACCGGGGCCTCGAGGTGGTCGGCGTGTCGCTGGACGCCGGCGACGCCACCGAGCTCATCCGCGAGTTCACCGAGGAGTACGGAGTGACCTACACGGTCCTCGCCGATTCACGGCTGGCGGGCATGGAGACCTACCAGGTGCTGGGCCTCCCGGCCACGTTCCTCATCGATCGCGAGGGGATCATCCGGTGGATGAAGTTCGGACCGGTGAGCGAGACGGACCAGAGCTTCCTGACGGCCCTCGAGACGGTCGTGGGATGACCACCCCGGCGAACCCACAGGAGGTCGAGACTCCGGTCGGCTACCTGGACCTGGACCGGGTCCGGGCCAACGCGGGAAGGGTCGCCGAGTACGCGAGGGAGCACGGGCTCCGATGGCGACCCCACATCAAGACGCACAAGTCGACGGTCGTGGCGCGCATCCAGCTCGACGCGGGCGCCCGGGGCCTGACGGTGGCCACGCCCCGGGAAGCCGAGGTCATGGCGACGGTGACGTCCGATCTGCTGCTCGCCTATCCCCCGGTTGGGAGATCCAAGCTCGACCGCCTGGCCGCGCTGGACCCCGAGGTCGAGCTGAAGGTGGCCCTGGACTCGTCCGTCGTGCTCGAGGGATTGGCCCGTGCGGGTCGCGCCGCCGGCCGCACGTTCGGCGTCCTCGTGGAAGCGGATGTGGGCCTCGGTCGGGTTGGGGTGCAGAGCCCGCACGCGGTGGTCGACCTCGCGAAGCAAGCGGCCGGACAAGAGGGCGTCGAGTTCCGTGGCGTGCTCTTCTATCCGGGCCACATCCGGGTGGAGGAGGCCCGGCAGGCCGAGCCCATCGCGGACGTAGCCACCCGCCTGTCACGGGTTCTCCGTGCCCTGGAGGCCGTCGGCCTGCCTGCCGACATCGTCTCGGGGGGATCGACTCCCACCCTGTGGAGCAGTCACCACATGGCGGGAATCACCGAGATCCGCTCGGGCTCGTGCATCTTCTTCGACCGGGAGGCCCTCGAGCTGGGGGTCGCCCGGCGGGAGGATCTGGCCTACACCGTGCTGGCCACGGTGGTCAGCACGGCGGTGCCGGGCAGGGCCGTGGTTGACGCGGGCTCCAAGGCGCTGGCGAAGGAGGGAAGGGGTGGCGATGGCTTCGGGTTCCTCCTGGACCATCCGGACGTGTCCGTCGCGGGGCTCTCCGAGGAGCACGGCGTGCTCGATCTGTCGCACACCGAGTGGCGCCCCGCCATCGGCGAGCGCGTGCGGATCGTGCCCAACCACGTGTGCGTCTCCGTCAACCTGCAGGACGCCCTCCTGGCCCGGGAAGGGGACGGTCACCGCATCCTGCCGCTCGAGGGACGCGGAAGGGGACGATGGACCGCCTGAGCCACGCCCGCATCGAGGAGATCGTCGCCGCGGCCCGGGACGTCACGGTGCTCGTGGTGGGTGACGTGATGCTGGACCGATACATCACCGGATCGGTGGACAGGATCTCCCCGGAAGCTCCCGTTCCGGTGGTCCGGGTCGAGCACGAGGCTTCCGCGGTGGGAGGCGCCGGGAATGTGGCGGCCAACGTCGCGGCCCTGGGAGCCTCCTCCCGGGTCGTGGGGTGCGCGGGACGAGACGAGTCCGGCGAGCTGCTCCGCGAGACCCTCGCCGCGCTGAACGTGCGCACCGACGGCCTGGTCCTCACGGATGAGCGTCCCACCACCGTGAAGACACGGATCCTGGCCCGACATCAGCAGGTGGTACGCGTCGATCGGGAGGTTGAGTCGGACGCCTCGGACGGGCTGGCCCGCGCCCTGGCGGAGACGGTGAGCACGTTCGCCGCCGCGAGCGACGTCGTCGTCGTGGAGGACTACAACAAAGGTGTATTGGTGCCTTCGGTGATCCGGGAGGTCCTGGCCTCCGCACGCCGACACGGGCTGCCTACCGTGGTCGATCCCAAGAGGCGGAATTTCTTTCAGTACCGGGGCGCCACCGTGTTCAAGCCCAACGCGAAGGAGCTCGCCGACGCGCTCGGTGACTTCCTCCACCCCGACGAGCCCGAGTGGATGGAGGAGACCCGGAGGAGGCTGGAGTGCGACCACCTCCTCCTCACCCTGGGGGAGAGTGGGATGGCGCTGCAGACCGCCGACGGCCGTCACGTCCGTGTCCCTACCGTCGCCCGGGACGTGTACGACGTGTCCGGCGCGGGAGACACGGTCACCGCCGTCATGGCCGTGGCCATCGGAGCCGGCGCGTCGGTCCCGGAGGCCGCCATGCTGGCCAATCACGCGGCGGCCATCGAGGTGGGCAAGGTCGGAGTGGCCACGGTCACCTCCGCCGAGCTCCTCGATCATGCCCGAGACAACGCAGTCACCCCCAAGGAGTCGTAAATGAGCGAGCTCACCGCGGTTCACACCGACCGTGCCCCGCAGGCCATCGGACCCTACTCCCAGGCGATCGTCGCGGACGGATGGGTGTTCTGCTCGGGCCAGATCGCCCTCGAGCCCGAGACCATGGAGATCCTCGACGGAGGCGTGGCCGAACAGACGGACCTGGTGCTCAGGAACCTTCGCTCCGTGCTGGAGGCTGCGGGAGCCGGAATGGACACGGTCGTGAAGACCACCGTGTTCCTCGAGGACATGAACGACTTCGCGGCCATGAACGAGGTGTACGGACGCCATTTTGGCGACCACCGGCCCGCCAGGGCGGCGGTTCAGGCGGCGGCGCTGCCCAGGGGCGTGGCCGTGGAGATCGAGTGCGTGGCTCGCGTGCGGTGACGGGTGAGCCGGGCCGGCCTCGCCTTGCCGGAGGTCGCTTCAGGGCGGCCCGGTCCTTGACGCGTCATGTGTAATTGAGCGGGGACACCTAGCTCGGCCAAAATGTTGCGGTACAGGTCACGGATCCGTATCATCCCGTCGCTGGACCGACCAACAGCGCGGGGCAGGCCCTCCCAAAAAGCCTCCCAGCATTGGACATAGATGGCACAAC
>JARRLD010000181.1:0-8037 GCA_037387345.1 Gemmatimonadota bacterium
CGGTGCGGCCGGGAGTGGCCGACGAGCGCCGACGCCAGCTCACGGAGTCCCTGCGGAGGCAATACGGAGCCTGGCGGTGGAACGGCCCTCCGATTCCCGATACGAAGCCGCCGTTCAGGGAGCTCGTAGTCAGCGACGAGGGTGACATCTGGGTGGAGGTGTCGGTGTCGGGCGTCCTGCCTACGGGCAGACCACGCCGTGGTACGTGAGGTGCGAGGAGACCGGAACGGTGGACACGTCCGTCGTCCCGTGATAGGTGAGGTTGCCTGTCGCGCCGTCAACGACCCGGGCCGTCGTGTTGATGCGGAACACGGGTGGCCGCGCGAACACGGCCACAACCTCCACGTCGAGACCCAGTGTACGCCCAATCAGGAAGTCGATGTTGCCGCCCGTGATCCGCCAGCTCTGCTGGCCAGGTCGAGATAGGACTACGCCGTGAGGCAGGACCGGTCCCCCCACGGTGACGACGCTGCCCTCGACATCGCCGGAGATCGTGCCCCCGAATTCGTTCGGGCCGGTTCCGACTTGGTCCAATGCTCCGGAGACGGCGTAGCACCCTGAGCCTCCGGTGACTCCATAGCTCGGGGGCATGTCGGGCAAGGCAGTCGGTGCCTCACCGCCACATCCGAAGCCGGCCGTGAGAAGTGCCAGTCCGATAGCGCGCTTGATCATGGGAGCCTCCCGGATGGGGTCAGCGAGACACGAATGGACACGCGCCGATTCTCTTGACGCGCCATCCGCCGTGCGTATCGTGGGCACAAGGTGTTCAGGGCCCATTAGCCCACCGTCCCCTCCCCGTTAGACGCCGTCTAACGGCGGGCCACGGTCTTCGGGTATGACGCCATGATCCGTCTCCGCCTCTTTGGGCCCCCACGGCTCACGGGTCTCCCGCCATCGCGGGAAACAACGCTCTTGGCCGGTACCAAGCGCTTGGGGCTCTTCGCCTACTTGGCCTCCGCACCCGGACGATTCCAGGGCCGTGACAGGCTGCTCGGGCTGTTCTGGCCCGCCTCGGACGAGCCGCATGCGCGCAATGCGCTCAGAAATCTGCTGCACCAACTTCGGCAGATCGTCGGCGACGGGGTGCTCGTGACGCGCGGCGATCAGGGGGTCGGTGTGGCTGTGGAGCGGGTGTGGTGCGACGTGGCGGCGTTCCGCGCGGCGTGTGCGGCGGAGGCGTGGGAGGAGGCGGTCAAGTTGTATCAGGGCCCGCTCCTGGAGGGGCGCTATTTCAGTGAGGCACCGGAGTTCGAGGAGTGGGTGGAGACAGAGCGGACACAACTTGCTCGCGCCGCCGCCCATGCCGCACGGTCCATGGTGGAGTCGGCGCGTGCGCGCGGCAACGACGCGGAGATCATAACGTGGGCGCGCGTCGGGATGAACCTCGAGGCGTTCGATGAGACGTTCGTCCGCGACGTGATGGAAGGTCTCGCTCGTACCGGGCAGTCTGCGCTGGCCCTGGACGAGTTCGCGCAATTCGCGACCCGTCTCCGCCGAGGCCTCGACGTCGAGCCGAGCCCGGACATCCGCGCGTTGGCCGATGAGTTGCGGCAGGCGCACGGGACGGCGGGACCGATCACGTCCCTGGCGGTCCTGCCCCTCGACAATCTCACGGGGGATCCGGGGCAGCAGTACTTCGTGGATGGGATGCAGCAGGCGCTCATCGCTGAGCTGTCCAAGATCTCCACGTTGAAGGTCATCTCACGCACGTCGACGGCACGGTACGGTGGATCGAAGGAGCCGATGCCTCAGGTTGCGCGGGAGCTGGGTGTGGAGGGCATCATCGAGGGATCGGTGGCGCGCGAGGGAGAGCAGGTCCGGATCACGGTTCAGTTGATCCACGGACCCACGGACGCTCACATCTGGGCCGACAACTATCAGAGAAGACTCAGCGGCGTCCTGGCCCTGCAGAGCGAAATGGCCCGCGCCGTCACGGAGCACGTTCGTGCAAGCCTCGCGCCCCGGGCCGAGGTCGCCGCGGCCTCCGCCGTGGATCCAGCCGGCTACGATGCCTACCTGCGGGGCATCTACCACCTTAGCAGGTTCACAGCGAAAGACCTCGACCGGGCCCAGGCCGAGCTGCAGCGGGCGATTCAACTCGATCCGCTTCTCGCGCGGGCGCACGCAGGACTCGCCGAGACGTTCGTGTGGCTCGGCTACCTGGGTTACCCAGGGGCGCCTCCATACCAGGAGGCATTCGCGAGGGCATCCAATTCGGTGACGAGAGCGCTGGAGCTCGATCCATCGCTCCCGGAGGCGCATCTCACACTGGGTAAGATCCGCTGGATGTATCGGCCCGACATCGTAGCCGCCGAGCGCGCCGTAGCGCGCAGCCTCGCGCTGAGCCCCTCTCAGGCAGAGGCCCACACTACGCACGCGCTTCTCCAGGCTCTTCGCGGACGTCACGACGCGGCGATCGCGGCGGCCGAGAGAGCTCGCGAATTGGATCCTCTGGCGTCCCCTCGCCACGCGTGGCTGGCCTGGACGTACTGGATCGCTCGGCGTTACGACGAGGCCATTCGGCTCGCCCAGGAAGCGATCGCCCTGGATCCCACGACGACGCGCAGCTACCAGGCTCTCGGCGGGGCGTACGTGGAGCTCGGCAGGTTCGAAGAAGCCGTGGCCGCATTCCAGGAGGGCCTCGAGCGGTCCGGGCGAGACCGCATCTTCCTGGCGCACCTGGGCTACGTGCTTGCTCGGATGGACCAGACAGAGGAGGCGCGGAGGATTCTGGCGCAGCTCATCCAGTTCTGTCGGGCCGGCTTCCCTTCGCCCTACTACGTCGCCTGGACATACATGGGACTCGGTGAGGGCGGTTCGGCGTTGACGTGGCTCGAAACCACCTACGATGAGGGCTGGGGCCACATTGCGTTCCTCGTGGCCAACCCGGCCTGGGATCCACTCCGTGCTGAACCACGCTTCCAGACTCTTGTGCGGAACGTCGGATTGGAATGATGCGTTCCGTTGCCGGCGCAGGAGTCGAAGTTGCCGCACGCTCTTCGCTGAATCCTCGCAAGCCATGGCTGCCGACCCGTGGACGGCCACAGAATCGTTGTATCTCCGACGACGCGGTGCAGCACGAGGATGATCCCGTGGGGCGACCAATCGGGGTTCAGGTAGACGGTCGTGGTGCCCTGCTGCGCCTGCACCCGCGGCGCCCACGCGCCCGCCATGAGCGCGACCATCAGCAGCTGCGGCGAGGGCAGCGTCGCTCGCGGCTCGCACCGACGACGCCTATTCACCGCTGATCGCGTCCAGTGGGTTCGCCCTGGTGGCCCTCCGTGCGGGTAGGTAGCACGCAATCATCGCGGTCAGCAGGAGCCCGGTCGCCACGCCGACGTACGTCCGGATATCGAAGGCGCTCACCTGGAAGAGCATGGCGTCCATGAGACGGCTCAGCGGCAACGCGGCGATCAGCCCGCCGGCGACGCCGAGGGCCGCGAGTGTCAGTCCGTGACGTACCACGAGCCTCATGATCCGCTCGCTCGAGGCGCCGAGCGCCATGCGCAGGGAGAGCTCACGAGCGCCCTGGCTCACCCGGTAGGACACCAAACCGTACACGCCGACGGCGGCCAGCACGAGCGCGACCAGCCCCAGCACCTGCAGCAATCCCATCGCGAACCGCCGCTCGGCGAGCGACGCGGCGAGACGGGCCTGCATGGGAAGCACGTCGACCACCGCGATGTCGGGATCCAAATCGGAGACGGCGCGGAGCGCGGGAGCCACGAGCGCATCCGGATCGCCTGTTGTGGCGACCGCCACGTACATCGTCCGTGCACCCCACTGGCCCTGCGGCTGGTAGACGGTGACGCGTGAGGTCCTGTCCAGCGCCTCGCGCTTCACGTCACCCACGACACCGACGATCGTGGACGTTCTGCCGAGAAAGCCGACGAGCTGCATGCCGAGCGGGTCCCGGTCCGGGAAGTACGTATCGGCGAAGTTCTCGTCGATGATGGACACGGGCGGCGCGTCGAGGTTGTCGCGCTCGTCGAAGGCACGGCCGCGGATGACCGGAATGTCCAGGGTTCGGAAGTAGCCCGCGCTCGTGAGACGGAAGTCCGCGATGATCTGGTGGTTCTCGCCCTGGGGCGGCACGTAATCGGCGATGTCCATCGGGCCCCAGGACACACCCCCGTTCATCGGCACCTGAGTGGCCGCCCCGACGGACTCGACACCGGGAAGCGCCTCGAGGCGATCCAGGAGCGCATCGTAGAAGGCGACGCGATCGCCCCGCTGGCCGTACGCGTCGCCCGTCAGGCTCAGACGGAAGGTCAGGCGACCCTCCACCTCGAAGCCCGGATCGACGCGTTCCAGAGCCATGAAGCTCCGCAGCAGCAGCCCACCCCCGACGAGAAGCACGAGCGACAGCCCGATCTCCACGACCACGAGCCCGTTGGACAGGTTGAATCGTGACCAGAGCGATCCTTCCCCGGTGCCACCGCGACCGCCCGGCTTGAGGCTGTCCACCAGGTCGATGCGCGCGGCCCGCCGTGCCGGCACCAGGCCGAACACCAGGCACGTCGTCATGGTGACTGCCAACGAGAACAGGAGCACGCTCCCGTCGATGCCGATCTCGGTGATGCGCGGCAGGCTCGCCTCACCCACGCGACGGACGGTCCAGAGGCCCGCCGCGGCGAGCGCCACGCCGAGCGCGCCGCCGAGAGTGGCAAGCACCGCGCTCTCCGTGAGAAGCTGCCCGAAGAGGCGGCCCTTCTCTGCACCCATCGCGGCCCGAACGCCCAGCTCGCGGTGTCGCGACGCGCCGCGCGCCAGCAAGAGGTTGGCGACGTTGAGGCACGCGATGATCAGCACCCCGCCCACCGACGCGAACAGCACGATCAGCGCCCGGCGGACGGGGCCCACGACTTCCTCGAGCAACGGCACCGCGTGGATGAAGAAGCCCGAATCGGGGTCGTCCTCATGAAGCCGTTGGACATTCGCGGCGACGTCGTCCAACTGCGCTTGCGCCTCGGCAAGCGTGACGCCCGGCGCGAGCTTGCCCACGATGTTGTACCACTCGGTCAGGCGGTCGCTCAGCATCTCGGCGGTGACCGGGAACGACAGCACAACGTCCACGCGGGCGTTGGCGCCCGCGGTCGGCATCACCTCGCCGTTCAGCAGCAGATCGGGCGGGAGCACGCCGACGATCTCGATGTCTTCCCCGTTGAGCGTAATGGTCTCGCCGACGACGCCCGGGTCACCTCCATACGCTCGCTGCCACAGATCGTGGGTGAGCAGCGCGACCTGCGCAGCGTCCCCTCGATCGTCCTGCTCGTCGAGGAGGCGCCCCAGCGTCGGCTCCGTGCCCAGCATGCGGAGATAGGTCGAGGAAGCGGCCACCCAACCCACCTCGGTAGCGCGACCCCGACCGGTCATCGTCCGGGAGCCCCCTTCCGTGTACCCGAGGTCCTCGAAGACGGTGGTCCGCGACTGGATGTCCGTGAAGTGCCCGAAGGAGAACCAGTCCTTGTCGACGTCCGCCGCCCGCCGCCCCTGCCAGAGCATCACCAGCCGGTCGGCGTTCGGGTAGGGCAGCGGGCTCAGGAGGAGCGCATCGACCACGCTGAAGATCGTGACCGCGCTGCCGACACCGATCGCCAGCGTGGTGACAGCCACGGCCGTGAATACCGGTGTCTTGCGGAGCGCACGCAGGCTGTAGCGTATGTCGGCGATCATCGAACCCATCATCCCATCCCCCTCCTCGTCCCGGGTCCGCCCACGGAACCCATTGTCACCTCGTCGCACAGCCAGGGCGTCACGCAGCGCACCCACCGCCAACCCGACGGCCGCACGCGCACGCATGGCCTTCGACTTCGCCGCGACCCCGTACCACAGTTCGCCGTCCCACTCCTTCCGCCAGGACGCTCGTAGCTCCTCCGGAACGAGTAGAGCCAGCGCACGAGTCCACCGGTCGAGCAGGCGGTGGATCAGCGAGGTGCTGGGCTTGTCGCGCACGGCCGGCTCGGTCAGCTCGCGGGTTGCGTGTCGGGATCGGCCGGCCCGAACACCGTCACGTGCTGGCGGTAGCGCTTGCGCGCCTCCACCAGCGCCGCGCGCCCCTCGCCAGTGAGCCTGTAATTCCGCCGCTGCGGTCGCCTGTTCCCGAAGGCCTCCTCGGGAGTCTCCCACGTCGACTCCACCAGGCCGTCCCGCTCGAAGCGCCGCAGTATCGGATAGACGGTCCCACTGGGAAGCCCGGTGTGTTCGATGATGTCCATACCGAAGGCCTTGCTGTTGGCAACGGCCTGTAGCACGCACGCGGACGGATAGGTGATTCGCTTCATATCAGTGTTATCCTACATAGTGTTAGTGCTAATCTACATAGTCGGGGCAAGAACGCAATGGCAATCTCGGGAACGCCCATCACCGTGCAGCAGGCCGATCAAGAACCGCACTCCCGGGTCGGATCGCTCAAGAGCCTCGGCTCTCCGTCGTGACGGTTGAGGTTGTTCCAGGCTCGGTCGGGTCGCCCAGATGGAGGTCGAGCCAGTCCAGCGTCTCGCGGATCAGGAGTGGACGCGGAATGAAGTGCCCACCGATGGCGATGACATGGCGCTTCTGCTCTGGGCTCACTCCGATCAGGTCGAAGTAGCGGCGCGCGTTGTCCTCCGGGACCATCGGGTCGAACTCCCCACTGAGCATGAGCGTGGGCACGTGTACCCTCGGGAGCGCGTTCACCGGGTCGACTTCGGGCGTCGACGTCATGGGCGGCAGCAGCCCGATATCGATCACGGCGACGTCCAGACGAGGTTCCTGCGCCAACGCGACCGGCCCGTTTACCCCGCCCCAGCTGTAGCCGAAGAACGCGAACGCGTCCCGATCGATGTCCGGCCGTGTCTCGAGGTAATCGAGCGTACGGCGCAGATCGTTGACCGTGTGAACCGTGTTGTCCCTGTACTCGGCGGTCCCGAACCGCGGACGACTTCGCCGATCCCCCACTGTGCGCCCGAAGGTCCCCCGGTACACCGGGAATGCGACCGCACGCCCACTCTTCACCACGAAGTCGAGCTGCTTGGCGAAATATTCGTCGACGTCCTCGAGCCGGAAGGTGTCCCAGCCAGGCCAATAGACGACGGTCTGATAGGGCGGAGCGACGTCTCTCGGCAGGTAGAGGTGCAAGGTGACGCGCTCGGGTCCGTACGCCGCGTCGAACGAGACCCGCTCCCGGACCCAGAGGCGCGTCGTATCCTCAGCCTCGAGGGAGGCGAGCAGGGGACGCCTGTCGTAGTCGAAGACCCGCGCGTACGCCTCGTAGACGTCGTCGGAGACTGGCGAGGCGGACACCGACGGCACCGCCGTGGGGCGGGGGTTCAGCTCCCGGATCCGATTCGCCACCTGGAGGGCATCGAAGGTGTGCGCAAGGCGAAAGCCGTTCCCGGCCGACCGGTCCTCCGGCGGTGCCGACGCGTCCGCGGTTCCGGCGATGTAGTACGGGTCGTTCCAGTTGCCTCCGAGGATGACCCGGTCGTCACCGAGGCGGGTGGTGGTCCATTCCCGAACGTTTCCCGCGAGATCGTAGGCCGCGACGTGGCTCATCGCGTGACCCTCGGAGACGGGCCGCGGACCGTCTCCGCTGAAGTTGCTCGCCGGAAGGAGCCAGGGGAACGTCGCGTTCGCCAGGGCCTGCTCCCAATGGAACGCGGTAGGGAGCTCTGCGGCGGCGAACCTCGCGTACGCGTCGGCCTCGTACCAGCTCACCCCGGACACCGGGTACTCGTCCTGTCCCGCCGGAAAATCTCCCGCCTCCCAGGTGCTCGGGCCGGGGCGTCCCGTGCGGTCGACGAAGCGTTGCATGGCCTCGATCCATGGCACCGTGTCACCCTGCACGACGATCGTCGACCACAGCTCAGGACGTCGGTAGCCGCCCGCCTCCACGAAGGCCCGGTACTCGGCGTTCGTAACCTCGTAGCGTCCCAGGAAGAAGTCCTCGATGCGAAGCGCCTCGAGGCCCGTCTCCAGGGTCCACCCGGGCACCCGGACCATCCCGGGGGGAAGGCTCTCCTCGGTATCGAGCCGGAAGCGCTCGGGACCGACGAG
>JARRLD010000181.1:8088-9867 GCA_037387345.1 Gemmatimonadota bacterium
GGCCGTAGGGGACGCGAATGTCCACCAACGGCGTCCGTCCAACCTCCGTCCAAGCGTCGTCTTCCCCGTCGTAGGCTCTTCGAAAGACACGCGCCCCAGACGGCTCCGATTCCAGCGTGACGCGCCAGGAGAGGCGCGGCCAGAGCTCCCGGAGGGCACGGCTGTCCGGTACGCGGTCCTCGATGCGCCGCGCCATCGCGAACGCGGACTCCCAGTCCGCCACGTCCAGGTCCTGCTCGATCTCGGGAATCGCCACGTCTTCGAGCCAACGTCGATCACCGTCACCGGACAGGAGCCAGAACGACGCTGCGCCCAGGAGCGAGGCCCCGACCGCGGTGAGAGCGTACCCACGGCGCGGGAGCGAGCTCCTCGTGCTCGCCCGGGTCGCGGGAACGGGACGCTCTGGGGCGCCCCCGGGCCCGGAGTCGGGCCCCGGGTCGAGTTCTCCGGATCCCGCCGTCTCGGCGCGACCACGTCCTTCGACCGGTTCATCCATGGGAGCGCCCACCAGGGTGCCCTCGGCCCGAAGCCGCTCGGTGAGCTCGGTCACCTCGGTGGGAGGAGGGATGCCGAACTCCCGCTCCAACAGCTCCATGTGAGCGCGTGCGTGCCGCAGGGCGCCGGCCGGGTTCCCGGCCGATGCCAGCGCGTGCATCAGATGGAGGGCGATGCGCGAATCGAACGGATCCTGCCCGGCGCGCACCTGCCACCACGCGACGGCTTCGGGGCCGTCGCCGGCGGCCGTCGCGGCATGGGCCAACGACTCGACGGCGTTCCCGCACGTCCGGGCGAGGCGGCCGCGCTCCCGCTCGAGCCATTCGTCGAATGCAGGAGCTCCGCCGAGGAAGAAGCCGTCCATCAACGGGCCGACGTACAGGGCCACCGCCCCGGCCCAATCACCCTGCGTGATCATCGCCTCGAAGCGAACCACGTCCGCGTCGACCCTGTCCGTCCCCAAGCGCAGCTCGTCCCCGACCGACAGGACCGCGTCGTCGCCCAAGGCCTTTCGGAGCCGGTAGACGGCCTGGTTCAGCAGGGCCCGGGCGCGCTTCGCTTCGCTCTCGGGCCACAGGTGGGCCATCAACCGGTCGCGGCTCACCACCTGTCCCGGCGCCAACGCCAGCACCGCCAAGAGGCTCAGGCGGTGCTTCTGTCGGCCGGAGGTTTCCGTTGCCAACGACCGGAGGGTCCCATGCATCACACTTCACCTTCAACTCCCGTTTTGTCCGTGTTGGCTGCAGCGACGGTGATCATGGTCGGCTGCGAGGGGCCGATCGATCCCGCCGGAGAAGCTGCCCGAACGTCGCCGTCCTTCGCGGTGGTCCCCGGTGCCGCCTGGGGCGCCGCTTCGAGCGTGGACCTCGGGGGTCTCGTGGGGATCAACACCGCCGCTGGGGAAGGGTGTCCCATCGAATCGCCCGACGGCGGGTCGCTGGTCTTTGCGTCCAGCCGGGCCGGGCAGCTGGACATCTGGGTCTCCACCCGTGACGGGCGTGGGGGCTGGAGCGCGCCCGAGCGGTTGCCCGACCCCGTGAACACCTCCGCCAACGAGTTCTGTCCGACCCCGCTTCCGGGCGGCGCGCTCCTGTTCGTCAGCACCCGCGACGACGGGCAGAACTGCGGCGACGGCACGTCCGACATCTACCGGACGCGTCACACCCGCTCGGGAGGCTGGGCCGACCCGGTACACCTCGGCTGCACGGTCACCAGCGCGGGGAACGAGTTCTCGCCGTCGTACGTCGGGGCGGGAGGGGGCAGGCTCTACTTCTCGAGCGACCA
>JARRLD010000182.1:0-7990 GCA_037387345.1 Gemmatimonadota bacterium
GTCCAGCGGAGGTGTCGACCTTTCTGGACGGGCTCGAGCTGTACGAACCCTACCACCTCAAGCAGTGGGACGGCTCGCTGAGCATCGTCGACATGGAGACGGTCGCCGATGTGGACCTCTCCACCGGTGCTTTCCCCGCGGAGTACGGCGACGCCTCCACGGGGGTGTTCGCCATGCGCACCACCACGGCGGCGCCGGGCCCTGCGCGAACCAGCGTGGGGCTCGACTTCCTCAGCTCCACCGTCAAGAGTGAAGGGAGCTTCGCCCAGGGGAAGGGTGCGTGGATCGTCTCCGCTCGACGGGGCTTCCTGGACCTGATCCTCGAGCTCACGGGGCGCAACGACGAGGAGGATCTGCACCCCTGGTACTATGACGTGTTCTCCAAGGCGCAGTACGAGGTGGCCCCCGGGCACGTGCTGTCGGCGCACCTTCTGCGGGCCGGGGACGACAACCGCGGCACGGAGAACGACAGCACCGTATACCGGCACCGCTACGGTAGCAGCTACGGCTGGGTGACGTGGGATGCGCGCGTGACACCACGGACCACCGCCCGGACCGTGGTGTCGGTGGGCCGCCTCATGAGGAACCGGTCCGGGGCGGACTTTCCCGAGCCCGGGGCCGCGCCCGACGTGGACGTCCGAGACCGGGCGGGGTTCGAGTTTTTCGGGCTTCGCCAGGATTGGCTTCTGCGCCTGGCCGACCGGGCCATGGTGAAGGTCGGATTCAACGGCACGTGGGGATCGGCCGACTACGACTACCGTCGGTGGCGACAGTACTGGATGCCCAACGCCACCGATGTCTCGATGCCAGACTTCGTTCGCCAGTACGACACTCTGAACATCGTTACGACGAAGACAGGCATCGAAACGGCCGCGTACCTTTCCGGCAGAGTGCAGCCCACTGAGCGGCTCACCGTGGAAGCCGGGCTCCGCTATGATCGGCAGCACCATACGGGCGCCGAGAGCTGGGGTGAAAGCCAGCTCGCACCGCGCCTGAACGCTGCCTACCAGGTGGGGTCGAGAACCACCGTGCGGGCCGCCTGGGGTCACTACTACCAGTCCCAGGGGCTGCATCAGCTCTGGGTGTCGGACGGAGATCTGGCGTTCTATCCAGCTCAGCGGGCCGAGCACCGGGTGCTGGGCGTCGAGCACAACACGAGCCGGGGCATCGCGTTGCGGGTGGAGGCGTACCAGAGGCTGTTGAGGGATCCCCTCCCGGAGTACAGGAATCTCGAGAACGACATCGAGGCCCTCCGCGAGGAGGGGCCGGAGGACAGGATCTTCGTGCACCCCGACCGCGGGCGAGCCAGGGGCCTGGAGCTGTTCGCGAAGGGTGGTGAGACGACGTCCCTGACGTGGGCCGTAGGCTATGCGTTGTCCGTCGCGGAGGAGCTGATCCACGGCCGCTGGGTACCGCTGCCCTTCGACCAGCGACACGCCCTGAACGTACAGATCGGGCTGCGGCCGGCACCGAGCTGGTCCATCAGCCTCGGATGGACGTACCACTCGGCGTGGCCGTTCACCACCATCGAGTACGGCTTGGACACCACGGTGAGCGGGTATCCCTATATCGTGTCCGGCTACGGGCTATTGAACGACCAGCGGCTCATCGACTACAGCCGGGTCGACTTCCGTGTGGCGAAGGAGTTCCCCGTCACGAGGGGAAACCTCCTCCTGTACCTGGACGTGTTCAACCTGCTGAACCGCGAGAACGCCCAGGCGGCGAGCCATTACGCAGGCGTGTACGAGGGGCGGCTCGTCCTGGACCGGGGGATCGACCCGCAGTTGGAGGTCATGCCTTCGGTGGGGCTGCGCTGGACCTTCTGAAAGGTGCTCGTTCGCGCGCGGATGAGACGCTGGCGAGCCCCTCGAGTCGAGCCCTCTTGAACGGATGGCACATCGGGATGATATTATGTGACACGAAGTATCGTGTCACGAAAGATCTCGACACGAAGTATCGAAGCGGCCTGCCCGTGACCCGACCACACGAGGGAATCCGATGTTCAGTCCCGAGTTGAAGAAGGGGAGCCTCGAGCTTCTCATCCTGTCGGCGCTCGACGGGCAGGCACGGCACGGGTACGAGATCGGCAAACACCTGGAGAGCCGCTCAGGGGGACGCATCGGATTCCCCGTCTCGACGCTCTATTCGATCCTGTACCGGATGGAGGAGCGCGGCTGGGTGAAGGGCCGGTGGGTGGAGCGAAAGGGGGAGCGTCGCCGCTGCTACTACTCCCTGACCAACGAAGGGAAGAAGGTGCTGGCGGCGCAGCGTAAGGAGTGGACGGCATTCGCGGCGCTTGTGCACGAGCTCATCGGAGCGAGCCCGGCCTAGGCCGTCCTCTCTTCCGCGAGGGGCTGGACGACGACGAAGACGAGGAGTGGTCCCATGCGCGACTGGAACGGATGGGTCAGGGAGCAGCTCTCCCTTCCCCCCATGGAGGGTCACCGGGAAGAGCGGATCATCGCGGAGATTGCCGATCATCTGGAGGGCATCTACCGCGACGCATTGAGCCGCGGGGCGAGCCCCGACGAGGCCGAGGCCCGGGCCGAAGGCGAGCTGGGCAGCGCGGCGGACGCGAGCGCGGAGCTGCTTCACACGGAACGACGCCACCGCAGCGCCGAAGTCCGGCGGCGTCTCGAACGGGTTGAGGACCGTGCGCGCCGGAGGGGTGGTGTGTGGGCGTCTCTGGCTGATGGGATGCGTGACATCCGCCTCGCCCTGCGCGCCCTGGGAGGAAGGCCCGGGTTCAGCGCCACCGTCATCGTCATCCTCGCCGTGGGTATCGGGGCCACCACCGCAATCTTCACGCTTCTTGATGCCGTGGTGCTCTCGCCCCTCCCCTTCGACGCCGCGGACCGCCTCGTCCGCATCGCTCACGTGCAGCAGGGTGCGGGCGGCGGCAACGTCGGACAGTGCGCCGCATGGCACTTCACGTACGAGGACGAGAACCGGGTCTTCCAGGATCTGGGGATGTGGTTCAACGGTACCGCGGCCATCACGGGAACGGGGGAGCCGGAGGCGGTGCCTCTCATGGTCACTACCGGGGGTGTGTTTCGAGCGCTCCGACTCAATCCGGTTGTGGGGCGGGGGATTACCGCCGAGGACGAGGATCCCGACTCGCCTCCCGTCATCGTGTTGGGCCATGGGTACTGGATGCGTCGCTTCGGCGGAGACCCTGAAGTGATCGGGCGGACCCTTCAGGTGAACGGAACCCCCGCGGAGATCGTGGGGGTCGCGTCGCCGGAGCTTCAGGGGGTCGGGGTCGACCCCGGCGTCATCGCTCCACTGCAGGTGGACAAGTCGACGCTGTTCGTCGGAAACATCGGCGCCAGCGCCGTGGCCAGACTCAGGGAGGGGATCACCCTGGAGCAGGCCAACGCCGACGTAGCGCGTATGCTCCCCATGGCGTTCGAGAAGTTCCCCGGAGGGCCGGTGATCGAGTCCATGAGACGGGCGCAGATCAACCCGGCGGTTCAGCCGTTCAAGAGCTGGATCGTGGGGTCCGCCGCCAACCTTCTCTGGATCCTCATGGTGGGCGTGGCCGCGGTTCTGCTCATCGCGTGCGCCAACGTCGCGAACCTGTTCCTGGTGCGGGCCGAGGCCAGAACCGGAGAAATGGCGGTGCGCACGGCCATGGGCGCGAGCGGCGCGCGCATCGGGTGGGAGTTCCTCAAGGAGAGCCTCCTCCTGGGGGTGGCGGGCGGTGTGGTGGGTCTGGCCCTGGCCCAGGTGGGTCTCCGCGCACTGGTCTCCGGTGACGCCAGCCAGCTGCCTCGGCTCCAGGAGCTCTCGCTGAGTCCCGGGGTGTTTCTGTTCACCGTGGGAGTCTCCGTCGCATGCGGGCTCCTCTTCGGGATGGTCCCGGTGGTGAGGCAGCGCCGCGGGGATGTTGCCGACGCGCTGAAGTCCGGACGTGCCGCCAGCGGAAGACGCCGTGGTCGCACCGGCGGTGTCCTCGCGGTGGTGCAGATGGCGCTGGCCCTGCTCGTGATGGTGGCCTCGGGGCTCATGCTGCGCACCGCCCTGGCCCTGTCCAGCGTGGACCCGGGATTCAGGGAGCCGGAGGACGTCCTGGCCATGCGCCTCTACATCCCGGCGGCCGACGCGCCCACCGCCGACGACCTGGCGACCCAGTACGAGGCCATCGTGCACCGGCTCGAGGAGGTTCCGGGGGTCACCGGCGTCGCCCTGGGCAATGCCATCCCCATGGACGGTTTCGGGAACGTCAACCCGTTCTACGCGGAGGGTCAGGCCCACGACGCTGCCGAGCCGTCCGTGACCCGGCGGCACAAGTGGATCGGGCAGGGCTACTTCGAGACGCTGAGAATCCCGCTCGTGGCGGGCCGTGCCTTCACCTGGCACGACATCCACGACCGCCTCGCCGTGGCAGTGGTCTCGGAGAGCCTGGCCCGGACCTACTGGGGGTCGGCCGAAGCGGCGATGGGCCAGAAGGTGGCGGCCCGGCCGGATCCACCCCAGTGGTACGAGGTCATCGGCGTGGCGGGCGACGTACGCGAGTTCGGGTTGAGCCAGGATCCACCCGTACAGGTCTACTGGCCGCTGGTGACTCTCGCGTTCTGGCAGGGGAACGCCCCCGACGCGCCCAACGCGTGGCGCGGCATGGGCATCGCCGTGCGGAGCCACAGGGTGGGCAACGCGGACCTCCTGGGCGAGGTCCGTGACGCCGTCTGGTCAGTGAACTCCAACCTGCCCGTGCGCAACCTGCGCACCCTCGACGAGCTCGAGGCCCAGTCGATGACGCGAACTTCGTTTTCGCTGAGGCTCCTGGGCATCGCCGCCGCGGTGGCGCTGATGCTCGGCGTCATCGGGGTCTACGGTGTGCTCGCCCATGCGGTGAGCCAGCGCATTGCGGAGCTGGGTATGCGCATCGCGCTGGGGGCCCCGGTACGCCGCGTGATGGGCATGGTGCTGCGTGAGGGTCTCACCTTGGCCTTCGCCGGTGTCGCGATCGGCCTGGTGTTCGCCGTGGGCCTGGCTCGGCTCATGGCGAGCCTGCTGTATGGGGTCAGCCCCGTGGATCCCCTGACGTATGGAGCGGTCGCGGCAGCCCTCGTCGCCGTGGCGGCTGCCGCCAGCTGGCTGCCCGCGCGCAGGGCGGCGCGGATCGATCCCATGACGGCGTTGCGGGCAGAGTAAGGACGATCCTCTCAACCTCGTTTCGACTGCGGCGGTCATGTTGGCCGTGGGCCTCCCGAGCGACCGCCGGACTACGAGGACGCGACTCCTGCCGCGCCCTCGTACAGCTTCCGCAGGAGGCGAATCTGGCCGGCGTGATAGGTATCGTGCAGCGTGATGCCCACGACGTGAAGCATGCGCGTGCGCACTTGACCGTCGGGAGCGCTCTCCAGCTCACCCTGCGGGAGCTCGTCCACCGCGGACGTCAGGCGAGCGTGGACGTCGTGCAGCATCCTCCGGTCCCGGTTCCACGCTTCGGAGGAGGGCGCGGGAACTGCCATGTCCCAGTCCTTTCCCTGGCGGGGGAACGCCGCCCGCCGCCCGGTGATGCGCTGCCAGACCCGGTGCTTCCAGTAGGCGCAGTGGAGCACGATCTGCCAGATGCTCGGACGCCCGGGTCCGGGACTCCAGACGGCCTCGGCCGGAGTCACCCCGGCGAGCGACGTGCGCAGGTTGGGCCCGTGCCAGGAGGAGCCGTCGAAGCTCTGTTCCTGGAGGAGCCGGAGGGGGATGGTCTTGTTCATAGGACTTTGTCGTACCGGTCAGCGGCGCGGTCGGCGGAACCCAACGATAGGAGAACGATGTAACCATATCAAGCCCTATGAGTGGTTACGGTGAACTGCCGGGGCCGCTGGCGCGGGCCAGCCGGCCCGGGTTAGATGAGGGACCCGTTTTGCCTCCAACGGAGCTTCGCATGCAGTGGTTCTACCCCAAGGAGTCCAACGGCGCGTGGATCGCTTGCTGCATCCAGATGTTCGCGCCGAGGATCGTGGAGCGTATCATGGCCAGCCATCCGGCCGCGGCCGATCTGACGAGTTGGCGGTACTAGCTTGGACCGAGCCGTCGTCGTCGCCGTGGTTCTGGCCGCCATTCCGAACCTCGCCCAGGCACAGGATCTCACTCCTCGGAGCATGGAGGCGTACCGCCTTCCGGAGGGGGCGGAGATCCGGGTGGACGGGCGGCTGGACGAGGACGTGTGGTCGGCGGCCCCCTCGTACGCAGATTGGGTGCAGAAGGAGCCCGACGAGGGCTCGCCCGCCCTCAACGACTCCCGGGTCTGGCTCCTCTACGACGACGAGGCCCTCTACGTGGGCGTCATCAACTACGACGAGGACCCATCGTCCATCGCACGGAACATGGCCCGCCGGGACGCCGCCTACGCAGGCCGCTCCGACTACTTCGAGGTCATGATCGACCCCAACCTGGACGGCCACACGGCGTACCGCTTTCGCGTCACCGCCGGAGGCGTCCAGACCGACCGGTACCTCTACGCCGACGACCAGGAGGACGCGGCCTGGGACGCCGTCTACGAGTCCCCGGTGAGCGTGGACGAGCGTGGGTGGGTCGCCGAGTTCCGCATCCCGCTCTCCCAGATCCGATACGAGACCGCAGCGCACGCCCAGACGTGGGGCATCCAGTTCGGACGCAGACGCGCCGCGGACAACGAGCTCACCCGCTTCAGCTTCGTGTCGAAGCTCCGACCGGGTCGGGTGAGCCAGTTCGGGCGGGTGGAGGGCATCCTGGTGAACGGAACGGCCGGGCGGTTCGAAGCGCTTCCGTACGTGGTCTCCCAGGCGCATACGGGGCCGGCGGTGCCGGGGGATCCGTTCTTCGATGGGCGGGACAGCGAGACCCGGGCTGGCCTGGATGTGAGCTGGGGTCTGGGGACCGCCTTCACCCTGGATGCCACCTTCAACCCCGATTTCGGTCAGGTGGAGGCCGATCCGGCGGTCGTGAACCTCACCGCCTTCGAGACGTTCTTCCGAGAGCGCAGGCCGTTCTTCGTGGAGGATGCACGCGTCTTCGACTTCAACCTCAGTGGCGGCCAGAGCTCCCTGTTCTACTCCCGGCGCATCGGGCGGGCGCCACACGGAGGAGACTCCGGGGGAGCCGACTTCGAGCGTGTGCCCTCTGCCACGTCCATCCTGGGAGCAGCCAAGCTCACCGGCCGCACCAACGGGGGGCTGTCCCTGGGGGCGATGGTGGCTGCGACGCAGGAGGAGAAGGGCGAGTCCTACTTCGCGGACGTCGACGAGTTCGGCTCGTTCCCGGTGGAGCCCCGGTCCACCTATGGGGTGGTCCGCGTGCAGCAGGACTTCCGTCAGGGCCGGTCCCGGGTGGGCGGGATCGCCACGGTGGCCCGGCGTCGGCTTCCCGAGAGTGGCGTCTTCGACCACCTGACCCGCAGCGCGTACTCAGCGGGCGTGGACTTCGAGCACTCGTGGGGGGATCGGGAGTGGGCGCTGTGGGGCTTCTTCTCCGGGAGCCGCGTGGTGGGAGATTCCATTGCCATCGGGCGGCTCCAGCGGGCCTCCAACCACTACCGGCAGCGGCCCGACCTCGACTGGTCCTCCTACGACCCCTCGGCCACCTCCATGAGCGGAGCCGACTGGCGGCTCCAGCTCGAGCGCCGGGTGGGCAAGTGGACGGGGGCCGTCTGGGCGGCGGAGATCACCAGCGGCTTCGAGGTGAACGACCTGGGCTTCACCACGTCGCCGGAGCGGCTGGACGGCGGGGTTCGAGTGGGATACCAGGAGGTGCGCCCCCGCGGGGTCTTCCGAAACTCCCGCGTGGACTTCTTCACCTACCACAACTTCTCCCACGAGGTCCTGCGGGACGCCTGGTCACTGGGCAGCTGGGGCGATGCCCACACCGCCGGAGTGGCCCGCCTGAGCGGCAACGCCCAGTTCATGAACTTCTGGACGGCCAACGTCTCCCTCACCTACGGCCCCGATGTCATGAGCCGGAGTGCCACCCGGGGAGGACCGCGCATGAGAATCCCCGGGTCGCGCAC
>JARRLD010000183.1:0-14318 GCA_037387345.1 Gemmatimonadota bacterium
CCACATCGAAGCCCGGCTCCACGCGGATGAGCTCCCGGAAGCTGCGGAACAGAAGCCCTGACACGGCCAGGAGAACCGTCGTCATGGCCACCTGCGCCACCACCAGTCCCGACCGGAACCGGGTGCCTGCGTCCCCGCTCCGTCCCCTCCCGCCGGCCTTCAGGTCCTCGGCAGGATCGGTGCGTGCGACGCGGACGGACGGAAGGACGCCGAACAGCAGCACCGTCCCAACGGACAGGGCCAGGGCAAAGCCCAGGGTGGGCCACCCGAGCCCCGACTCGATGGCACCCAGACTGTCCATGGGCACGAAGGCGAGGATCCCCCGCTGCACCCACACCGCGAGAACGACGCCGAGCACGCCCGCGCCCAACGCCAGGTAGACGTTCTCGGTGAGAAGCTGTCGTGCCAGGCGTCCGCGTTCTGCACCCAGAACCGACCGCACCGCCAGCTCGGAGCGCCGGGCGTTTCCGCGAGCCAACAGGAGGCCGGCGACGTTGGCGCAGGCGATGAGCAGCAACACCGCGACGCCCGCCAAGAGAATGCGTAGCGTCGGGAGATACGGTTCGGCCAGGGCCTTTCTCAGGCCAGTGACGTTCAGGCCCTTCCCCCGGTTGGAGTCGGGATAGAGCTCGGCCAGCCGCGCCGAGAGGGCGTCCACCTCGGCCTGCGCCGACGCCACGGTGGCGCCTTCGGCCAGGCGGCCCACCAGGACGAAGTTGTGAAACTGCCTCGCCGACGCCCAATCCTGTCCCCGCTGGATGGGACGCCACAGATCCGCTTGCTGCAGGAACCGGAAGCCGGCAGGAGCTACGCCCACGACGGTGGTCGGCATTCCATCCAGAGAGATGGTCGACCCGATCACGGTGCGCTCCCCTCCGAAGCGCCGCTGCCAGTATCCGTGAGACAGGACCGCAACGGGCGCCCCACCAGGCTCCCCTTCCTCCGGCAGGAAGAACCGTCCGGACGAGGGGGTGACCCCGAAGGTCTCGAAGAAGCCTGCCGACGCCAGGGGGGCGAGGACACGCTCGGGCTCGCCCGCGCCGCTCATGGTGGCGGACACCGGAAACGGTGTGAGGGCGGCCAGGCTCTCGAAGGCCTGGACCTGATCGCGGTAATCGAAGAAATCGGGGCCCGACACGGTGAACCCGATCTCGCCCTCCCAGGTCACCCTGCCCAGGACCAGGTCGTCGGCCCGCGGGTAGGGGAGCGCGCGGAAGATCGAGCGTTCCAGGACCCCGACCATGGCCACGTTCCCGCCGATCCCGATGCCGAGCGTCAGCAGTACCGCCAGGAGGAACGCGGGCTGCTTCGGAAGAGCCCTCAGGATGACCTTCGAGTCCTGGACGAGATCGTCCAGGACCCGAGCACCGCGGACGTCACGCACCTGCTCCTTGAAGCGCTCCACGCCACCGAAGGCGACGAGAGCACGTCGCCGAGCCTCGAGGGGGTCCATCCCGGCCTCGAGGTTCTGCCGAACCTCCATCTCCAGATGGAAGCGGACCTCCTCGTCCAGCTCCTGCTCCGGCGCCGCCTTGTGGAAGATCACGTCCCATCGCCGCCGCACCCAATGCCACCATCCCATCATCGAGCCCTCCCTCATCCCGTCGCCAGGATGGCCTCCACCGCTTCCGAGAAGCGACGCCACCCTTCGCGCTCCACGTCGAGTGCCTCCCGACCCTTTCGAGTGAGGCGGTATACCTTCACGGTCCGCCCCTCTTCCGAGACCCCTTGCTCCGACCGGATCAGTCCCCGGTCCCGTAGCCGGTACAGCGCCGGATACAGGGACCCCTGGTTCACCTCCAACACGCCCCGACTCAGCAGCTGGATCCGCTTCGACACGGCCCACCCGTGCAGCGGCTCCAGCGCCAGGGTCTTGAGGATCAGCAGGTCGAGGCTTCCCTGTAGCAGGTCGGTCTTGGTGGCCATCGAGAATCTTCCTGAGGCACGTCTCACCGGTTATTGGACGCCTGAAGAACCGGTTTGGTTGTAGAACGTCATAGTATTATGACGTACGACAATCCCGCCCGCCACCTCTCTTGCCAGCCAGGCGCGTCTGGCGTCGGGGAGCGGGTCCCTCCACCTTCCATTCAACCGATCCAGCCACTCGTCTGGGAGGACCCACGATGTGTATCCGAGCGAAGGCCGCACGCGCCGCTCTGTTGGCTCTCCTCGTCGCCGCATGTACGCCCGCGAGCGACGCTCCCGCCGGAGCTACCTCTGAGATGCAGGCCCTCGTCGATCAATACGCCACGTTCCGTCTCGGCTACGACCTGTCCCATCTGTCGGAGAACGATCAAGAGGTGGTCCGTCTCCTCATCGAGGCCGTCCGACCCATGGAAGATGTCTTCTGGATGATCGCCTACGGGGACCGGGACGAAGCCCTTGCCCTGGCCGGTGGAGACCCCGCCACACGCCGCTACATCGAGATCAACTACGGTCCCTGGGACCGCCTGCGTGCAGACGAGCCCTTCGTGGAGGGTGTCGGTGCCAAGCCCGCGGGCGCGCGACTGTACCCGGCGGACATGACCATCGAGGAGTTCGAGACTGCCGCAGCGGGGGAACCGGCCCTGCGAAGCCTGTATACGCTGGTGCGGCGAGGCGCGGACGGAGCCCTCGTGGCCGTGCCGTATCACGAGGCCTTCGCCGAGCAACACGCGTCCGCCGCCGCAAAGCTCCGTGAGGCCGCCACACTCGCGTCCGATCCTGGCCTGGCCAGCTACCTCACGCTCCGGGCGGACGCACTCGAGACGGACGAGTATCAAGCGAGCGACATGGCGTGGATGGACATGAAGGACAACGCCATCGACGTGGTCATCGGGCCCATCGAGACGTATGAGGACCAGCTCTTCGGCTACAAGGCGATCCACGAAGGCTTCGTCCTCATCAAGGACATGGCCTGGAGCGAGCGGCTATCACGCTTCGCCGCCCTGTTGCCCGGCCTCCAGGAAGGGCTCCCGGTGCCCGCAGAGTACAAGCAGGAGATGCCGGGCACGGATTCAGACTTGAACGCCTACGATGTGGTCTACTACGCCGGCGAGGCGAATGCCGGCGCCAAGACCATCGCCATCAATCTCCCCAACGACGAGGAGGTGCAGAGAGCGAAGGGTACTCGCCGCCTGCAGCTCAAGAACGCCATGCAGGCCAAGTTCGACCACATCATGACGCGCATCACCGACGAGCTGATCGCCGAGGACCAGCGTCAGCACGTGACGTTCGACGCGTTCTTCGCCAACACGATGTTCCACGAGGTCGCGCACGGATTGGGCGTGAACACGACCATCAACGGTCGGGGAACGGTCCGTGAAGCGCTCAGGGAACACGCTTCGCCCATGGAGGAGGGCAAAGCAGACGTGGTGGGGCTTCACATGGTACGCCGGCTCTTCGAGAGCGGCGAGCTCACGGAGGGAAGCCTCGAAGACCACTACGTGACGTTCCTGGCGGGGATCTTCCGGTCGGTCCGGTTCGGAGCCAGCGATGCCCACGGACGTGCGAACATGGTGCGCTTCAACTTCTTCCAGGAGATGGGAGCCTTCACCCGAGACGAGGCCACCGGAACCTATCGGGTCGACTTCGAGGTCTTTCCGCGGGCCGTCGACGCTCTCAGCGAGGTCATCCTGACGCTCCAGGGAGACGGCGCCTACCAGGGCGTCGACGCCCTGATCCACGAGCAGGGGATCGTGCCGCCCGGCCTCCAGAACGACCTGGACCGGCTGGACGCGCTCGGTATCCCCCGCGACATCGTGTTCGAGCAAGGCTGGAGCGTGCTGGCCGGCGGGTGATGCTCCGCTGGCTGGCCGTCGCCGCACTCTTCGCCGCGACGTTTCTGGCGGTTCGATCCATCTCGGATCGACGCGCCGCAGCTCGTGAGATCCGGGCTCTCAGGGACGAGATCTACGTGGCGCGCGTGGCCGCCGACTCGTGCCGGAACGCCGTGGCGTACGCGGAGCTGTCCTTCCGTCGATGGGGAGACGCCGTCGACTCGGTCCGTGGCGAGGTGCGGCGCCTCGAAGCCCTCGACGAGCGGGGGGTCCCGGAGGAACGCTACGACGAGTACATGGAGCTCTTCACCTCGTACAACGACTCGGTCGCCGCATGGGACAACCGAGTCGCGGAGCTCCGCGCCGGCGAAGACGCGTGCAGGACGATCATCGATCGACATAACCGCCTGGCGGATTCGCTACGGACGAGGCTTCGGCCCGAAGAACGTCCAGCGGACCCGGGGCCCCGGCCCTGACGTCGACCCGGGCTCAAGCCTCCCGAAGACCTCCCTCGGTCATGGCGACCACGCGCGGCCTGGCCTGGCGTGACAGGACCACCATGTGATTCGGTGGAACTGCGGCCCACCCTGGATCGTCCGTGAGTCGTTCGGACGACACGACGTACCCCTCCCCCTCGTCGCCTGCCCTGCGCTGTACGAACCGGCGGCCGGCCGGCTCGTAAAGCTCGCCCTGGTGGAAGTACAGCGTCTCCGGCGGCACGGCCGTCTGGTCGCTGAAGCGACAGGCGGCCGCGTGAACTCCGTCGCTCACCGCGATGTTCAGGAAGCTGGCCTCGCCGTCACCACACCGCCGAGCCAACTCGAGCACACGGCATACCGCTGCGTGCACGCGGCCGGCCAGCTCGAGGGGAGGATCCGCACCGGGGCCGTCGGTGGCAGAAGCCGCATCCCGGGGCGGCGGAAGATGGACCGGGCGCCCGTTACGGACCAGCTCGTCCACGAACACCGCGAACAGGTGCTCGGTGTCGGTGCTTCCCCTCACCACGTTGAACGCCTCGTCGGTCAGCGCTTCCAACAGCCTCCGCCGGATCCGGCGGAAGCCACCGATATGGCCGTTGTGCATCAGCAGGTAGGCGCCGTACTGGAACGGGTGGCAGTTCGCGAGGTTCACCTCGCTCCCGGGGGTTGCCGCCCTGACGTGGGCGAGGACGCAGGGGCTGGTCACCACCTTCGCCAGGGAATGGAGATTCTGGTTGTTCCAGGCCGGCGACACATCGTGGAAGACCGCCGGCTCCGGTGTGAGCCGAGGTGCGAACCACCCCACACCGAACCCGTCTCCGTTGAGGGGCTCCGCGCGCTCCCGTGCGCGGAAGCTCTGCTGGATGAGGGAGTGCGACGGGTCGATGAGCAGAGACTTCAGCCGGATGGGGGGGCCCAGATAGAGGGTGAAGCGGCACATCGGCAGCGGTTCCTCCTGCCCTGCAATCTAGTGTGGTGTTCCAGAAGTGTCTCGGCCATTCGAGCGCCCCGCTCGCGGCGGACTCCGGGCTACGCGATGCCGCCCCCGCTCAGCGCCTTCACCAGCCGATAGAGGAACTCCTGACCCTCGTAGAAGCTGCGCACCAGGATCCGCTCGTCCTGCCCGTGGGCCCGAACATCGTCCACGTCCCCGAAGAGACCACTCACGCCGTACACCGGTATGCCCGCTCGGCGCAGATACAGGCCGTCCGTCGCCCCGGTGCTCATGATCGGCAGGACAGGCACGCCAGGCCACATCTCCTGGGTGATCCGTTCGATGGGGCCCAGAACCTCGTCCACCAGCGGAGAGGGCGGGCTGGGCGTGGCGCTCCCCACCGGGCTCACGGTGACGTCGAACGGATCGGCAAGATCCTGGAGCGCCCGATGCACGTCGGCCGGATCGTGGTCGGGGAGGATCCGGCAGTTCACGTTGGCCGTGGCAAGCTGGGGCAGCGCGTTCTCGGCGTGCCCGCCGCCCAGGAGGGTGGCCACACAGGTCGTCCGCAGTCGAGCATTGTATTGCGCCTCCACGGACAGCGTACGCGCCGCGTCCTCGTCGGCGGGGTCCGTCACGATACGAGCCATGGCCTCTCCCATCTCCCCACCCACCAGCCCCGCCGAGCGGGAGAAGAACGCCTCGGTGACCTCGTTCAGCATGACGGGGAATTCGTGATCCTGGACCGCCAGGAGCGTCCGCGACAGGTCGTAGATGGCGTTCTTCCTGACGGGTAGCGAGGAGTGGCCGCCTGGATTGGTCGCCTCGAACCGGAACGAGAGGTACTTCTTCTCGGACGCCTGTACATTGTTGGAGACCTTCCGCCCGTTCCGCTCCATGCCGCCCCCACCCTCGTTGAGGGCGAACGCCGCATCAACGAGCTCGCGGTGCTCCTCCAGGAGGAACTGGACGCCGTTGCGCGGCCCGCCCTCTTCATCCGCCGTGAGCGCGACGATGATGTCCCGATCGGGCACGAAACCCTCTCTCTTCATCCGGATGAGATTGGCCGCGTAGATGGCCGCCTCGTCCTTGTTGTCGGTCACCCCGCGGCCGTAGAACCACCCGTCGCGCTCCAGGAGGTCGAACGGGTCCAGGTCGGGGCTCCAATCCTCGCGGAGGGCCTGCACCACGTCGATGTGGGCCAGGAGAAGGATCGGCTGCTTGCCCGGGTCCCGGCCCCGATAGCGGGCCACCAGGTTTCCTTTGGTGGGAGCGTCCGCCGGTACCAGGACGCGCACGTCCCCCTCCGGGAATCCGGCCGCCAGGAGACGGTCGGCGATGGCTCGTGCCGCAGCGGTGTTGTCGCCCCGCTCCGTGTTCGTCGTGTTGATTCCGATGAGCTCCTCGAGGAGACCTCGAGCCAGGTCCCGGTCTTCCTGGGGCGGGAGTGTCTGACCGACCGCCGGAAGGGGAGCCAGGCCCAGGACGGTCAGAACGGCGAGAGCACGGCGACGTCGCATCGTCAGAGATCCTCGTGGATCGGGTTTGGGTGGCCGGGCGCCCAACATACCTCTCCGCCCACGTGCGCCGAAACCTGCAGGGGGCTACGATGAGCCTCCACCGTCCCCTCGCGAAGCCACCGATGCCCGGAACCGACTCCCCAGCCTCGTGGGCACCCTACATGGCGTGGGCCAAGACCCATCCCCACGCCCGGTACGACCTCACGGGGAGCAACCTCTTGCCCTGCACCCTGGAAGATCTTCCAGGTGCTCGGGAAGCCGTGGAGCTCTTCGCGCCCAACGACGAAGGCTACCCTCCCCTCCTGGATGCCATCGGAGGGCGCTACGGGATGCGCGCGGAGCAGGTCGCCACGGCAGCGGGAGCCGCCGGAGCGAACTTCCTGGCTCAGGGTGCGCTGGTCAGGCCGGGAGATACGGTCCTGGTGGAGTGGCCGGGCTACGACCCCCAGGCGGGAGCGGCGCGCTTGCTCGGAGCCGAGGTGCGCACCTTCGCCCGCGTCTGGGAGGACGGCTTCCGCTTGGATCCCCAGCGGATCGCCGACGCGCTCACGCCCCGGACCCGGGTGGTGGTGCTGACCAACCCCCACAACCCCACGGGTGCGTACGCGTCGCCGGCGGAGCTGCGGGAGGTGGGGGTCGTCGCCGACACGGTCGGCGCCAAGGTCCTCGTGGACGAGGTCTATCTCGACGCCCTCACCGGGGTGGACACCACGCCGGCCGCCCGTCTCGGCGGGCCGTTCCTCACCGTGAACAGCCTGACCAAGTCCTTCGGCCTCTCGGGGCTCCGCATCGGCTGGGTGCTTTCGGATCCGGACACCATCCGTCGTGTGCGCCGCACACGGGACGTCGTCGACGGGATCGGGGCGACCCCCTCCGAGCGCCTCGGGGTCCTGGCCTTCTCCAGGATGGACGACCTGCTCGAGCGCGCCCGCGGGATCCTCGTCCCCAACGGCGCGCGCCTCCGTGGGTTCGTGGAGGAACGAACGGAGCTGGAGTGGGTCCCGCCGGTCGGCGGTGCCGTGGCATTCCCGAGGCTCGCCGGAGCGGACGATGCCGAAGGCTTCGTCGACCGGGCGCGGACGTCCTTCGGGGTCGGGGTGGTCCCGGGTCGTTTTTTCGGCGCCCCGGCGCATTTTCGGGTCGCGGTGAGCGGCCGGCGCGATGTCCTGGAGGCCGGGTTGGAGGCCCTGGGGCGCGCGCTCGACGCTCGGACACGCCAGAAACACTGAAATAATGCGACAAAGCTGGCGCGGGACCTTGAGCCCGTGAAATATTGAAGTAAGCTGTATTCGGCTCGAGGAGGCGAGAAAGAAGGGCACCGAGTACCTCCGTCGCTTCGTTCTGGAGCCGGCGCGAAACGTCGCCGAACGTCTGCAGGGCGCCGGTCACCGGGTAGTCCACCAGGAGCTGCTGGACGCGTATCCCCCCCATGTCCGCATCCACCTGTGGCCGAAGACCGGCCCCATGGATGAGGGGGACGGCACGCGCCACACGCTCGAGCTCGTGTGGGGCGACCCGGATCCGGACAGCCTGTGCGTGCGACGCTGGACCTCCGAAGGCCTCGACAAGCTGGTTCTCCAGGGCTCGGCACGTCCGGGCGTCGTGGATGAGACCTGGGTGCGGGAGCAGCTGATCGTCTTCGTCCGGGAGACGCTGGAGAGCGTCTAGCGCCTCCGGCTCTCCGACCCGCACCTCATCGGGAAGGCCGTCAACGTGTCCACCGACCGATCGGACGACGTGTTCGAAGTCTTCGATCCCTGGACTCGGGACCCTGATCCACCCCCGGCCCCCTCGCCTGATCCTTCTCCGACGGCGGGTCCGGCCGGCACCGTACCGGCTGCCTCGGGCGCAACGAAGGGAGCCGCCACCGCGACCCCGTCCCCTGCGCCCCGTCGGAGACGTCGACGCGTCCACCCTCCCGTCAGCCCGCCTCCCACGGTGCGGGAGCCGGACCGGGTCATGCACGATCCGGCCGGCTTCCTCCGGAACGAGGCCATTCCGCTGATCCGGACTGTGGCTCGCCGACTGGATGCCGCCGGGCATCACTCGACCGTCCAGGACCTCCTCGACCTGCCCGAGCCGGCCCTGCGGTTCCTGCTCTGGCCCCACCCAGGTCCTCTGGCCGGCCAGGGAGAACGACTGCTTCTCACCCTGGAGCTCACCGTCGGTGAGGTAGAGCAGGACGTGCTGGCGGCACGGTACTGGACCGGCTCCAGGCCGGCGTCCGGAAGCGTGGAGCACCTGGGCACGGTGATCACGGCGCAGCTCACTCCGAGCTGGATCGAGACGCAGGTGCTCGCATTCGTCGAGGTAGCCCTTCAGCGGGCCTGACCGGCGGGAGCCGAAGCCCCGCGGCTATCCGGTGATGCTGTACTCGTAGCGCCCTCGCACCGGGTCCCCTTCCGAGTAGCGCGACAGTCGGAACATGCCGGGAGCGAAGGTAGGCTCCTCACCGGTCACCATCTCCGCCAAAAGCAGCCCTACCGCCGGGGCCAGCTTGAACCCGTGTCCGCTGAAGCCCGTGCACAGGAAGTGACCGCTTCCGGCCGGGACTTCGTCGATGACCGGATGCCAATCGGGCGTGACGGCATACAAGCCGGCGTAACCACCCCTCGGTTGAGCCGCGTCCATGGCGGGGCACCGCAACATCCAACGCTGGCCGACGAGGACATCGAACCCCTGGTCGGTGTGCACGGGGTAACCGTCGGGATCCACGACGTCGTCGGCCTCGGACGGATCGATCAGGCCCACGAGCATGAGATCGCCCGTCTCCGGCCTGAAGTACGACGCATGGGCGAAGTCCAGGACCACCGGGTGACGGCCTCGGTGTCCCTCCGGCCGGCGGAAGACGGCCACCTGGGCCCTGCAGGAGCTGACAGGCACCTCCACACCCGCCAGCCCCGCGACCCGGGCACCCCAGGGGCCGGCACAGTTCACCACCATCGAGGCTCCCAGGGGGCCGCGCTCCGTATCCACCCCGACCACCCGGCCACCGGAGAACCTGATCCCCGTGACTTCCCGGTTGAGGAAGAAGCGCGCTCCCCTCCGTTTGGCCGCTTCGGCGAAGCCCACCGTCGTGAGGTGCGGATCGGCGTATCCCGCTCCGGGCTCGTACGCCGCCGCCACCAGATCGGCGGACGCCACGCCGGGCACCACACTCCGGATCTCTTCTGGCGAGAGCAGCCGGGTGTCGATCCCGACGCTCCGCTGCAGCGCCACGTTGGCCTCGAGCCCTTCGGCCTCCGCCTCCGGCACCAGCACCACGAAGCCGCAGGGGTCGAATCCGCACGGCCCGCCCACCCGTTCCTCGAAGCCACGGAACGTCTCCAGGCCGTACCGTGCCATCCTCGCCGTGACCTCGTTGGAGTAGTGCTGGCGAACGATGGCCGAGGAACGGCCGGTGGAGCCGGACGCGAGGGCCCCCTTTTCCACGACGGCGACCGAGACGCCCCGCCGGGAGAGCTGCTCCGCGGTGCAGCACCCGATCACGCCACCACCGACGATGACGACGTCGAATCCCTCGGTCACGATCTCTCCTTCCGAAACAGGCACGGGGAAGGGCAGAGTACGTCGGAGCGTTTTCTTCCTCAACGTGGGGAGCCCCCTTGCCGGGGCCCGGATCCACCCCCAGCATCTCAAGATACGCCATGCCCGGAGGAGCCCATGCGTCCCGTCGCTTTCGTCTTCGTGTTCGCGTTCCTGGCCGCCGCACCGCTCAGGGCCCAACACGACGAGGGTCCGGTCCGGTTCGTCCGATACGAGCAGGGTGGGCACACGTCCTACGGAGTGCTCCAGGGCGAGCGGATCATGGAGATCGACGGGGACCTGTTCGGGGCGCACCGTCCCACGGACCGTTGGGTCGGGCTCGCCGACGTGACGCTCCTGCCCCCGACCCCCGCGAAGAAGGTCATTGCCGTGGGCCTCAACTACCGGAGCCATCTGGGAGACCGCGCTCCCTCCGAGTACCCTGGTCTCTTCGCCAAATACCCCACGTCGCTGGTGGGTCAGGGCGAGGACATCCTGGCCCCGCCCGACGCCACCAACCTCCACTACGAAGGCGAGATGGTGCTGGTCATCGGCAGGACCTGCGCCGACGTGTCCGAGGACGAAGCGATGGACTGTGTCTTCGGCATCACCGCCGGCAACGATGTCTCCGAGCGGAACTGGCAGCGTGATGATCTCCAGTGGCTCCGGGCCAAGGGCTCGGATACCTTCGGTCCGGTCGGTCCCACCATCGCCCGGGGCGTCGATCCCGACGACGTCCTCGTGGAGACCAGGGTCAACGGCGAGGTGCGCCAGCACGAGCGTACTTCGGACCTGATCTTCCCGACCGCCGCCATCGTCAGCTATGTCAGCCGCTACGTCACGCTGGAGGCCGGCGATCTGATCTTCACGGGGACCCCCCAGACCACCCAGGCGCTAGAGCTCGGAGATGTGGTGGAGGTGGAGGTCGAGGGCGTCGGAACGCTGCGGAATACCGTCCGGCGAAGGTGAGAGCAAGGAGTCGTGATGAAAAGCCGGGCCCGGATCTTCACCCTGGTCATCGTCGTGTTGGCGACCCTCGTGATCTGGCGGGCCCTGAGGGGAGGTGCCCGTCCGGAGCCGGTCCGCTTCGCACCCGCCCCCGAGGAGCCGTTCGGCGACGGGGGCACGCTCACGGACGCGTGGGCGGACTACGACGGCGATGGTGATCCGGATCGCTTCGTGGGCTTCAACGGCGAAGCGAGTCGCCTGTACCGCAACGACGGCGACGATGGATTCGCCGACGTCGCTTCGGACCTGGGGCTTCGCGTGGACCGGTCCGTCAGGACGTCGGCGTGGGGGGACTTCGACGCCGACGGCGATCCGGACCTCCTCCTCGGGTACGCCGGAGACGCACCCGTCACGGCGCTCTGGCGCAACGACGGAGCGGATGGCTTCACGGACGTGGCGGCGGCCAAGGGGGTGATGCTGGCCAGCGGCGTCACCCGGCAGGGGGCGTGGGTGGACTACGACGGGGACGGCGACCTCGATCTCTTCCTCGCGATGCGGGACGGTCCCAACCGCCTCTTCCGGAACGACGGCAGCACCTTCCACGACGTCACGGAGCCCTCGGGCATCGGCGATGCCCGTCGGTCCGTCGGCGCCGTGTGGCTGGACATCGACACCGACGGAGACCTCGACGCCTACGTCGCGAACATGAACGGCGACGCCAACGGCCTGTGGGTGAACGAAGGAGGACGGTTCACGGATCAGGCCGCCGCGTGGGGGCTGGCCGACGGCGGGCGGGCGCTGGGGGACGAGACCCAGGGCACCGTCCGCCCCTGCGCCGTGGACTTCGATCACGACGGAGATCTGGACCTGTTCACGGCCAACTACGGACCCAACGGGCTGTTCCGGAACCCCGGCGAGCCTGGACCGTGGGCCAACGTCGCCGAAGCGCTCGGCCTGGACGTCGAGGGCCGGTACGACACGTGTGCTTGGGCCGACTTCGACCACGATGGGTGGGTGGATCTCTACGTCAACGGAACCGTGACGGGAGGGCAGAGCTACCGGGACTGGCTGCTGCGCAGACAGGACGGAGCGTATGTGGACGTGACGCCGCCGGAGCTCCTCGTGGAGGCGGACCACGGAGCCAGCTGGGTCGACTACGATCTGGACGGTGACCTGGATCTGGCGCTGACCGGAGTGCAGGAAACGGGCGTCCACCCCGTGATGCAGAACCTGCTCCGACCGGAGCTCGTCTTCCACTCCGTCAAGGTGCGCCTCCTGGACGCCGACGGCCGGGCCACCCGGGTGGGCAACGAGATCCGGGTGTTCGCCGCAGGGACCTTCGACGTCCTGGGCACGGCGCTGGTGGACTCGGGCTCGGGGTACGACGCGCAGAGTGACCTTCCCGTTCACATCGGGCTGCCCGGGGAACAGCTCGTCGACCTGGAGGTCACGACCATCATGCGGGGACGACGGATCCGCGAGCGGCTTCCCGGCGTCGACCCGCGGGCCTACCGGGGGCGCGTCGTGACGGTCCGAATGGACGACTTGGGCCAGCTCGTCCGGTAGGAAGGCGCTGGAACCCACAGCGCGGATCGCGGGTTGGACATATCTTGAGGGAGGGGAGCGGGTCGCGCCTGCGACCAGGGCGTCGTGGCCCGGCCCGAGATTGTTCAGGTTCCAGCCCGGCGCGCTCCGGGAGCGGGGAGGTCAGACCCATCATGCGCTTTTTGTCCTTTGTTTTCGCCCTTCTCCTCGGAGCCCTGATCCAGGCCGGACCGGCCGGCGCACAGCAGGAGCGGGCTCCCCTTCCGGTGCCCGTAGGCGTCTCGGCTCCAGCCTTCTCCATGGACGCCATCCCCCAGATCGGCCCCACCTGGCGGCATCGTCTGCTGACGGCCATGGGTGGCGCCGCCCTGGGAGCGGGCATCGGCTTCTTCGCCTCCCAGCTCGCCCGCGGTGACTGGGACGACGGCCCGGGCCAGCCCCAGATCGACCGGACGAGTTGGGCCGCCGTGGGGGGCTCCGTGGGATTGGCGGCAGGGTTCTCGTTCCCCCTGGTGGGTCGGGGTCCGCCTGTGGAGGGTCGGACCATCCCGCCCCACCTGATCATCACCGCCGAGGAGATGCGTGAGATCGTGGCCGTGGATGCCTACGAGGCGGTGGAGGTGCTCCGCCCCCAGTGGCTGGTGGTCCGACCCCGCAACGTCTGGAGCAGACTCCCCGACACGGAGCTGCCTGTGGGAGGCTCCATCTCGGAGAGCCTCCCGGTCTATCTGGACGACTTCCGTCTAGGGGGGATCGAGGAGCTACGGGGCCTGAGCACCCAGCGCATCGAATCGATCCGCTTCATCAGCGCGGCGATGGCGACGGCTCAGTGGGGGATCGAGAACGACTTCGGCGCCATCCAGGTGGTGACCCGGGGCTTCTGAGGGCAGTCGACGAGGCGGTGGGACGAAAGCCCCTCGGCCTCCGGGCGTATAGCCGGACACACGCGACAACCGCTACGGAGAGCTTCATGAACGTCCGCCACGCCACGCTGCCCGGCCTTCTTGCCCTGGCGCTCTTCTCGACCGCCTGCGCTTCGCGGCGGGGTGGCGACACGGAGAACCTCACCGGAGTGTCCATCGAGCGAGGGGCCTTCGTGCTCACGGGCATGGCGCTCGAGGACGGGCCCGGGTCCGTCGTCGCCGCACTGGCCGGCAAGGTTCCCAACTTCCGGCTGCAGAGACTCTCGGGTCAGTGCCCGATCATCACCTTGCGCAACGCCGTGAGCTTTCGGAGCGTGGTGAATCCCCACGTCTACGTGGACGGCATCCGGGCCGTGGACACGTGCATCCTCGAGTCCCTGCGCACCGTCGACGTGGAACGGGTGGAGGTATACCCTCAGGGGTACACGACCCGACCGGGCTACGGGACCCACGCCCACGGTCTCATCCTGGTGTTCATGCGCTCGGCCGGAGCGCTGGCCGCCCGGCGCTAGTCCGGCTGGCGGCCGGGCCGTCGGCCCAGGTCATACGAACACGGACGAGAGAAGCCCCCCGGAGCGAGGCTCCGGGGGGCTTCGTGCGCTCTCGGGCGCTGCGCTTCTACCGCGTCAGTTCACCTGCCACCAGACGGTGGTGGTGAGCATGTCCGGTCCCTGCCGGGACACGGC
>JARRLD010000184.1:0-9014 GCA_037387345.1 Gemmatimonadota bacterium
ATTGCGGGATGCCCGGCAGACCGGACGGAGCCAGGGGAGGTCAGGAAAAAGAGTCTGGACCGGGGCAGCCTTTTCCTGCTTTGCTGCGCCTTGCCGGCCACTGGGGGCCCCTCCAAGCCCCACCGACCTCTACGATCTGGCGCCTTCAGCCGGGCCTTGTTGGATCAGGGCGGAACCTAGGTTCCCCGGTCGTGGCCTACCTTCCTGCCCGCTCCAGCGCCTCGTCCAGCATGCGGACCAGCGCGTCACGCCTGGGCATCAGGGATTTCGACCCGAGCTGCCCGGCGCTTGGTAAGGACCTTGCCGATCGAGGGTGTATGCCGGTCGAGGCAGCCCCCTGGGCGGGGCAGCCTCGGTGGCGTGGGATGCCGGAAGTCGACTTCAGCACTCGAGGCCGGAGCAAAGGAGATCAGCTCATGTGCCGTGACCGCAGGATCCGTCTGGCCAGCGCCGCAGCCCTGATGCTCTCAACCCTCCCCCTGGGGGCGTGTTCGTCCGCTCGACGAGGCGCTCGCGACCCCTTCGATGCTCCTCAACCGAGAGGGGCCATCCTCACCGTCGAGAACCAACACGTCATGGACATGCGCGTGTACCTCGTTCGGGGACAGACCCGTTTCGCGCTCGGCACGGTGTATTCGAATCAGCGCCAGACCTTCGCCCTGCCCACATCCATCGTCGCCCAAGGCGGGACGGTCCAACTGATGGCGGACCCCATAGGCTCGCGCAACACGTACACCTCGGATTTCATCCCTGCCTGGCCGGGTGACCACGTGCGATGGACCCTGGCTGCGAGCCTCGCATTCTCCCACTTCACGGTACGACACGTCGCCGGAGGCTAGGGACGATTCTTCTCCTGAGAGAGAAACGCAGCGGCCGAGGACAATCGACGAACCTCAGTGACCTCGCCTCTGATCTGGCGGGTCTACGACCCTGACCCGCCTCTTTCAAGTGCGGTCCCCTACGATTGCGCTGCGAACGCTTCGTGAAACGTGACGGACCCTTGGGGAACCGCTCCAACGAAAGAGAGCGCGAAGAACACCTCCTCCGGCACTCCTTCGACAACGAGCCCCGAAGTATTCTCGAACCCGAACTGCCCGTAGTAGTCGGGATGCCCCACCAGACAGCAGCCCTTGGCGTCCAAGGCCCGGAGTCGGGTCAGACCTTCTCGGATCAGGGCCTTTCCAATGCCCTGGTGTTGGCAATCGGGCTTGACCGAAACAGGGCCCAGGCCATACCACCCTCTGGTGCCATCCGAGATCGAAACCGGTGAGAAGGCGATATGTCCGACCACCACCCCGTCGATCTCTGCCACGAGAGACAAGGTGAGGGCGGCTGCATCGCGGAGCGCCGAAATGATGAGGTGTTCTGTCTGTTGACTGATTTCCACGGCCTCGAATGCGGAGATCGTCACATCGGCAATCACATCCGCGTCGGCGGCGGTCTCATCCCTGATCATCAACTTGGAGTCCATCTATCTGTCTTCCTGAGTCGTGCCGAGCGCCGGCCGACCGCACGCTGATTGACCTCCGTCGTCGCGCGGGGGGTGTCGATCAACAAGGTAACGCCCGCGAGGGGCACGTCGCCGATGGGGCCCATGGCCAATCACCGCGGTGTCTGGACGCACCGTGACGCTCATCCTCCCCGCCGCTCCCCAAGCTCCTGGCATCCGTCCGCGGTCCCCTGGCCACTCCAGGTAATAGATCTTCCGACCGTCTCTCGACCATGTGGGACTGCTGCTATTCGCGGTGGAAACTCGCACGGGATCGCCCGGCCCTGGATAGAGTCGGACGTACACGCCCCAATCCTCGCTCCAAATCGGGAACCACGGTGAACCCACCCGTGTTCACGACGTGGGTGGAGCGGCCGACGAGGTCGTGAACGTTCATGTTCTCGTTCCACCCGGAGGCGGCGACCAGAAACACGAGCCGGTTTCCGTCCGGGGAGACGTGGGGGCTGGAGTAGTCCTGCACGTCCAGGCCGAGGGGCTCGGCCTCCCCGTCGAGCCCCTCGCGCATCAACTTCAAGGCCTCCCCCCGATAGACGCCCCTCAGCCACGAGCGACCAGCCGAGTTCCGGTAGCATCCGCCTGTGATCCGTTCTTGGAGCTAGATTCCTGGGGAATTGGATGGCGCCGATCGCCATCTACGCGCGAGCAGGGCCGATGGCGGGCCCATGACAGACCAATAAATCAGTAGGCCCCCTGCACCGACCCAGGAATCTCCACGATGCGCCCGAACTTCGTTGCCACCCTCACTGCAGTCCTCGCCCTTGCCGTGCCCTCCCTGGATCTCGGAAGGTGCTCCCTCCACGCCCAGGAAGTGTCTCCCCAACGGGCGGTGCTCGTCACTGGCGCCAGCACCGGCATTGGTCGAAAGACCGCGGAGCTGCTCGCGTCCAGAGGCTTCTTCGTCTACGCGGGCGCCCGAAAGGCCTCCGACCTCGCCGAGCTCGACGCCATCGACAACGTCAAGTCGATCCGTCTGGACGTGACCATCCAGGAGGAGATCGACGCCGCGGTGGAGACCGTGCGGGCCGAGGGACGGGGGCTCCACGGGCTCATCAACAACGCAGGCGTCGCCGTCGTCGCGCCGCTCATCGAGGTGGACGAAGCCGAGATGTTCTTCCAGATGGACGTGAACGTCATGGGACCCTACCGGGTGACGAAGGCGTTCGCACCGCTCATCATCGAGAGCCGGGGGCGCATCAGCACGACGGGCTCCCTGTCCGGGTTCGTGACGTGGCCCCTCGGGGGTCCGTATACGATGAGCAAGCACGCCGTAGAGGCCTACTCCGAAGTGCTGGCGGCCGAGATGGCCCGGTTCGGCGTGAAGGTGAGCGTGATCGAGCCGGGAAACTACAACTCGCAGATCTTCCCGAACCTCATCAGGAGGCTGGAGGAGCAGGGCTACACCACCGAAGGTTCCCTCTACAAGGAGCAGATCGATGGGCTCCTGGGCCGGGTCGTGGCTGGGTTGAACGAGCCGGAGCCCGACGATGTGGCAGAGGCATTCTTCCACGCCATGTCGGACGACAACCACAAGGGCCACTATCTGGTGGTGCCGGTGCAGCGCGAGGCGGAGGTCACGATCCGGGCCGCGTTCGCGCGTCTCGTCCAGATCAACGAGGGGCACGAGTTCTCGTATGACCGTGACGCCCTGGTTCGCATGCTGGATGAGGCGCTGGAGCGGGCAGGAAGGTAGGCCACCTGCCTCCTTTCGCGGGTACGTCCCCCAGCAGCTGAGCGAGGGTCCCTACTCCTCCACGTCCGGCGCCAGCTGGCTGACGCGGAACTCGGTCTGCTCGGGGGTCGGGTCGGATCCAGCAGCTGATCTCCAGCGCGTCGGGGCCGAGTCCAGTGGTCTCTTTACCTCGTGGGCGAAGGTGGCGAGAATAAGGATCCCACTCGCCTCCAGGCCGGCCCGGAATCGCACCGGGTCCGGGCCGTCGACGCGCAGCCGGAGCACATTGGATCCGTTGGGGATCTCCTCCACCGACAGGCCGGGCAGGGCGTTCAGCGACGGCAAGAAGGCTCATCCCGGCCTCGGCAGGATGCCGCGAGCCCGGCGCGCGTGAGACCCTGTGGAGGCCGGCTCGGCCTGCCCTACCCCTGTTTGGAAGAGGGATCGGTTGCCTGACGCTTCTCACAAATGGAGGAGGCGGGTGACATTGAAGCCTAGCCGCCACTGATCGGTGCCGAACTCAAACGGTGTGCCGCCGAGGTACTGGCTGGGATTCAGGCGCACGGTGTTGGTGAGCAGGATCTTGAAGAAGTGTCCGCCGGTCTCCAGCTCGAAGCCGAACGCCCCTGCCTGGTGTTCCAGGTCGGCCCTCTCCCTGCTCAGGTTCCACTCCCCGAACAAGCTCGTGAGGTCCGATAGGTAGACCTGTCCAGCCAGACCGACCGAGAGGTTATGCTCGGGGACGATGTCCGCGAGACGAGGATTGTACAGGTATCCGGGCAGAACGCCGAGCGCCACCCCGTCGCCGAGCAACACGTTGACGATACCGAGGGCCCACGCCTGCGTCTCGTTGTCCTCCAAGCCCTCGAACGCTTCAACCCCGGTATTCAGTGCTATTCCACCTGCCAGCCCCAGCATGAAGGAGACCGCGCCAGCTCTTCCCTCCCCCACACGCACCTTTGCGTTCAGGTCGAGGTTGTCGTCCAGATTGCTCCGCACCAAGCCGACCATCAGCCGGTCAGTGAAGCCCACGGAGAGACCCAGCCTGTTGAACACGGGGCCGTCGAGACCCCAAAGCGCGCCTGACCCGTCCGAGAGCGTCGGCAGGAAGCGATGCGAGATCTCGATCTCCAGCTCTCCCCGCTCGATGGTCTCCGCCGTGGGCAAGTTGGCGGTCTGGGTCGAGTGAAATACAGTGACCGGCGACTGGGTGGCGGCGGTCCTGCGCTGCCAACGCACCGGCTCGTCCTGACCGGCGAGCGGCGTAGCCGCCGTGAACAGGATGCATGTGCCCAGAACGGCAGTCCTGGCTGTTGCTGTCATCACTCTGACCCTCCTGCCGGCCGAACCATGAAGTCCACGTCGAGGTCGATGTCGTTGGCGAGCTTCAAGAACATGACTTTGGGAATCTCGATGTCGTAGTCGCTCAGCAGGACCTGGAAGGCGCAGGTCACTCGGTACCCGTCTTGCACGGGAGAAACCCTGCAGGGCACCTCCGCAGGACGGTCGATTCCGTGAATGGAGAGCGTACCTCGGGCGGTCACGCTGAACCCCGTCTCAGTGACGCTCACGCCCTTGAGCTCCCCGGAATACACGGCGTAGGGGTAGCGGTCGGTTTCGAGATAGTTGGCTCTCATATGGCGGTTGCGGAGGCCGATGCCCGTCTCCAGGCTGCCCAGGTCCACCTCGAAGTAGAGCTCGGTGTGCCCTCGTCCCGTGTCCTGCGAAAGCCGCTCCGAGTCGAGTAGTACGTACCCATCCACCTGGTCGGTCACACCCTCGAACTCGTCGAGAGTGGTCTGCGAGACGAATCGCACCAGCCTGTTGGCTTCGAGGTTGACCTGGTACTCCTGGGCCCCGACCGGCAGCGCCATCGCGGGGGCGCCAGCCAACAGCAGATGCACCGCGCGGCTGAAAACGGACCGGAGGTTCATCGCCGCCTCAATTCTTCAACGCACCCTGGTTGATCCAGTTTCGGATCGTACCGAGCTCGGCTGCGCTGAGTGGAGCCCTACCGATCGGCATCTGGGCTCCCACCCCAGGAGCGCCCTCCAACTTCTTCACGAGGTAGCTACCTGCCGCGTCCCCCGCGACGACCAGGAGCTCACCCTGCTTCGAGGCGGGCACACCCACGAGATTTTCATAGGTGTCCTGGCTCGTCGACATCGTGAGCCCACCCGCATCCCCTCCGTGGCAGGAGCCGGTCGTGCAGCCACGGCGTACAAAGGTCGGGAAGACGTCTTGAGCGTATGATGGGGCGACGACAGGTGTCCCGTCGGACCCGTTTCCGCTCCCGTTTCCGTCGTTAACGAGATTGGTCGGGTTCTCGGTTCCACAAGCGGCCACGCTGGCCACCAAGCACACGCCGAGCAGACGTAGATCGAACCTCATCAGCGGCTCCCTCGGATTGAAACTCAGTATCGTGGCGGGCAAGAGTCGTACCGTCCGCCTCGGCGGGAGATGCCCGAGAGGGCACGGCGGGCTCGTCCGACCCGCTTGACTTGGATCTTCTTTGGGGAGTGGCACTTCGGCTGGGTCGATGGGAGGATGTGCTAGCCCATGGATTCAGGAAAAAAGTGCCGGCTGGACAGGAGGGTATCTCGATTCCGGCACCCGTTACCGGACGGCGGAATGAGTGACGCCGGTGGTGGCGGGAAGCCATGGCCACCACACAGGGCCTACCTCGACTGGAACCTCGTTCCCGCCAGGGTAATGGGCTCGGAACAGCGCTTGTGACCACGGCCCTGGAGGAGACCGGGTGACGGTGCGGGACGCACTTCCTTCACACGGAAGACTGATACCTTAGCAGCTACACGCACCGTATGGCCAACTAGTAGCCGGGAGGACCGTTCCATGGACTGGCAGATGATCGGGGCGCTTGGCGAGACCCTCGGCGCACTTGGCGTCATCCTCACCCTTGGATATCTCGCATCCCAGATACGGTCGAGTCGGCGTCAGGCCCAACTCCATGCCGGCCGCGAAGCCCGAGATCGAGTGACTGACTTCGTGCAACTCGTCGCAGGGGATGGGGAGGTGGCGAGGATATGGCGCGTCGGGTCGACGGACCCCGAGAGCCTGACGCCCGACGAATATGTGAGGCTCGGGGCCCTCATGATGGTGCTGACGTCGCTCTTCGAACGTGTGCACCATCTCGGGCTGGCCGGTGAGATCGATCCGTATCTGCTGGAAGGAAACGCAGCCACGCGAAGAGAGATTGTTGTGCTCCAGCACCTTTCGGACAACTCGGGCTCATCTCGAAGTGAGACCTTGGCCTGAGGTCAGGCGGCCTGCTGAAGCCGCTCTCGGTTGATGGTTTCTCGGCGCGCTCGCGCCTCCTTAGCGCGACGAAGGCGACGACGAGACGTCCGGGGATCGACACCATGACTCCTGCTCCTGGAGGGTGGGCGCGCCGAATCTAACCACCCGCGCCGGAGCACGGCAGCGGCGCCACGCTCCGTCCCACCCCGGGTCAGGTGTCGTAGAGGCCCAGGTTCGAGACCACGACGACGGTCACGCCCAGGAGCGCCACCAGAACGATCGACGCGCGGCCGAGGCGGGTGAGGCGCCCTTCCCTCACGAAGAGCCGGGGGACCGCGATGGGCAGGCAGCCGAGCAGCGTTCCGACCGCCCGGAGCGGGAACGGCACTCCGCTCCGCGACGACGTCAGCCAGGCGCGCAGCAGGTCCGCGAAGGCCGGCTCGAACACCCGCTCCCGTACCTCGCGAGGAAGCAGACGTCCGAGGGCCCGCCACCGCCCCGCGGAGCGACCGTCAGGCACCGGCGGTCCCTCGCGCCAGCCCCTCGGCGCCCCCGAAGCCCCGGATCGCCTCGACGTAGAACGTCCGGCTGGCCTCCCACGCCCGAGTTCCCGCCGCCGTGACGCGGTAGTGCCGCTCACGGATGATCTGGCCCTCGACGATCTCCTGGTGGTAGCTCCCGTCCACCATCCCCGCGTCCTCCAGACGCGCCATGAGCTGGTAGAACGCGGGCCCGCTCTTGCGGACGCCGAAGTCGTGGAGTCGCTCCCGGATCTCCCGGCCCGGCACGGTGCCCCCGCGGGCGGCGCCGATCACGAGGAACTGCAGATGCGAAAGTCGGGGGATTTCGCCCACGTTGACTCCGTATGTAATGTAATATAATGTACCATTATGTTACTATCGGTTACCTAAGGGAATATGAGTGGGGGTGGGCATGGAGTCAAAGGCGTCGGGCGCACCGAACACGTTGGGGGGCTCGCAGCAGGGACGGGCCTCCCCGCTCGCTCGCAGGATCGCCGGAGGCGGCGTGTGGGTCGTGGTGGTGCTGGAGATGCTGTCGATCGGCGCCGCCGGATTCGCGAAGTTCGCAGCCTCGGAGGTATGGACGGGCCTCTTCGTCGGGTGGGGCTACCCGCGCGGGTTCACCTTCGTGGTCGGCGCCGTCGAGGTGCTGGGCGCGCTGGCGCTCCTGGCGCCGCGCCTCGCTTCGTACGCCGCCGGCGGGCTCATCGTCGTCATGGTCGGTGCGCTGGCCACGGTGCTCCTCAACGACACGCAGCTGGGGCCGATCGCGCCCACACTGCACCTGATCGGGCTCTCGATCGTCCTACGCGCCCGGTGGGCGCGGCGCTGGAACCCCCGGGGTTGAGGGGCTCGGTCAGTCCACCCAGCGAGCCACCTCGTCGACGCCCAGCCGCGGCTTGGCCTCGGGGGAACGAACTCGGGCTCGCCGACGTGGATCGTCGCCACGATCCGCTCCAGTCGCCCGCGAACTTCGAAGCGAAGAACCAGCCGGAAGCCGCGCGACATCTCTGGCCCCGCCCAACATCTCAGCCTATCCTCCAAGCTCCATGGGTGGGCTGAACTCTACTCCGCTGCATAGCAGCGGAAGCTTCTGACTCCATCAGCGCGTTGGTGCATGGCTCCTGGTGTAGGTTCATCGATATCGGGTACGGAATTGGGCTGAGTACGAGGCCGGCCTCCAGCGTCGTGGTGACCTGACCGTCTGGCTGTCCGACGACGCCCTCGGCGCCTGGCGGGCAGCGCCCAATGGCAAGCCAGGGGGCCAGCGCACCTACGCCGATCTTGCCATCGACGCTGCCCTGACCATCCGCATGGTCTTCCACCTTCCGCTTCGGCAGACCGAGGGCTTCCTGCGTTCCTTTGCTGACCTGCTCGAGGTGGACCTCCCGATCCCCGATCACACGACGCTGTCTCGGCGGCTGAAGAAGCTCGGCGGGATCCAGTTCCGGAGGCCCGCCACGGATCGACCGCTCCACCTCCTCGTCGACAGCACGGGGCTCAGGATTCACGTCGGCCGGCTGCGGAACCCGCCAAAGAGAAGGGCTTGGCGCAAACTGCACCTTGCTGTCGATGCCGATACAGGTGAGATCGTCGCATCACATCTGACCGCCCGCCGCACGCATGACTCCGCTCAAGTCCCGGCCTTGCTCGAGCAGATTCCTGTTCCCTTGGCAGCGGTCTCGGCGGACGGTGCGTACGACAGCAAGGCGGTCTTCGAAGCCGCCCATGAGCGGGGTGAAGGACGCGCGGTGCGGGTGCTCATTCCACCTAGGCGCGACGCACAACTCGCCTCGAACGCCTCGACCGGAATGAAGGAGAGGAACCGCAACATTCGCTCGATCCAGAAACTCGGCCGGCGCGAGTGGCACCAGCGCTCGGGGTACAGCCGGCGCAGTCTGGTGGAGACTGCCGTCTACCGGTACAAGACGATCATCGGTCGACGAATGAGGAGCCGCAGCCTGGAGGGCCAGCGCGTGGAGGTGAAGCTCGCGTGCGGGATCCTCAATACGATGACCCTGCTCGGGATGCCCGACAGCTACCGCGTGGAGTGATC
>JARRLD010000185.1:0-8584 GCA_037387345.1 Gemmatimonadota bacterium
GGGAGCTCCACCGTGGTTGAGCCCCTGGATCCGGACCGGTGGCGCACCATCGAGGAGGTCCTGGACGCGGCCCTCGACCTTCCTCCTGACAGGCGCTCGGAGTTCCTGGATGAAGCCTGCACGGGGGACCAGGCTGTGCGCGCCGAGGTCGAGTCGCTCCTGGCGGCTCACGACGAAGCGGAAGACTACCTCGAGGTCCCGGCAACCTCCTTCGGGTCGACCCTCTCGGCCCTCTACCATGGGGGTCAACGCGTCGGCCCGTACAGGCTGCTGGAGGAGATCGGCCGCGGCGGGTTGGGCCTGGTCTACCTCGCCGTGGACACGCGCCTCGGCCGGCGGGTGGCCCTCAAGCTGCTTCCGGCGTCGAGAACGGACGACCCCGAAGCCCGGGCCCGGCTCCAGCGGGAGGCGAAGGCCGCATCCGCCCTCGATCATCCCAACATCTGCACCATCTACGAGATGGGCGAGTCCGAGGCCGGTGATCCCTTCATCGCCATGGCCTATATCGAGGGCGAACCGCTGAAGGATCGGATCGCACGTGGCCCCCTGCCCCTCCCCCAGGCCGTCGACATCGCCGTCCAGACCGCGCGCGGCCTCACCCTTGCCCACGAGAAGGGGATCGTACACCGGGACATCAAACCCGCCAATCTGATCGTCACGCCCGAGGGCAAGGTGGCGATCGTCGATTTCGGCCTGGCCAAGGGTAAGGGTGCACCGACGCTGACCCGCGACGGCGTGACACCAGGTACCGTCGCCTACATGAGCCCGGAGCAGATCCGGGGGGAGAAGGTGGATCAGCGGACAGATATCTGGGGGCGATGAGAGCATGCCACCCCGCGCCAGGGACAGGTACGTGCATGCCACTCTCCAAACGCCCCGGCACTGCGGTGCCGGGGTCAACGTCCCACCACCGACGAGCTGCCGGTGGATCTACGGACGGCGCTGTCGGACCGTTCCGGCCCGATCCCCGGCGTCACCGGTTCGGCGAGGCGGCGGGTCGTTCCCAGGGGCCTGATGCTGGTGCTCGGCGGCGCCGTGCTCGGAGCCATCGTGACCTCCGTCGTTCCAGATCTGCGGAACCGAGGGCTCGAATCCCCGCTTTCGTCCTCCTCACACCTGTCCGTCACGCTCCCGCCGGATCAGGCGCTGGCGGCGACCGTGTTCCGCAGGTTCGCTCTCTCTCCCGACGGCAGCCTCCTCGTCTACGCGGCGCAGCGCGGCGAAGGCCGCCAGCAACTCTTCGTGCGCCCTCTCGACCAGGCCGAGTCCCGCCCACTCGCCGGCACGGAAGACGCCCGGGACCCGTTCTTCTCCCCTGACGGCCGGTGGGTGGGGTTTTTTGCGGACGAGGAGCTGCGGAAGGTCTCCCTGGAGGGTGGCGCCTCGCTGAAGATCTGTGACGCCCCGACGGAGACGAGCCGGGGTGCCAGTTGGGGGCCGGACGGGACCATCATCCTGCCCCTCGGTCAGCTCTCCGGGCTGTTTCGCGTATCCGACTCCGGCGGAACGCCAGAGCCTCTCACCGAGCCTGGCGGGGACCCGGGCAGGTCGGGCCACTTCTTTCCCCAGATCCTGCCCGGCACGGGAAGCGTGCTCTTCACCATCTGGAGCGGAAGCGAGTGGAGCACGGCGATTCTCCGGCTGGAGACGGGCGAATGGGAGGGCGTCGCGCAGGGCTGCACAGCTGCTCGATATGTGGCCACGGGCCACATGATCTGTGCGGAGATGCGAGGCGTGTGGCCGACGGGTAACCTCCTGGTCGCGCCGCTTGATCCCGAGCAGCCTGCCCGCGCCGGCTCCTTCACCTCCCTGTCCGGCTCCTCCGCTCTGGGGGAGTTCGACTTCGCCACCTCCAACAGCGGCACGCTCGTCTACGCGACGGGTGGCTCGGGCATCGGGCGTACGGCCGCGGTGTGGGTGGATCGCACCGGACGCTCCTCTCCGCTCGAAGGGAACACCGCCGGCTACATGACGCCTTCCTTGTCGCCCGACGGGAAGGAGCTGGCGGTGACCCGGATCGTGGAAGCGGGCCGGGAGGAGCTCTGGCTCCATGACGTGGAGACCGGCACCGCTGCACGGCTGAGCACGACGAGCACCATCAACAACCTCCCTCTTTGGTCGACGGACGGGGAGCGTATCGTCTTCAACTCCGTCCGGCGCCCACCTGGACTCTACCAGGTGCCGCGCGATCTGCGGGACTCGTCGGCCCTGGTGCTGCAGCGCGGCCAGCACATCCTCGTGCCCGGCTCATTCTCCACCGACGGACGCCTCCTCGCGTATACCGAGCTGAACAACCGGACGCTTGGAGATGTGTGGACGCTGTCCCTCGACGACGGCTCGGTCGCACCCGTGGTCCGTTCCCCGTCGAACGAACGCACACCCGCGTTCTCGCCCGACGGTCGCTGGCTGGCCTTCGCGTCGAGCGAGTCCGGTGAAGATCAGGTCTATGTTCAGACCTATCCGGGACCTGGCCCGCCGATGCAGATCTCGACCGACGGCGGGCGGGAGCCGCTGTGGTCCAGGGACGGGACGGAGCTGTTCTACCGTCACGCGGGCAGGATGATGGCCGTTCCCGTCCAGACGGAAGGCCCTTTCGCGGCAGGTCCGCCGATCGAGCTCTTCGAAGACCCGTATGCCCCGGAATACAAAGGAAGGTCGAATTACGATGTGGCGCCGGACGGACGGTTTCTGATGGTGGCGGTCGAGGAGGGATCCGAGCCGGCGCGGCTGGACATCATCCTGAACTGGTTCGACGAGCTCGAGGGTCTGCAAGCACGGAGCCCACCCGGGTGATGCTCTCGAAGTGGCGGTCGTAGGTGAGCACCAGGGCCCCGGCCCGGGCCGCAGTAGCCGCGATCCAGACGTCGTTGGTCGGAAGGGGGGTGCCCGACTTCCTCAGGTCGGCCACGATCTCCACGTAGTGGCGGCTCACCTCGCCGTCGACGGGAATGGTCTCCACGGCGGGATTGGCGAGGAACTCGATCAGCTCCTCCTCGTTCTCTGCTCGCCGATGCCCCATCAGGAAGCCGGTGCGAAGCTCCCCCAGGGTCACCGCCGGTAGGCCCACCCATTCGGCCCGGTCAAGAATTCCGACGACCTCTTCGTCACCACGCTGGAAGTGGCTGTAGAGGGACGCTCCGCGACGCTTCTTTTCGCGCTCGAGCGCCGCGGCCACCTCAGGTGGGAGGTTTCGGATCCCTGAGGTTGCGGGCGGTGGCAGGGCAGAGGGATGATGCGGCGGGCCCCTCCTTGCGCAGCGGAAGCGAACGACGTCCCGTTACGTAGTGTCGGCGTGGACGCCGGATGTCCGGCCCCCACCTCCATCCACCTCGGAGGAGTCTCGTGAGCCTCGAGCTTCATATCGAGCACCTGTCCAGGACCTACCCGGGCGGGGTGCAGGCCCTGAAGGACGTCTCCCTCACCGTGCCCACCGGGATGTTCGGGCTGCTGGGGCCGAACGGCGCCGGCAAATCCACCCTCATGAGGACCATCGCCACGCTCCAGGAGCCCGACGCGGGTGCCATCTCCCTGGGCAGCCTGGACGTGCTGGCCGAAAAGGAAGAGGTCCGAAAGATCCTGGGCTACCTGCCCCAGGACTTCGGCGTATACCCCCGGGTGAGCGCCGAGGAGATGCTCACCCACCTGGCGGTCCTCAAGGGGCTCACGGGCCGGGGCGAGCGGAGGGACGCGGTGGAGGCCCTGCTGCACCAGACGAACCTGTGGGAGGCCCGCAAACGGAAGCTGGGCACCTACTCCGGAGGGATGCGGCAGCGCTTCGGCATCGCCCAGGCGCTGCTGGGGGACCCCCGGCTGGTGATCGTCGACGAGCCCACGGCGGGTCTGGACCCGGCCGAGCGCCTGCGCTTCCTGAACCTCCTGTCCGAGATCGGCGAGAACGTGGTGGTCATCCTCTCCACCCACATCGTGGAGGACGTGAGCGACCTGTGCAGCCGTATGGCCGTCATCTCCCAGGGTGAGGTGCTCCTCCAGACCGCGCCTCAGAATGCCGTCGCCGACCTGCACGGGAAGGTCTGGGAGAAGGTGGTGGACAAGCGCACCCTGCCCTCCCTGGAGGAGGAGCACCGGGTAATCTCCACCCATCTGTGGGCGGGCCGAACCGTGGTGCACGTCTTCAGCGAGGAAGATCCGGGGCAGGGCTTCCAGGCCGTGGAGGCCGACCTGAAGGACGTGTATTTCACCGCCCTGGGCTCGCGGCCGGCAGAGCAGGAGGCGGCATGACCACCCTGCGGGAGATCTTCCGCTTCGAGATCCGGCACCATCTCAGGTCCACGACGTTCTGGCTCGCCGGAGCCGTGTTTTTCCTTCTAGCGTTCGGCGCCGTGACCACCGACGCCATCCAGGTGGGCGGGGCCGTCGGGAACGTGAACCGGAATGCTCCGTACGTCATCGCCCAGTTCCTGCTGATCTTCAGCGTGCTGGGCGTGTTCGTCACCACAGTCTTCGTGGCGAGCGCCGTACTCCGCGACTACCAGCACCGCACCGACGGCATCTTCTACAGCACGCCCATGAGCAAGCGGGACTATCTGCTGGGGCGCTTCGGCGGGGCCTTCACGGTGTCGGTGCTCATCTTCGTGTCGGTGGCCCTGGCAGTGATCGTGGGCTCCTTCATGCCCTGGCTGGAGCCCGAGCGGGTCGGACCCTTCCAACTGATCCCCTACGTATACGCCATGGGCGTGCTGGTCCTGCCCAACGTGCTGCTCATGAGCGCCATCTTCTTCGGCGTGGCCACCCTGACCCGGAGCATGGTGGCCACGTATGCCGGGCTGGTGGCCTTCTTCGTGGGTTACGCCGTCGCAGGCACCCTCCTGTCCGACGTCGAGAACGAGGCGGCTGCCGCACTGGTGGATCCGTTCGGCATGGCAGCGTTCCAGATCTCCACCCAGTACTGGACCACCGCCGAGCGCAACGCCCGCATCCTGGGCCTGGAGGGAGGGATCCTTCAGAACCGACTCCTGTGGATCGGTGTGGCGCTGCTCATCCTCCTCATTACCTACTGGCGCTTTTCCTTCACTACCGGGGCGGCGAAAGGGCGCCGCAGAGGGCGGAAAGCCAAAGTTGTGGCAGATGCCGGAGACGAGCTGGACCGGCCGGCTGCCACCGAGGTGCGGGTCCTGGAAGGGTTCGGCGGCGGGAGCCGTCACTTCGGTCTGGCGGCATCCTGGACCCAGCTGGTCCACCAGTCCCGCCTGGAAGTGAAGGGCGTGGTGAAGAGCCTGCCCTTCCTGGTGATCCTGGCCCTGGGCGTCCTCAATTTCGTCGGTACCGCCACCTCGACCGGGAGCCTCTTCGGGACCGCGGTGCACCCCCGAACGCAGCTCATGGTCCAGATCATCCTGGGCGGGTTCCTGCTCTTCGGCGTGATCATCCTCACCTTCTACTCGGGCGAGCTGGTATGGCGGGACCGGGACGTGGGCACCGACGAGGTCCACGACGCATTGCCCGTGCGGAGCTGGGTGCTGTGGGGCTCGAAGATGGTGGCTCTTGCCGTGATCTCCCTGGCCGTGCTGGCGGTGGGGGCCCTGGCCGCCGTGGGCTATCAGCTCGCCCAGGGCTTCACCGAGCTGGAGCCCCTCCTGTACGTCCAGGCCGTCGGCCTCCGGGTGGGTATCCCCGTGCTGCTGGTGGCGGTCCTGGCCCTCTTCACCCAGGTGCTCACCAACAACAAGTACCTGGGCTTCCTGCTGATGGTGCTCTACTACATCAGCCTCCCGGTGATGAACGCGCTGGACCTGAACCACCGGCTCTATCAGTACAGCCAGACCCCGCCGCTGCCCTACTCGGACATGAACGGGTACGGGCACTTCGTGGAGCCCATGGTCTGGTTCTTCACCTACTGGGGGTTCGCGGCGCTGGGGCTCCTCGTCCTGGTCCACCTCCTTTGGGTCCGTGGCAAGGAGACGGCGGTGCGCACCCGCCTGCGCCTCGCGGTCCGCCGCTTCACCGGCCCGACCCGGGCGGTGGCGGCCGTGGCCGTGCTGGGGTTCGTGGGAACGGGAACCTGGATCTTCTACAACACGAACGTCCTCAACGACTACATGCCACCCGACCGACTTCAGGACCGGATGGCGGACTACGAGAAGGAATACTCCCGCTACGAGGGAACGCCCCAGCCCCGCATCACCGCCGTGTACGCCGACGTGGACATCTATCCCCACGAGCGGGCGGTGGATATCCGCGGCACGTATACGGTCCGCAACAAGGAAGCGGTGGCGCTCGATTCCATCCACCTGACCTGGAACCCACGGGTCGTGGACTCGCTGGAGCTGGGGGTGCCCGGAGGCAGGGTCCTCCACGAGGACCCCTACGTGGGGTGGCGGACCTACGGGCTGGCCGAGGCCATGCTGCCCGGCGAGGAGCTGGAGCTCACCTACCGCATCGCGGTCCGGAACCCCGGGTTCGTCAACTCGGGCTCGAACACGAACCTGGTCGACAACGGGACCTTCTTCAACAACGCGTCGTACTTCCCCCACATCGGCTACAACGACGGGTTCGAGCTGGCTGATCCGGTCGAGCGGAGGAGGCGGGACCTGCCTCCCATCGTGCGCATGCCGTCGCTGTACGACTCCACGCACTACGACACCAACTACCTCACGGCCGAGTCCGACTGGGTGGACTTTGAGACGGTGGTGAGCACGTCGGCGGACCAGATCGCCCTGGCCCCCGGATACCTGGAGCGGGAGTGGGAGGAAGGTGGCCGGCGGTACTTCCACTACACGATGGACGCGCCCATCCTGGGCTTCTGGTCCTATCTGTCGGCGCGCTGGGAGGTCCGACGGGACCGGTGGCGGGACGTGGACCTGGCCGTCTATTACCACCCGGAGCACGCCTACAACGTGGACCGGATGATCGAGGCGGCGAAGAAGTCCCTGGACTACTTCACCCGGGAGTTCGGTCCCTATCAGCACCGGCAGGTGCGGATCCTGGAGTTCCCCGGTTACGCCACCTTCGCCCAGTCCTTCCCCAACACCATCCCCTTCTCCGAGTCCATCGGCTTCATCGCCAAGCTCGACGATCCCAAGGACATCGACTACGTCTTCTACGTCACCGCCCACGAGATCGCCCACCAGTGGTGGGCCCACCAGGTGATGGGAGCCGATGTCCAGGGGGCTACCGTCACCTCCGAGACCATGGCCCAGTACTCGGCCCTCATGGTCCAGGAGAAGGAATACGGGCCCGAGATGATGCGCCGCTTCCTGCGCTACGAGCTGGACTCCTACCTCCAGGGCCGCGGCGGCGAGCTGATCGAGGAGCTTCCTCTCTTCCGGGTGGAGAACCAGGGGTACATCCACTACCGGAAGGGGAGCCTGGTCACCTACGCCATGCGGGACTACATCGGCGAGGAGGCCTTCAATCGGGCCATGTCACGGTACGTGGACGCGGTGAAGTTTACCGGCCCGCCGTACACCACCTCTCTGGAGTACCTGGACTACCTCGAGGCCGAGGTCCCGGAGCGCTGGGAGAGCAAGGTCGAGGACCTGTTCCGCACCATCACCCTCTGGGAGCTCGAGGCCGAAGGCGCCACCTGGGAGCCCACCGACGACGGGCGCTACCGGGTGCGCCTCGACGTCCGGTCCCGGAAGTACCGGGCCGACGGCCAGGGCAATACCACCGAGACGGCCCTGGACGAGTGGGTGGACATCGGAGTCTTCGGTGCCGAGACCCCCGACTCCCCGGCTGAGGGCGAGGTCCTCTTCCTCGAAAAGCGGCATGTGACGGACACCACCGCGGTGATGGAGATCGTGGTGGACGAGGAGCCGGTACGGGCCGGGATCGACCCCTTCAACAAGCTCATCGACCGGAATCCGGGGAACAACGTGACGGGAGTCGAGCGGACGGGCGGCTGACGGGGGCTGCGGGTCCGCGTTCCTCAGGTTCCCGGATCGAAGGACCCGGCGGTGTAGTCGGCTCCCTGGACGAGTCCTCCGTTGGAGTCGATCGGACCCAGGGCGTTGCGGTAGTTCAACGGTAGCGAGTCGTCGTGGTCGAAGCTGTTCCCGGCCCGGTACAGGGTCACGTGCAGGTGCGGACCCGACGAGCAGCCGCTGTTGCCGCTCAAACCGATGGGCTGCCCTTGCGTGACATTGTCGCCCACGGCCACCAGGGACCCCTGCGTCGTCAGGTGGACATAGGCCATGACCGTCCCGTCCGTGTGCTCGATGAAGACCATGTTCTCCTTGCCGCCCGAGCAGTCACCGCCGATATCCGGCTGGTCCTCACGCACGAAGCGCACACGACCCGCTCGGCTCGCGATGATCGTGTCGCCGGTCACGAGGTCGAAGTCGTAGGCGAACCAGCCGAAGTGGCCCCAGGTGGGGTTGGAGGGACAGTTCCCCTGGAAGAGGTTGTACGTCCGGCCCTGGGGAAAGGGCAGGACGTAGTCGGAGGACGCCGGATCGCCGAAGGGTCGATCACAGGATTCCGCCTCCTCCTGGAGGTCGACCTCGGACGAGCTGCTGCACGCAACGAAGGCAGTGAGGACGAGGAGGAGTGACAGGGCCGGAGCTCGGATGGCCTCCGGAACCCGCCGGGCGGCTCTCGCCCGTCGTCGCGCTGCAGTCATGGA
>JARRLD010000186.1:0-17320 GCA_037387345.1 Gemmatimonadota bacterium
CGGTCCCCTGCTGGCGTCGGCGCTGGTCGCAAGCGTAGTGCTGGCCGCGCTCGCCGGCTGGGGCTGGCTCCGCGCCCATCAGGCCTCACAGCGGCCCGTCACATGGCAGTACGTCAACATGGGCGACAGCGTCACCATGGTGATCGACAATCCGGCCATGTCGCTCTCGCCCGACGGCTCGATGCTCGTCTTCAGGGACAGCCGCCAGGACGGGCTGCTCTGGCTCAAGCGGCGTGGCCAGCTCGATCCTACGTCGATCCCCGGGACGGAGCGGGCTCTGAACCCCGTCTTCTCGCCCGATGGAGAGTGGATCGCCTACGTGGCCGACGGACGGCTGCGCAAGGTCAGGACGAGTGGGGGTGCATCCGTGACGCTGGCGGACTCCGCGGTCGCGGGATACGGCGGCGGCGCGTGGCTTGACGACGGCACGATCGTCTACGTGTCTCCCGACCTGAACAAGCTCCTGCGCGTGAGTGAAGCCCGTGGCGCGAGCACGGTCGTGCTGCGTGGCAGCCTGCTCGGTGGAGGGGGGATAGGGATCCCGGTAGCCCTGCCCGGAGCGCGTGGCGTGCTCTTCCAGTACTGCTTGTCCGGCTGTGTCACCATGAGCATCCACATACTCGACCTCGAGGCGGGCACGCAGAAGGAGCTCCTCCCGGACGTGGCCCAGGCGGCCTATCTCCCGAACGGCCACCTGATCTACGTTCGCAGTGACGGCGCGGTCATGGCCGCGCCATTCGATCTCGACCGCCTCGAAATCACGGGCGAGGCGGTTCCGGTGCTGGAAGACGTCCAGGTCGTTCTGCTCAGGGGATTCGCCGTTCTCTCCTGGTCTCAGTCGGGCTCGCTGGTCTACGCACGCAGGGCCGGGGGCGGGGAGGACTACGCGGCCATCCGCGTAAGCCGCGAGGGTACAGTCACCCCGATCGACACCTCCTGGTCGGGCCCGTTCAACTCGCTCGCCCTCTCGCCGAACGGACGGCGACTGGCCGTCGGCGTCGGGCAGGGGAGCGGGCTCAACATCTGGGTCAAGGAGCTCGACCACGGGCCGTCCACACGGCTGAGCTTCGGGAACCAGGACCGGCGACCGGCCTGGTCGCCGGACGGGAAGATGGTCGCGTTCATCCGGGACAGTGCCAACACGAGCCTGGTGTACGGGCGTCCCGTGGATGGCAGCGGTCCGGAAAGACCGTTGGCCCGCATCGACCGCCAGGTGCAGGAGGTGACGTGGTCTCCCGACGGACGCTGGTTGGTTCTGCGTACGGACAACACACAGAGAGGCGTGGGTGACCTGGTCGGCGTGCGCGTGCAGGGCGACTCCACCCCGGTGACGCTGGTGGAGGGCGACTATTCGGAGCTGCACCCCGCCGTCTCCCCCGACGGGCGATGGCTGGCGTACACATCGAACGAGTCGGGCACGAACGAGGTGTATGTGCGGCCGTTCCCGGACACCGACGGCGGACGCTGGCAGGTCTCGAACGGGGGCGGGCTGTCGCCGGTCTGGTCGCCGACCGGGAACGCCCTCTACTACGTAGACGGGTCGTCCCGCATGGTCTCCGCACGAGTGCAGGCGGACGCCACGTTCACCGTGGAAGGACTCACTCCGCTGTTCAACGTTTCCGGCGTGTCGGGCTTCTCCTCGTCCACCAACAACCTCTACCACACGTCTTTCGCGGTCACCCCGACGGACAGCGCGTTCATCTTTCTCGCCCCTCGCCAGTTGAGCGGGGCGGGGGAGGGACCGCGGCTCGTCTGGGTGGACAACTGGTTCGCGGACCTGAGGCGAAGCTGAGGCAGTAGGGCACGCGGCCGACCCACGGACCACCCCCGATTCCGGGGAGCCGACAGGGTGGACCCAGCCACGTCCCACTGATGCGTTCGGACGCGTTTCACCTAAGGAGCGAAAGAGATGTGGTTCCGGGGACGTTGGCTGGCGTTGTCCGTCCTGCGACCGTGACGCGCTGGTCCGCATGCTGGACGAGGCTCTGGAGCGGGCGAGGATCGCCCCTACGCCTCCTCGTCCGGCGCCGGCAGGCTGACGCGGAACTCGGTCCGCCCGGGTTGGGACCGGACCGTGAGCTCGCCACGGTGCCGGCGCACCAGCCATCGGGTGATGTCCAGGCCGAGGCCCGTGCCTTGCCCCGGTGGCTTGGTCGTGAAGAAGGGGTCGAAGATCCGGGAAAGGAGGTCCGCAGGGATGCCGGCTCCGTCGTCGATGACCCGGACCACGATCCTGTCGCGCTCACGGCGCCCCGTGACCTCGACGGCCCCGGACTCCGAGATGGCGTCCATCGCATTGTCCAGGAGGTTCATCCACACCTGATTGAGCTCGCCGCCGTTGGCTCGGACCCGCGGCAGGTCCGGCTCGCAGTCCAGCGTGACCGAGGCGCCCTTGGCCTTCACCTTCGACGCCAGCACCCTGAGGGTGTCCCTCAGCCCGCCCTCCACGTCCACGAGGTCCACTCCGGCGCGGTCATCCATGTAGGTGAACCGCTTCACGGCGCCGACCAGCTCGTGGACGCGGGTACCGGCCCGCTCGATGTCCCGGGCAAGCGAGAGGGTGCCGAAGCTCGAGGTCAACCAACGCAGGGCGGGATCGAGGACCACTTCGGGGATGTCCGCCACGAGGGTATCGAGCGCCGCCGTCGTCACGCCCATGTCGGCCAGGGTCGCCGCATAGGCGTCATCGAGGCCCCTTCGCTCCAACCAGCCGGTGAGCGCCTCCTCCCGGTCTGCCAGCTGCATCGGGGACGGTGCTTGTTCGGTGGCCGCCAGGCTCTGGCGTCGCACCCGATCGATGACGCCGAGCGTTTCGTCGGTCAACCCGGCGGCGCCCAGGGCCTTTGACGCGGCTTCGGCCCCGGACAGGCTGGCGGCCAACAGCTTGGCGCAACGCACGATTGCGGAGGCCGGGTTGTTGAGCTCGTGGGCGAGCCCCGCCGAGAGCTTGCCGAGCGAGATCATCTTCTCGTCCTGGAGGTCACTCGTGTTGAACCTGCGCGCACGGTCGAGCATCAGATGGACCGTGTGCGCGGTGAACATGGGACACCGGTGGATCATCTCCGGGAACAGGTCCGCGTGCACCATGACGGCTTCCGTAATGTCCTCGCTGTAGACATCGCCTGGCGGCCCTGTCATGCGGGAGAACGGCAGCATGCCTGTGACTTCTCCCGGTCGCCATCCCATGACCAGCTGCGGGCCGGCGCCCCGATCCACACGGGCGGCGATATAGCCGGACAGGATCACCCAGAGCCATTCGATGGGCTGTCCCTTGGGAGCGATCACGGTACCGGCTTCGTGGACCACGAACTGCCCGTGGTGGGCGAGCCACCGCAGCTCGGCTTCGGGTATCCCGGCCAGATCGGGCAGCGCAGCGAGCCGAGCGACAATCCCTGCGGGACTCATGAGGCCTGCCTCTTCTCACGGCAAGGGACGGGGTCACCGATTCGGGAGCTTCCCACGCTAGGGGATACCAGAGGGAACCGCCAGCGGGCACGTTGGAGTCGATCGTTCGGACGCCTCCGAAGAACCTTGTGGCCGAACGGGCTCGTGGGCTGCATCTTGGACGCCCATGTCCATCCACACCGCCAGCCTGGAATGACCCTCGCCGGCTTCACCGTATCGAGCCCGGGGGTGGCGAGAGGCAGGCGATTCACCTCATGAACACGCCGATGCGCCGTATACTCTTCGTACTCATCGCCCTCGCGCTCCCGGTCGGCGGTGCGCTCGCCTACGGCGAGTGGAAGAGTCCCGAATCGGCCGAGCTGGATGACGCGGCCAGGGCCGAAGCCCCCGGCGAGTTCGTCTCTCTTGCCCGCGGCCGCACCCACTACGACCTGGCCGGACCCGACGCGGGCCGCCTGGTCGTGTTGGTGCACGGGTTTTCGGTCCCCTACTACATATGGGACTCGACCGCCGTCGCCCTGCGAAGCTCCGGATATCGCGTGCTCCGCTACGATCTCTACGGTCGCGGATTCTCGGACCGGCCGCGCGGGCGATACGACAGCTCCTTGTACGACGGGCAGCTCGAGGCACTGCTCGACTCCCTCGAGGTCACGGGCCGTATCGATCTCGTCGCGCTGTCCTTCGGCAGCTTCGTTGCGTCCAGCTTCGTCGCGCGTCATCCGGATCGGGTCCGGACGGTGACGTTCGTCGATCCGATGAGCGGCGCGCCCGAGGTGCCACGGGTGCTTCGCGTTCCCCTGCTCGGGTCGTGGCTCTGGACGGTCTCGCGAGTACCCGACCTGCCGGCGGGCCAGATGACGGACTTTCTCCATCCCGAGAACCACCCCACGTGGATCGACCGGTACCTGCCCCAGATGCGGTACAGGGGTTTTGCCCACGCCCTTCTCTCGAGCGTGCTCGAGACGTCGCGCGTGGATTTCGACGACCTCTTCGCCGGGGTCGCGGAGACCGGTGTGCCCGTCATGCTGATCTGGGGGAAGCAGGACCAGACGGTTCCCTTCGCCATGTCGGAGGTGCTCCTGCGCAACATCCCGTCAGCGGAATTCGTTCCGGTGGATTCGGCCGGCCACCTGCCGCACATCGAGCAGGCGGCCTTCGTGAACGCCGTGCTCACGCGGTTCCTGGAGGCTCACCCCGAACGGACGAAGTGAGGGATGGGGTCGAGGTTCGCGTGACGCGCGGTCACGGCACCCACGTCGTGTAGTCCGCGGCTCCCTTCCTCGGCTTCGGATCGGGCACGGCCTCGGGGACGCCGACCTCCAGGACGGCCACGATCCGCTCCGAGTCCGGAATCCCCACGGCGGCGCGGGCGTTGGGATCTTCCATGACGGCGCCCGTCTTGAGATGTGTGCCGAGCCCCATCTCATGCGCGAGCAGCGAGAGGTTCTGCACGCCCATGTAGGCCGCGGCGTAGTCCTCCTCGTGGATTTCCGGATTCTCGTCCTTGACGATGGCGACGACGAGCATCGACGGGAGTGCACGATGGCTGGCCTCGACCTTGTCGACAACCGCTCGGGCCGCCTCAGGATCTTCCATCCGCCTGGCCTTTCGCCGGCCCAGCGCCCGCCCGTATCCGGCCCGAGCCTCCGGGCCGAGCACGTAGAACCGCCACGGCTCGGTCATCCGATGGTTGGGCGCGTGGCACACGGCAGCGAGCAGCTGCTCGATCTGGTGGCGCGTGACCTTCTCGTCGGTGAAGCGCTTGATCGAGCGACGGGACCGGATGGTGTCCATCAGCGACATCTGGGCAGCCTCGGGAGGGGAGGGGAGATCAGGCCGTCGCCATCTCCTCGTGCTCGATCCGCGTCCCCAGCACCTCGAGGAACTGCGCGACGAACGCCGGGTGCGCCGGCCATGCCGGAGCCGTGACCAGGTTGCCGTCGGTAACCGCGCCGTCGATGGGGATGTCGACATACTCCGCACCCGCCAGCCGGACCTCGGGGGCGACAGCGGGATACGCCGAGACCCTGCGCCCCTGGATGACCCCTGCAGCACACAGGATCTGTGGGCCGTGGCAGATCGCGGCGACCGGTTTTCCGGCCGTGAAGAAGTACCTCACCAGCACGAGCACCGCCTCGTTGAGACGCAGGTACTCCGGCGCCCGCCCACCTGCGATCACCAGCGCGTCGTAATCCTCCGCCTTCACGTCGGCAAAAGACGCGTTCAGCGTGAAGTCGTGACCCCGTTTCTCGGAGTACGTCTGGTCCCCCTCGAAGTCGTGGATCGCCGTGCGCACCTTATCGCCTTCCTTACGCTCCGGGCATACGGCGTGGACCGTGTGCCCGACTGCGAGCAAGGCCTGGAACGGCACCATGACCTCATAGTCCTCGGCGTAGTCGCCGACGAGCATCAGAATCCTCCGTCCCATTCCAACACCTCCTGTGCTTCGGTGGAGCAACCTCCGTCGCTCATTGTCGGGGGTCGGGAGCCGGAGCGCAAACCGGGTCGGCCCGTCCCTCGGCTCAGGCCCACACCCGGTCCGAGTCTTACATGAGTGATGGACATCTAAAAACATATTTACTAATTATTTAGAACATATGATCTCACTCTTTGTATCAAGTGAGGTCTGGTCCTGCACCGAGTGCCAGCCTTCGTCCCAAATTGCAGACCTTCCGGCCCCGGGGCGGCTCCCGCGTCCACCCCTGCGCCTCGACCCAACCTTCACCGCACCCACGCGGGCGGGGGATCTCCGGCATGGGGCATCGGCGCAACAGTTCTGGCCGAACGCCCGGATCCGAGTCCGCGGCCCATGCGCCAATCTACGTCCTCGGGCTCTTCGCACCGGGACGGAGCAGGTGCTGGTACGGCGTTCTGGCCGGCCTGGCACCTGCATTGCAGTCCCTCCGGCCCCAGGGGCCGAGAGAATCGATGTGCGCGCTCAGGGAGCGAAGCTTTGTCACTCAGGCAAAAGATCGTGCTGCTGTTCTTCGGGCTGGCCGTGCTGCCCCTTCTGGCGGTGGCCACGTTCGGCTTTCTCTACTCGGCCCACCTGAACCGGGAGGCGGTCACCGCGCGTCTGGGGGGCGCGGTAGCCGAGCTCTCCGACAAACTGGATGCTTCCACGGCCCAGGTGCGTCAGGCGCTGAAGCGGGTCCCCACCTTCCCGTTGCCGGGTCCCGGGGACGGCTCGCAGGATCGTGGCGGCCCCACGGCGTGGCAGCCGGACCACGTCCTTGCCTCGGCGGCCTTCGTTCGTGTCGTCGACAGACGGGGGTCTTCCGTGACCTTGGCCGGAGCGCCGCCCGAGCCGGGCACCCGCTGCAGGCCGTCGGGGGGCGCCCGTGCAGTGGCCGTGCGGGCAATCGTCGGGGGCGCCGGCGATCGGATCGCAGAGGCCCACATGTGGATGGATGACCTCATCGCCCTGACCCCGTCCGCGGCCGGTCTCCACACCCAGATTGTCGACCGGAATACCGGGATCGTGATGTTCTCCGCCGACTGTCAGGAGCTTCAGGACGACGGTTCGGCAGCGGGGCAGGCAGCTCTGGCGATGCTCGACGAGATCCGGGCCAATCAGTCCAGCTTCGATTTTCGCGACGGTGCCAATGGTCGACGCATCGGCTCGGCGAGCGTCAGCGCCGACGGGCGTTGGGTTGCCGTCGCCGAGGTGGGGCTTGGTTCGGTTGTCGCTCCGTTCGGGCGGCTGGGTGCCTGGTATTGGGTGTTCGTGATTCTGCTGGCCGCATCCACCTCGCTCGCCTTCTCCGCCCTCCTGGGTCGCGTGACCAACTCGCTGAAAGAGCTCATCCGAGCGTCCAAGCGCATTGGCGCCGGCGATCTGGTGCCCTGGCTGCCCCCGCCGGGGGAGGACGAGGTCGGTGAGCTCACGGTGGCGTTCCGGGAGATGTCGGATCAAATCAAGCGGATGGTGGGCCAGGTCGACCAGAACAGCCGCCTCGCCGTGGTGGGTGAGCTCTCCGCCTATCTGGCCCACGAGATCCGGAATCCTCTCAGCTGCGTGAAGATGAACCTGCAGCGCATCGAGCGCTGGGGCCGTACCAAGCCGCTTCCCGATGAGCTGAAGGAATCCGTCGAGATCAGCCTGAAGGAGGTCGACCGCCTCGGCAGCTCACTGACCAGCATCCTGCAACTCGCCCGACGGGATCAGACCCAGGAGCAGATCGTGAGCCTGCACGCCGTGCTCACCGAGACCAACGACCTGCTCCGCGGGGAGTTCGACCGGGCCGGCGTCGAGGTGACCCTGGACCTGGACGCTGCCCACGACCGTGTCCGGAGTGACCCGGGGCATCTGAAAGGCGCGTTCCTGAACCTCATGATGAACGGTCTGGAGGCACAGCCCGACGGGGGCCGACTCCATTTCCGATCCGTCCTGGAAAACGTCGCCGGAATGGGCCCAGCCGTTGCCGTTCACATCCGTGACGACGGGTCGGGTGTTCCCAACGACATCCGCGAGAGGATCTTCGAGCCGTTCTTCACGACGAAGTCCAACGGCTCCGGCATCGGCCTGGCGGTCGTTTCGCGCACGCTTCATTCGGCGGGCGGTGACGTGTACCTGGCAGACCTCCCCGTGTGGGAGCAAGGGGCCGAGTTCGTGGTGCGGATGCCCCTCGCCGCCGTTTCCGATTCCCTGACTGCGAACGTCCCCCGAGAGGAGCCGACAAAGTGCGCGGAGGTGTCCGCCCGTCCGTCCATTTCCCCCTCCGACAAGAAGGTGGCCCGAGTGCTCGGCACCCATCCTTCTCCGGTATCCGCATCCCCCAACGGGCCCGGTCCTGCGCACGCGGCGCGTGAGGCCTGGCACACGGACGACGGGAGATTCCATTGAACGAGATCCGTCTCCTCCTGGTCGAAGACGACGAGTCCCTCTGCAGGACCCTCGAGGCTCACCTTTCCGACATCGGGTACACAGTGAGCTCGGCGGCCGACGGCGAAACCGCTCTGGGGAACATCGCGTCCTTCCGACCCGACATCGTGATCACCGATGTACAGATGCCGGGCATGAACGGGTTCGAGCTCCTGCAGGTGCTGCGGAAGCGACAGCCGGACGTGGACGTGATCGTGTTCACGGGCTACGCCGATGTCCAGGGCGCCATCGATGCCATCAAGCAGGGGGCCTACGACTACCTGGTGAAGCCGGTGGACCTGGACGACATCGAGAACGTCCTGGAGCGCTGCGTGGCCGACCGGGCGGGGCGCGAGCTGAGAGCCACCGCCAACGCCGCGTCCTCCGACCCACCTGTTTCGAGGGGACGGATCGTGGGTCGGCACCCGGCGATGATGGAGGTCTACAAGACCATCGGATCCGTGTCCTCCTCCCGGGCACCCGTCCTGCTTTCGGGAGAGACCGGCACCGGCAAAGAGCTCGTGGCTCGTACGATCCACGAGAACTCGCCGTTCTCGGATGAGCCCTTCGTGGCCGTGAACTGCGCTGCGCTTCCGGAGACGCTGCTCGAGTCCGAGCTCTTCGGACACGTCAGAGGAGCGTTCACGGGAGCCGTGGCCGATCGGCGGGGACGCTTCGAGGTCGCGGGAAAGGGGACGGTCTTCCTCGACGAGATCGGGGACACCAGCCTGGCGTTTCAGGCGAAGCTGCTGCGCGTGCTCCAGGAACGGGAGTTCTACGCCGTGGGAGGAGAAATGCCGCGCACCACGGAGGCCCGGGTGGTCGCGGCGACCCACCGGCCCCTTCGGAAGCTCGTCGACGAAGGAAGTTTCCGGGAGGATTTGTTCTTCCGCCTGCAGGTCATCGAGTTGCACGTTCCGCCGCTTCGGGAGCGCCGCTCCGATATCCCGCTCCTGGTACGGCACATCCTCGCCAAGGCCGCCGCCGAGATCTCGGGCCCATTGCCCGTGGTGCCCTACGAGGTCATGATGGAGCTCATCCGGCGGGATTGGCCCGGCAACGTGAGAGAGCTGGAGAACGTGCTCACCCGGGGTGTGGTGCTCTGCCGGGGCGGCACATTGTCTCTCGAGGACGTCGGGGGTGCTACCGCCGCGGACGCTCCGACGGCGGCCGAAGGACTTGATCACAACGGATCGTCTTCGGGAAGCGGGGGAATGAGCCTGGACGCCATCGAAAAGGAGCACGTCCGGTACACGCTACTTGCCACCGACGGAAACAAGAGCGCGGCGGCCCGTCTGCTCAAGGTGTCCCGCCCGAGGCTTGACCGTATCATCGCTCGTCACGATCTCGCGTCCTGAACCTGAACCAAGAACCTGGACTGAGCCGTTGGATCATCACCGAAGGTAGTCGATCGGCTACTGTTGCAGATGAAGGTCGTGACCATGCGGGTTCGTGGGGGCGGAGATCTCAGTGGGCTAATCCACATTGCGGAGGGCCAGCCCCTGTTGGGAAGTGGCACGCCGTTGCCCCACGTCGGGATCGCGATGACCCGGGTGGTGTGGATCGCTCCGGTGGACGGCTCCCTGCATCTCACGTCGGCCGCCCACCCCACGTCGCAGGAGCGGGAGATCGAGCTCCTGCTCGTGGACGGCCAGATCCTCCACGTCATGCTGCATCTGCCGGACGAGCTGCGCACCTCGGACTACTTCGAGTCCGGGCCGGGGTTCATCCCCCTTCGGAACGTGCGCGAGCAGGGGAGGGATACCACCCTGCGCTTCGACCGCCTCGCCCTGAACAAGGACTCGATCGCGGCCATCCGGGAACCCTGACCGATCCCGGTCCCCACCCCGCTGGCCTCCCGCTGATCCTCTTCTCGGGCTGACGCCAGGGGGCCCCAGCCGATGTGCGGCTCGCACCCTGAGTCTCTTCTCACCTCGCCGTCCCTCGAAATGCGGGCAGCCGGCCAGCGGGCATGAGTCACGCCCCGGCCCCTTGCTGAGGCCTCGTCCCACCAGCCCCGGGGATCCAACGCGTCACGCTGTAACGGATCGTTACAGGTCCACGCCCCGGGGAAGCCGCGACTGCAACGTCCCATGGCACCGCGACGGAGTGGTAGTCCAATCTAACGCGTTGTGCACCAATGATTTACGTACATGGCACACGCGTGGCCCAAGGATTGAATCGTCCTACGCCGCGATGGGTCCCTCGGGTGGGTCCCAACACGCCGACCATACCCGACCTCAAGAGGTCGAGGCTCGGCACAGAACCCCCAAAGGCCTGCAGGCCGAAGGAGCGCACGTCGAATGGAAACCCTCAAGTCGTTCTGGACCGACGAGTCCGGACAGGGCCTCACCGAGTACGCCCTGATCATCGCCCTGGTCTCGATCGGGCTCATTCTGGTGCTCGTCGCCTTCCGGGACGAGATCCGGAACGTATTCGCCGCGATCCGTGGTGAGCTCGGCAACGCCGTGGTGAACCAGGCCACTCCGTAACCCGTGGCGTGCGAGGCGCGCCGGCCCGGCAGCGGGGCTCATACCGCTCGGGCCGGCGCGCGGCACGCGACATCAGATCCAACCGGGCCATCCGGCCCAAGAACAGAGAGAGAGAGCACCAAAGATGAACACCATCAAGTCATTCTGGACCGACGAGGCTGGACAGGGCCTCACCGAGTACGCGCTGATCATCGCGCTGGTCTCCATCGGGCTGATCCTGGTCCTGGTGGCCTTCCGCGATGAGATCGCCAACGTGTTCCGCGCCATCCGTGGCGAGCTCGGAAACGCTGTCGTCAATCAGGCCACTCCGTAAGCGTGGTTTCCCTCACCCCGGCCCCTTGTCAGTGATGCTCATCTGGCTGCTGATCCACTTCGTCGGCTTCCTCGCCCTGCTCGGTGCGGCGGTCGTCATGGACGTCCGGGAGCGGAGGATTCCAAACGCCGTCACGGTACCGGCTCTGCTCTTCGCCGTGGGGATCGCGGCCGCCCTCCCGGGGCGCGCCGTGATTCCCGCGGCGGCAGGAGCCCTCATGGCCCTCGGCCTGGGCTTCCCCCTCTTCGCCATCGGGGGAATCGGTGCTGGTGACGCGAAGCTCCTGACTGCGGTCGGAGCCTTCGTGGGACCGACGGCCATGCTTGCGGTGATCATCTGGGGTGGGCTCGCCGGATGCGGGCTCGCCCTGGTCGATGCCGCCCGTCGGCGAACCGTCGTCCCACTTCTCATGAACACCCTGAGCCTCTTCATCTACCTGATTACGCTGGGCCGCGCGGGACGGCGTGCGACGTTGGACACCCCGGGGGCACAAGCGGTGCCCTACGGCGTGGCCATCGCAGTCGGAGCTCTCGCGGCCTGGTTCATCCCCCTCCCGGGAACCGTTCTATGAGGACTCGAACAGTGAGACAAATGGGCCGATCTCGGCCGAGGTCCGGCGACCCCCGGGCAGGACAGGCGCTCGTAGAGTTCGCTCTGGTCGCGCCGATCCTGCTCCTCCTCCTCCTGGGCATCGTGGACTTCGCGCGTGCGTGGAACGTCTACGAGGTCCTCACCGACGCAGCCCGCGAAGGGGCGAGAGAGGCGGTGGTGGACAACGGCAGGAGCGAGGCTGAAGTGCGACAGATCATTATCGACGCGGCGGCACGGGCTGGAGTCGAGGTAGCCGACGCCGACATCCAGATCACCGGCATGGGATCCGGCCGCGGCAACCCTACGACGGTCCGAATCGAGCACTTGTACCCGCTGCGCTTCGTCGGCGCGCTCGTACAGCTCGCCCAGGGGGGCGACGATTTGGTGCTCGCCACCGAATTCGCCATGCGCAACGAATGAAGAATCAGGAGTCCATCCGATGAAGAAGAAGCGCGTTCTTTTTGTGTTGCTCCTGGCGATCACGTCGGGTCTGGTGGCGGGCTATTCCGTCATCCAGTACCTGGACCAGCGCCCCACGGCCATCATCGCCTCGGACAGCAGAGGTTCGACGCAGCCTGTGGTGGTCGCCGTTCGGGATCTGGGGCTCGGACAGCTGATCACGGAAGATGACCTCAGGGTCATCGAGTGGCCGGCCGGGTCCGTCCCCACGGGCTATGCCAGCGTACCCGGCGAGGTGGTGGGCCGGGGGGTCATCGAAGCCATCCGCGCCAACGAGCCCATCCTGGAAACGAAGTTGGCTGATTCCGGCATGGGAGCCGGGCTCCCGCCCCTCATCCCCGAGGGCATGAGGGCGCTGAGCGTCAAGGTCGATGAGGTCATCGGCGTGGCCGGGTTCGTGACCCCCCAGACCCGGGTGGACGTCATCCTCACCATGACACCCCAGGGCACGAAGGATCCGGCGAGCAAGGTGATCCTGCAGAACATCCAGGCGCTCGCCGCCGGCCAGGAGATCCGCAAGAACGAAGAGGGCGAGCCCATGATCGTCGCCGTGGTCACGGTTCTCGTGACCCTCGAGCAGGCGGAGAAGCTCGTGCTCGCCGCCAACCAGGGTCGGATCCAGATGGCCCTTCGCAACACGTTGGACCTGGAGACGGTGGAGACCGACGGGCAGTTCGCGTCCGGCCTCTTCCTCGGCACCTCCCGCCGCATCCGGCGATCGTCGGTGCGGACCGGCACTCCCCCGGCCGCGCAAGGCTTCCTCGAGATGTACCACGGTGGAGTCCGCACACTGGTCTCCTACCAGTAACCGCCGAACCTGACTGGAGACACGACCCCATGAGACCTGTGACCATGACTTCCATCCGACGACTCTCCCCGGCGCTAGGCCGCGCGGGTGTGTCCCTGCTCACCCTGGCGCTGCTGGCCGGAGCATCTCCCGCTCGCGCCCAGGAGGGGTTCCTTACGGACTCCGAGGGCGTCATCACCATTGCTCGCGGCGCGTCCACCGTCCTCACGCGCGCCGATACCATTACCCGGCTCACCATCGCCGACGGTGACATCGCCGAGGCGCTGGCGTTCCCCCCGAACCAGTTCCTGATCAACGGAAAGCAGGTGGGGACCACGAGCCTGGTGATCTGGGGCCGCTCCGGTCGCCCCCAGATGTACACTCTCGAGGTGACGGCGGACATCGCCTCGCTCCAGCGTCAGTTCGACGATCTGTTTGGGGGAGAGCAGGTGACGGTGTCGAGCACGGGCAGCACGTTGATCCTCTCCGGTGAGGTCCGGGACCCCGCCGTGGTACGCCAGGCCCTGGCCCTGGCCGAAACCCTGGAGATTCCGGTCATCAACAACATCCAGGCTCCGGCCCCCGAGCAGATCCTCCTCCACGTGGAGTTCGCCGAGGTCAGCCGCTCCGTCCTGAAGGAGCTCGGCGGTGACCTGGTGCGGGCCCTCAACCCGGCCACGATGGACGAGGTCTTCGACAAAGATGACACCCACTACATCGAAACCGCCTCCGAGGGGCTGATCACGATCATGCTGGAAGGGGACCGCTCGGCGCTCGACGTGTTCATCCGCGCGCTGAAGAGCACCGGCGAGTTCCGCAGCCTGGCCCAGCCCAACCTGGTCACCCGAGAAGGTGTGCAGGCGTCGTTCCTCGCCGGCGGCGAGTTCCCGTTTCCCACGATCCAGGGAAGCCAGTCCAACGCCGTGACCATCACGTGGAAGGAATACGGCGTCCGCCTGAACTTCACGCCCACGATCCAGAACAGCGGCAACATCCGCCTCCAGGTGGAGCCGGAGGTGTCGTCGCTGGACTTCGCCAACGGCCTGACCTTACAGGGATTCGCGATCCCGAGCATCCTCACCCGGCGCGTCCAGACCGACGTGGAGCTGAAGCCGGGTCAGACCCTGGCCATCGGCGGCCTGATGGACAATCAGATGCTGACGGAGGCGGACAAGATCCCGCTCCTCGGAGACCTCCCCATCATCGGATTCTTCTTCAAGTCGAAGAGCGCCCGTCAGAACCGCTCGGAGCTCCTGGTGCTCGTGACGCCCTACGTCCTGGACGACGACGACCTGCCGGCTCCTCCGGTACCCACCGGCGTGCCCGCAGACTGGAAGTGGGACGGACACATCGGCAACTGGATCCGTGAGCGCGCCGACACCGTGTCCATGTCCGGCCGCATGCAGGATCGTTGAGGAGGACCAGCCCATGAAGCCCACGACCATGACAAGCAACGAACGGGGGGCGACGCTGGCCCTGGTGGCCGTCACCATGGTGGTCCTCCTCGGCATGGCGGCCCTCGCCGTGGATCTCTCCATGGGGTACGCCACGCGAGCCGAAGCCCAGCGCATCGCGGACGCCGCGGCGCTGGCCGGGGGAAGCGCCTTCATGGACTTCCCCCAGGCTCAGGCGTTTCAGCCCGCGCAGGACAGAGCGTACGAGTACGCCCTGGGCCAGGGGATGCGCGGCGAGCCCGTCGACTCCTCCGAGATCACCGTTCAGATCGACGTGGCCGAGCGCCTGGTGCGGGTCGGGATCCGGAGGCAGGGCGTCCCCACCTGGTTCGCCCGGGTCATCGGCTTCGACGACATCGACATCGCCGCCAAAGCGGCGGCGAAGGCGATGCTGGCCGGCACGGCCCGTTGTCTCAAGCCCATCGCCCTCCCCGACATGTGGCACGACGCCGACGACGATGACAACGGCAACAATGTCTGGGATCCCGGCGAAGAGTGGATCATGGGCAGCCACCCCGACGACCGGTATCAGCGGTTCAACGGAATGGGTGCTCCCGACGCGGCGACGGCCACCGGATACGGGAGCGACCACCGAGGTCCTGATCGAGATTACGGTCGGTCCATCCAGATCAAGGGCGCCGACCCCAACGACGAGTACAACCTCAACCCGGGCCTGTTCTACCCCTGGCGACTGCCCACGGACGAGGACATGGCCGATTGCGACAAGGGCGGAGGCGGTCTCGACGCCGGTGGCTCGGTCTACCGCAACAACATCTGCGAGTGCAACGACAGCCCGGTGCAGCTCGACACCCCCTACGAGCTCGAGCCCGGCAACATGATCGGGCCCACGTACCAGGGTATCGACGAGCTCATGTCCGAGGACCCCGACGCCTATTGGGACCCGGCGGCCAACGAGGGCCGGGGCGGCATCGTGAACTCGGCCTTCGGCCCGGGAATGGCGAGCCCCCGGGTGATCAAGATCGCCCTGTTCGACATCTCCCAGGTCACCGCGCCGGGCATGCAGACCATCGAGTTCAACAACTTCGCCCTGATGTTCCTGGAAGGCCAGCAGAGCCCCCAGTCGCCCGTAAACGCCCGGTTCCTCTACTACGCCTCCGGGGACGGCAGCGGACCGGATACCGGATCGCTCGTCCTCTATCTCCGACTCGTCGAATAGAAAGGGAGAATTCCCGTGGTTGACTGCGTCCTGATTTCGCCCGACGAGGAGTTCCGGAGGCTGGCACACGATCTCATCGTCCAGTCCGAAGCCCGGATGGTCCTCGACATCCCCAAGGCAGCCCAGAACCTGTCCAGGGAGACCCTGGGCAGGGTGCTGGCCGCCGACCCTCAGGTGGTGTTCATCGACCTCGACGGCAGCCTCACCGGCGTCCGGGTGATCGAGGTGCTGGGCCAGGAGGCCCCCGAGATCGGCCTGATCGTGGCCGGCCCGCACATCTCCGCCGAAGCGCTGTTGTCGGTGATGAGGTCCGGAGCCCACGAGTACCTGCCGCGGCCACTGTCCCAGAAGGACGCCCAGGGAGCGTGGATCCGTGTGCGCCGCCGCCTCGCGCCGGGAAGCAGGGAGCCCGACGCGCCTCCGGGTCGCCTCACCACCGTGTTCAGCGCCAAGGGAGGAACCGGCGTGACCGTGGTGTCGGCGAACCTGGCCATCGCGCTCCGACTGCTCACGGACGAGAGCACGCTCTTCCTGGACCTGGTCCCGTCCATGGGCACCGGAGCCCTCTACCTGGGGCTCCAGCCCCGGTACTCCTACCTGGACGTGGTACAGAACTTCCACCGGATCGACGAGGAGCTCTTCCGGTCGTTCCTCGAGGTGCACGACGGGGGACTCACCGTTCTCGGCTCTCCGCCCGTCACCGAAGACCCGGGCGGGCCCACGGCCGATCAGGCCATGGGGTTGCTGCGCTTGTGCCGGAGACACTTCGCTCACGTGGTCGTCGACGGCGGATCCGACATGACCGCCTCCCTGGCGGCCACACTCAGGGAGTCCGACGAGCGCATCATGGTGTCGACGCCCGAGCTGCCGGCCCTGCGCAACCTCAGACGGGCCACGGAGATCCTCAGCAAGTCCGCCCTCAACGGGAGCGAGCCGCCACGGATCATCCTGAACCAGTTCCGGGAGGATGCCGGCGTGGCCACCAAGGACGTCGAGACCAGCCTGGGGCATCCCGTGGACACCGTCCTCGTCCATGACGATCCAAGCGTCGTCCAGAGCATCAATCTGGCCGAGCCCCTGGTGCTGCAGCGCAAGTCCCGCGTCGGTCGTGGGCTCATGGGGCTCGCCTCCTCCCTGACCGGGCCGGACCACGACATCGACGAGCAGTCTGGTCTGCTGAAGACCCTGTTCCGACCCTTCCGCACCCAGCAAGCCGCCGCCAAGGAGAGCGCCTGATGAGCGCATGGGATCCGACACCGGTCAGCAACAAAGGCCCGGCGAGCGGCCCGTCTCAGGGAGGCATCGGGTCCTTCAGCGGGCCCCTTCCATCGGAGATCAAGGGCAGAATCCACCGGAAGCTCATCGAGCGCCTCAACCTGAGCAACCTCGACGCGGTGAGCCGGGAGGAGGCCACGGAGACCATCCGGCAGGTCATCCAGGAGCTGCTGGCCTGGGAGAGGGACGAGATTGCCCTCAACGTCCAGGAACGGGATCAGCTCGCGAGGGAGATCCTCGACGAGATCTTCGGTCTCGGGCCCCTGGAGCCTCTCATGAAGGACCCGGAGGTCTCCGACATCCTGGTGAACACGTACCGCGAGGTATGGGTGGAGCGCCACGGACTGCTCCACCGCACCGACATCCAGTTCCAGGACGACCGGCACCTCCTCCAGGTCATCGACCGAATCGTCTCCGGAGTGGGCCGCCGCATCGACGACTCGTCTCCCATGGTGGACGCTCGTCTTCCGGACAACTCCCGCGTGAATGCCATCATCCCCCCC
>JARRLD010000187.1:0-18364 GCA_037387345.1 Gemmatimonadota bacterium
TGGCCCTGACCATCGTGGTCTTCGTGGTCTTCACGTACCTCATCAAGAGCGTCACCTGGCTCCTCGACACACTGGCGGAGCGAAGCGCGAAGCGCCGCCTCTTCTACAAGAAGCTCGCCCCCATCGTCCGCCTGGTGCTGTGGGTCTTCGCAGCCTACCTCGTCGTCCGGGTCATCTTCCAGGTCGACGCCCGGGGCGTCATCGCCGCAGCCGCCGCGGTGGGCGTGGCGGTCGGCTTCGCCGCCCAGGACCTTCTGAAGAACCTCTTCGGCGGCCAGATCCTGGTGTTTGACCAGCCGTTCCAGGTGGGCGACAAGATCTCGGTGGGAGGCACCTACGGTGAGGTGGTGTCGATCGGGCTTCGCTCCACCCGTATGGTCACGCCCGACGACAACCTGGTGAGCGTGCCCAACGCCCAGGTCGTGGATGGTCAGGTCGCCAACGCGAACGCCGGGGAGCTCAACTGCCAGGTGGTCACCGATCTGTACCTTCCCGGGTGGGTGGACGAATCGGTGGCGAAGAAGATCGCCTTCCAGGCGGCCGCCAGCTCGAAATACGTCTACCTGAACAAGCCCATCGTGGTCCTGGTCAAGGACGAGTTCAAGGAGACGTTCCTCACGCGCATACGCGTGAAGGCCTACGTCCTCGACCCTCGACACGAGTTCAGCTTCCAGAGCGACGTGACGGAACGGGCCCGGGCGGGCTTTCGGGAGGCCGGCCTCGTTCACGAAGGATACGGCCTGAGGGCGCTGGTGGAGGTCTCCGGGAGGCGGGAACAAGGAGAGGCCGAGCGTGGAAGCTGACCCCTCGGTCGCCCACGACACGGCCCAACGGCTGGTCCTGGCGACCCAGCTCCCCTTCGAGGAGGCGTGGGATGGCCTGGAGCGGACCCTGGGTACCCCGCTTCGCGAGGCGTTCGACGCCGCGGCCCGCGCCCACGGTCGGGCTGTCGAGGAGGCGGGATTGGCCGGCCCCTGCCCTCCGGACGCCGCCGCCAGCTCTGCCGCGTTCGTGCGGTACGTTCGTGGTGTGGCCTCGGAGGTCCTCCAGCCGCTGCTTGCGGTGCTGGAGGCTCACGCGCCCGCGACCCTGCTCCACCATGTCTTCGCCCAGGCAGAGAAGAGAGCCGAGGAGGCGTGTCGGGAGCTCCCCGAGGGCGAGCCTCTGCCGTGGGGCGACGCCCTGGCGCCCCATCCGGCGGATGGACGGACGAGAGCGATCGGGAAGAGGCTGGCTCGCGTCCTGAGCCCGGCGCGGAGGCCCGAGTGGAGCCGGGACGCCCCGTTGCGGAGCGTCGCGCTGTTTCACCTGGAGGAGCGGGTGTTCCCTGGCCAGGCGGTAGCGGCGCGCCGGGCCTTGCAGGGATGGGCCCGGTGGATGGCCGACCAGGAGCTGGCGTGGTCGGAATGGGCCACGACAGTCCTCGGTGCCCTTCTCGATGAGGAAGCCGCACGGAGCGAGGAGGTCGACGAGACGGAGGACGAAGGGGAGCCTCGGACGGAGCGGCTCGCCTGGACCGCCGCGGTTGCCCAGGCCCAGCGTCTCCAGGCCCATCTCGAGGAGCAGAGCATACGGGACCCCCACGCCGAGGCGCAGGCGGACGGGATCCGTCGCCTGGGGGAGGGCCAGGGGTCCCTGCGGGCCGACCTCGCGGTGAGCGGGAGCTTCCTCTTCCGGCCCGGGCCCGTCACCGAACCCCTCTCCCTCTGGAAGGCCTTTCGTCCCGGGATCGAGGTCTGGCAGACCTGGCACGCACGCGGGCTCGAGAGGATTCGCCTGCACCAGGTCCTCCTCCACATGATCCTGGGGGCGGCGGCGATTCAAGAACGCCTGGCAAGCCAGGTCTCCCAGGCTCTGGAGACCGCCCTCAAGTCCCTGCCCCAGGAAGGTGCGGACGCGTTCCGCCGCCTGAAGGACAAGCTCGATGGGGAGGGTCCGAATCCGCCAGGCGGGTTGGCCGCCCGGCTCGAGCAACATGTCTCCGAGGCCCGGAGCCTCCTCGAGCGCTTCGTCGCCCCGCCGGAGGACGAGCAGGTCATGGCCCCGATCCGGGCCTCGACGGAATCCGCCGTGGACGGTCTCCAGGGCCTGATCCACCAGGTCCCGAACAGCCTGACCCTCAGGCCGCTGCCCTCGGCGTCCGACGATTTGCGCAGGCCGCGGATCGACGCCCACGTCGTCCGACCCCAGGAGACGGCGAGACAGGCGTTCGACGCCCTGAGGATGGAGCGAATCCGGACGAGCCCGCAGGTGATCGCCGACGCCGTCGAGGCGCTGGCGTCGCAGCTGTCGGAGCTCCATGACGTGGTCGCGTTCGGCTTCGAGGCGGCGGACAAGGAACTGAACGAGGCCGAGGAGGAAGCCGAGGAGCGGGCGCTTACGCTTGCCGCCGGAGGACTTCGGAGAACGGCGGAGGCCCTGGCCGCGCTCCCCGCCCTCGTGGACACGGCCCAGGACGACATGGTCGACACGATCGCCGGCGAGCTATCCCGAGGAATTGCCTACGTCGTGGACCGGACCCTGGCCCGCAGGATGCAGGGGCAGATCCTGGAGGCCCGCTCGCGCTTGTGGACCACGCTCCGGGAGCGGGTGAGGCTGGCCACTCCGGGGATGGACCTGTGGCTGCGGAGGCTCCGGGCCGTGTGGTTGAGGGCCCGCCGCCGGGGCCTTCGTCTCCGCCGTCGGGCCCGAGCCATGTTGAAGGCCCCGGACGAAGCGCGCGCCGGGACGGGAAGGCAGCGCCCGCCCAGTCTGAAGTCCGCGGGGCTCGACGCCGTGCCCCTGGTCTATCGGCGACTCTTCACGTTCGACGCCGTCTCGGATCCCAACCTCATGGCTGGGCGGGAGGTGGAGCTCGCCTTGGCCCAGGAGTCCTGGAACCGCTGGCGGGAGGGGTTCGGGACGCCCCTCATCGTCACCGGTCCGCCGGGGGGAGGGGTCTCCAGCTTTCTCGGTGCCTTCTCCGTGCGTCTGGCGTCCCGTGAGGCGCCCACGATCCAGGCTTCCTTCGACCGTCGCTTCGATGTCGAGGCCGACCTGAGCGCCTGGATCGCTTCCCTCCTCGGGCTGGACGCGACGGCAACCCTGGACGACCTGGCCTCACGGGTCCTCGGGGCGAAGCAAGGAACCGTCCCCGACGTGTGTCTCCTCGACGGCCTGGAACATGTCTACCTGCGCACGCCAGGTGGAACGGACCTCGTCGAGCGGGTCCTGACGTTCATGGCCGAGACCGAGCCCCGCGTCTTCTGGATGGCCTCCATCACGCGCTCGGCCTGGCAACTGGTCCAGAAGTCCGAGCCGACCGCCTCATCCCAGGTCGAGGCGATGGAGCTGGCCCCCCTGACGGTGGAGGGCCTCCGGACGGCCGTGCTGACCCGGCACCGACGCAGTGGTGTGCCCCTGCGCTTCCAGGAGCCCACCCAGGGTCGCCGAATCCTGCGGCGGCGTCTCCGACGGATGAACGAGGAGGCGAGGCAGCGCCTGCTCGAGGAGGATTTCTTCGAGCGCCTGCACCGATCGTCGACGCACAACCTCCGCATGGCGTTCTTCCAGTGGCTCCGATCCGCCGACTTCGGCCATGGCGAGGGTGGGCTCCGGGTCCGGCCCGCGCAGCCCCTGGCGTTCCCCTACCTCGAATCGCTGAACCTCACGCAGAACTTCACCCTAAAGTCGTTCCTGGAGCACCGGACCCTCACGCTCGCAGAGCACGACGCCGTGTTCAGGATTCCTCGGCAGGAGAGCTTCCAGATCTTCGAGTCGTTGAGGAACCGGCACATCATCGAGTCCGTGACGACGGAGGGGCCGGATCTGGGCATGTCGGACATCCTCAGGGAGGAGCTCCGCTACCGGATCGCTCCCCTCCTCACCGGGGCCGTAGCGGCCCACCTGGCCCTTCGCAACATCGTGCACTGAGGGGAGCTCGGGCGGCTTCCTCCGGGCTGGGAGGGTCGCTCCGTCGACCGCGTCTCAGCCGATGCCCTGCCCCAGCCGACCCCACCGGATCTCGCGCAGCCACGGGAAGGGACGGTACGATCCCTTGTTGTAGGAGTAGTAGATGAAGACCGCGCGGCCCTCCAGACGCCACCGCTCCAGTAGACCCCAGTACCGCGAATCCAGGCTGGTCTCCCGGTTGTCCCCCAGCATGAAGTACCGGTCCTCCGGGATCACGATGGGTCCCCAGTTGTCTCGCGTGGGCGCATAGGATGCGTGATCGATCCCGGCAGCTTCATGTCCTCCTCATGGTGCGGATCGAACACGATGACGTCGCCGCGTCGGGCGTCCGAGTACCCGGGGATGCGCAGGCTCGTGAAGGGGATCCTGGATCCGAGGGCGGCCCGATTGACCACCAGCATGTCCCCCACGAGAAGCGTGTCCTCCATTGATCCGGACGTGATGACGAAGGTCTGGACGACGAAGCTGCGGAGGAAGATGAACAGCACGAACGCCACCGCGAGGGATTTGACCCACTCCGTGAGCGTGTTGGCGTCGTTGCGCGATCCTTTGTCGTCGTCGGACGCGGGCTTCCCATCCTTCGTCCCGTCTTCCCCGACCCGCTTCGCCTTGGCTCGTCTGCTCATCCGCTCCTGGTTCCGTCGATCCGGACTGCCCCCGGCTCCCACTGGTCAGCCGAAAGGGGTCTCGCCGTGGCCCACGTCCGCCTCCTCCGCCGCCCAGTCTCTTCCCAGCACTACGGATACGTCCACATAGAGGTTCGTGTCCGGGCGGACCTCGACGTTATGGATTCCCAGCGCTTCCGCAACGGCCTCGGCCCAATCCGTTCTTCCCATCCGGTCGTAGACGACGGACGAGTCCTGGTCGAAGGTGTTCGCGTTCCCGGTGAGGACCACGTCGAATCCCGCGTCCCGGAGCCGCTCGGTCGCCCGTCGCGCCGCCCCCTGCATCCCGCCACCATTCAGCACCTCCACGCGGATTCTCTCCCCCGGCGCGGCAGGCGGCGGCGGCTTCACGGCCTCCTCCTCGGGTCGCGCCCCCCGGGCCACCAGCCACCCGAGGACGACGACGACGCCGAGCGCCACGAACGCCACGCCCCTGGCCCGTCGGCGCGACGCTCCCATCACCCCTCCTCCGCCAGCGAGTTCCAGAACGCGACGGTCTCCGGGCGGAGACGCCGACCCTCGTCCACCAGGTGGGCAATACGCGACGCCACGACGGAACGAAGGACCACCGTGGTCTGGTCGGGCATCTTCTCCCGTAAGGACGCCCGCCAATCGTTCAGGAGATCCCGCCCAGGCTCGAGGAAGTCGGCCACGTAGAGGAGTCGCCCCAGGTGGCCGAAGCCCACGTGGCCGAGGGTGTGGTATGCGACCGCCCGGAGGAGCTCGCCGTCCTGGACCCCCGCGCAACGCAGCCGCTCCGCCGCGGCAGGTCCGTGGAGGACCTCCCCGGGCAGGTCGTCAAGCCCGGGCGGGACCCGCCCGCGCAGGGCCTCCGGTTCGGCTTCGTGCAGCACATCATGGAGGTAGCCGGCCGCGCGGAGCCGGACCTGCTCCACCTCCGTCAGGTCCTCCTCGCGGGCCCAGGCGTCCAGCAGGCGTGACACGCGGTCCATGTGCTCCCTCCGGCCGGGTGAGACGGCCGCCCACGACGGAAGCTCCCCCTGGGCGGCGCGCTCGACGACAGGATGGACGTCCACGGACCCTCAGGGAAGCTCGAGGTTGTCGATGAGTCGCGTCCGACCGCAGAACGCGGCCACGGCGATCACGGTTCCGCTGGCGGCCCTCTCGACGGGATCCAGGGTGAGGGGATCGACCGCCTCCAGGTACTGGGGCTCCACGAGGGGATGGAGGTCCAGGACCCTCCTGGCCTCGGCCAACAGGTCCATCGCGTTCCGCTCCCCGTCCGCATAGCTCTTCGCCGCCGCCATCAGACCCGAATGGAGCCCCGCCGCCTGGCCGCGCTCGTCGGCGGACAGGTAGGCGTTTCTCGAGCTCAGGGCGAGCCCGTCAGGCTCCCGCACAATGGGCGCCGTGACCACCCGCACGCCCATGTCCAGATCGTCGACCATGTGCTTGATGAGAACCGCCTGCTGGAAGTCCTTTCTCCCGAAGACCGCCGCACTTGGACGGAAGAGCCCGAAGAGCTTGGCCACCACCGTGAGGACGCCCCGAAAGTGCCCCGGACGGAAGGCGCCGCAGAGGCGGTCCTCCAGGGGACCCGGGCTCACGGTTACGCCGGAGCCGCCCCGTGGGTAGATCTCCTCCACTGTGGGGACGAACACCAGGTCAGCCCCCCGCGCCTCCAGGGCCTCCAGATCCCGTTCCTCGTTCCGGGGATAGCTGTCCAGGTCCTCGGAGGGACCGAACTGCAGCGGATTCACGAAGATGGAGACGGCAACACGGTCGTTCCCCTGGCGGGCCGTGTCGACCAGGGACAGGTGTCCCTCGTGCAGGTGACCCATCGTAGGCACGAGACCCAGCGAGGCGTCCCCGTGACGGGCGTCCGTCAGGCTCCGTCCCAGCTCCCCCCGGGTCCGGACGACGATCACGCGTCAGTCCCCTTCGAAGGAATGCTCCGGCCCGGGGAACGCGCCTTCCCGCACTTCACGGGCATACGTGCGCACCCCCTCCAGGGCAGCGTCATGCAGCGAAGCGAACTGCTTCAGGAACCGGGGGCGGAAGCCAGGATTCAAGCCCAGGGCATCGTAGAGGACGAGCACCTGACCATCGCACCCCGGGCCGGCCCCGATGCCGATGGTGGGCACGGTCAGTCCCTGGGAGAGCTCCGCGGCCAGAGGTGCCGGGATCAGCTCCAGGACCATCGAGAACGCCCCGGCCTCTTCCAGCGCTCGAGCTTGCTTCTTGATCCGCTCGGCATCGGCCTCGCCGCGTCCCTGGACCCGGTATCCTCCCAGCGCGTGCACCGACTGAGGCGTCAGGCCCAGGTGACCCATGACCGGGATCCCCGCATCCACCATGGCTCGAATGGCCTCGCAGGTGCGCTCGTGCCCTCCTTCAAGCTTCACGGCTTCCACCCCTGCCTCCTTCAGCGCCCGTCCCCCGTTCCGGATGGCGTCCTCCACCGAGGCCTGGTAGCTGAGGAAGGGCATGTCCAGAACCACCAGCGTCTCGGGCGCTCCCCGCTTCACCGCCCGCGCATGGTGGATCATCTCGTCCATGGTCACCGGCAGCGTGGAATCGTATCCGAGGACCACCTGCCCCAGGGAATCGCCCACCAGGATCAGGTCGACGCCGGCCTCCTCCAGGAGGCGGGCGAACAGGACATCGTAGGCCGTCATCGCCACGATGCGGCGCCCCTCCTCCTTCATCTCGAGGAAGCGCCGCACGGAGGCGCGGCCGTTTCGCTTCCGCCCGCTGCCGGACATGAAATTACCTTAACTGATCCAGTGTAAACACTTGTGATAATGCCACTTGTATCCGACAGTCAAACGCTTCACGAGAGGGATGACGGCGACGCCGCCGGGGGGCCGGGCGCGCCTCACTCCCGCCCCGGTTAGCTTCCCTCCATCATGGGACTTCGATGGGACTCCTTGTTGGTCCGGGAGCTGGCTCGGGAGCTCGAGGAACGGTTCGCCGGAGCTCGACTACGGGGGATACGGCTGGACGGCCGCTCCCGGACGGCCGCTCTACTCTTCCGGGACGCCACCCTGCTGTGGCGGCTCCATCCGACCGATGGAGCTCCGACGCTTCATCCCCCCGCGGAGCCGGATCGCTCCGACCTGGCCCTCCCGTCGAAGGTGCGGCGTGTCCATGCGCCGCCGGACGAGAGGCTCCTGGTGTGCGAGCTGATCCCGAACCGGGGACGACATCTTCGCAAGCTTTTCGTCGAGCTCCTGGGAAACCAGTGGAACCTGGTGGTCACAGAGGGCGCGGAGGAGAGGATCCGCCACGTGCTCGTGCGCCGTGACGGCCCTCGCGGCCTGCGCTCCGGCGCCACCTACGAGCCACCGGCGCCGTCTCCACGGGAAGGGGCGACGGGGCTCCTCACCGCCGGCCGATGGCGGGAGATCCTGTCCGGGACTCCGCCGAAGCAGCTCCGTCGCACCGTGGTGTCCACCATTGCGTGGACCTCACCTCTCAACGCGTCGGCGCTGATGCGCCCCGATCTCGACGCCGAACGAGCCCTCCGCGAGGGTCGCGCGCTCTGGCAGAGAATGGCCTCCGGGGACCTCCCACCCAGCCCGACGCTTCTGGAGCTCGAGAGAGGCATTCAGCCCTACCCCTGGCCCCTGCCGGGCATCCCCGGGCGACCGGTCGACTCCCTTCTGGACGCCTTCGCGGTGTGGAGCCTGGAGCGGAGCGGCTCGTTGCCGGGGACCGGCGCGCTGCCTGGGTCGCTCCTGGCGTCCCTCGAACGGGCCGTCGACCTGGGCCGGCGACGCGTGACGAGCCTGGTGGCGGAGCTCGCCGGTGTCGAGGATCCGGAGACGCTGCACGCCGTCGGCGATCTTCTCCTGGCTCGGCTCCGCGACGTACCGTCCGGGACCGGCGAGGTCGTGCTCGAGGGCTTCGACGGCACCCCGGTCTCCATCGCGCTGGATCCCTCCCGTGCCCCCCACGAGAACGCTCACGGGTATTACGACCGGGCCGCCCGAGCCCGGCGGGCCCGGACCCGCATCCCCGAGATGATCCTCGAGGCCGAGCAGGCAGTCCAGGAGCTGGCGGCCCTCCTGGACCGGGCCCGGGCGGGGGAGGCGGCGGCCGGGGAGATCCGCGATGCCCTGCCCCCGGATTCCAGCGCCCCGGGTCGGGGGACCGCCGAGGCGTCGCTTCCCTACCGGGTCTACCGCTCCTCGGGTGGCCTCGAGATCCGGGTGGGTCGGGGGGCACGGCACAACGACGAGCTCACCTTCCGGTATTCGGCGCCGGACGACATCTGGCTCCACGCGCGCCACGCAGCCGGCGCCCACGTGATCCTGCGCTGGTTGAAGCCCGGCAACCCCCCGGCCCGCGATCTGGAGGAGGCTGCGTTGCTGGCTGCTGTCCACTCCCGGGCCCGAACGTCAGCGAGCGTGCCGGTAGACTGGACACGCAGGAAGCACGTGCGCAAGCCCCGTGGAGCCGCGCCGGGGGCCGTGGTCCCGCAGAGGGTGAGCACGTTGTTCGTGGAGCCCGATGCTGCTCGGGCCGAAGGTCTGAAGGAGGGCTAGGAGACTGCCCGAGTGAGGCAGGCTCAGAGGCCGTCCATTCCCCGACGGAGGGACGCGACGAAGGACGCCCCGGCCTTCACTCCACCCTCGCCGAGGGCCTGGACCAGAGCGCTTCCCACCACGACCCCGTCGGCTACCGCTGCCACGTCCGCGGCCTGATCGGGGGTGGAGATCCCGAACCCCACCGCTACCGGCAACGACACGGCCTCACGTAGCTTCTGGACTTCGTCGGCCAGGCTCTGCCTCAGCTCACTACGGGCGCCGGTCACGCCCGTCCGTGAGATATAGTACAGGAATCCGGACGCACCCTCGGCCACCAGGGGCACGCGCTCCGACGGCGTGGTGGGAGCGACGAGGCGGATGAGGTCGATCCCCGTGCGGCGGATCCGGTCCTCCAGCGGGGGGTCGACACCGGCGGGCAGGTCGGTGACGAGCAAGCCCTGGGCTCCGGCGTCCAGAGCGGCCTCGAGAAACGCGTCCACGCCGTAGCGGAGAACGGGATTGAGGTAGGTGAACAGCACGACCGGAGTCTCACGAACCTCCCTGAACCTCCTGAGGTCCTCGAGCGCCGAGCTCACGCCCGCGCCATCTTCCAGGGCCTCGAAGGACGAGCGCTGGATCGTGGGTCCGTCGGCCAGCGGATCCGAGAAGGGGATACCGAGCTCCAACACATCGGCGCCGGCGTCGGCCACGGCTCGAAGAACCTCGGCGGTATCCTGTCCCCGCGGGTATCCCGCCGTCACGTAGGGAATGAGCGCGGCGCGCCCCTCGGATCGACGTCGCCGGAATACCTCGGCCAAGGGGGGCACGCTCACGTCAGGTAGTCGCTCACCCGGATGCCGTATTTCTGTGGATCCGTCGTCTTGATGATGGTCCGAGAAGGCCGCCCCGTCTCGGGATCGTCCTTGGCGAGGTCCAGCGTGACGGGCTCCACGAGCGGCACGCCGAGGGCATCGGAGATGATCTTGACCTTGGGCCGGTGCAGCAGGGTCGGCTCCTTGTTGACCTCGGAGACCACGGCCATCTCGTGGGTGTCCAGGATCACCAGCGTTCCCACCGGATAGACGCCCGTGGCGGTGATGAGCGCCTTGACCAGAAGCGGATCGAAGCCCCGGCTGGGATTGTCCCTCATCTCCCTGAGCACGGCGTCGGGAGGCCAGGGATTGTACTGGTAGCTGCGCACGGACGTTCCGGCGTCAAAAGCATCCGCCACGGACACGATCCGGGAGAACAGGGTGGGCTGACGCTCCCGACGGTTTGATGGGTATCCGGAGAGGTCCACCTTCATGTGGTGCTCGTAGGCCGTGAGCATCTGCCGGTAGGGAACGTCCGTGAAGCCGCGCAACTTGAACAGCACCAGGAGCCCTTCCACGGGGTGCTGCTTCAACTTCCTCCACTCCTCCTCGGTCAGGCTGGACTCCTTGTTGATGATTTCGTAGTCGATCCGCTGCTTGCCGACGTCGTGGAAGAGGGCCCCGAGCCCCAGCTCGTACAGCTGCCGCTTGTCCAGTCCCAGTCGGGACCCCACCACGACACTGAAGATGCAGACGTTCACGCAGTGGGTGAACGTGTACTCGTCGAAGTGCCTCAAGGTGGTCATGGTGACCATGGAAGACTCGTTGGAGAGGACCTGGTCGACGATCCCCTGCACGGTCCGCTTCACCTTTCTCACGTTCACCGCCGCGCCCAGGCGGACGTCCCCCAGGATCTCCTTGGCCACCATCACGGACTGGACGTAGGTCTGCTTCGCGGCCAGGAGGGCTTCCTCGTCCCGTTCCAGCTCGTCCAGCTCTCGCTCGGGTACCGGCTGAATGTGCTTCACCGGAGCCGTCACGAACCCCTCGATGAACTCGCCGAACGGATCCTCCGCCCCGGGCTTGCGCAGGAGCATCGAGACGAAGGGAGCCCACTCGCTCCTCTCGATGCCGGGTCGGACCTCGACTGCGCCGATGCCGTGGTCCTGGAGGGCACGACTGAAGGAGCCGAAGGTGGCGAAGCTCGACAGGTCCAGACGGAGTCGGGTTTCGTTGAGGAAGAAGAAGTCGCCAACGACCCGGAGCTCGGCGCCGCCCTCGATCTCGACGATCCTGGCCACCAACGCGTGCAGCTCATCCAGGGCCTGCTGAACCGCGTCGTTCTCCAGGGGGTACAGCCTCAGCGTCGTCAGGGCCGCGCAGAGCGCGCCCAGGACCTTGCGGCCTTCCTCCTGGTAGTTCAGCTCCTTGGGCTCGGCCATCGGCTCACTCCTCGGTCCGCAGGGCCCGGTTCACCGCCGACCGGACCACGGGGTCCTCCTCCTGGGACGCCCGCATGAGGGATTCCCGGGCGGAAGGGGACTCCACCCTGCCCAGGCCCAGGGCCGCCGCAGCGCGGATCTCGGGCGGCTCCCGCTTGCCCAGGAAACCCCTGCCGTTCAGCAGCCTGTCCAACATGGGCAACGACTGCTCCTGGGCGACCATGGCAAAGGCCTCGAAGAAGGCCACCTTCTCGCTGATGTCGGCCTGGCGGATCTCACGACTCTCCAACACCGCCTGGAGGCGGCTCGCAGCAGGTGCGTAGCGCAGCACGCCCAGGGCCCTGGCCGCCGCGACCCGCACGTCCCGCTCCGGGTCGTCGAGGGTCTGCTCCAGGGGTCCCGCGGCCGTCGAGGCCTTCAGGGCGGCCGCCGCTTCCACCGCCGCGAGCCGCACTTCGGCCTCATCGTGGGCCAGAAGCCCGGCGAGCGCGGGCCCGGCTTCGGCGACCTGGATATCCCCGGCCAGGCGGGCCGCCCCCGACGCGATGACGGGATCCCGATGGGAAAGCAGCCGCACCACGGCACCCCGATTGCGCTCGGCGATGCCCCGCACCGCCGAGCGCAGGACTTCACGCAGCTCCCGGTGATCGACGGTCTCGGCCTCCCGAAGCAGCGGAGCGATGGCACCGGCGCGCAGGTGGCGAAGGAACGCGGAAAGCTGCAGGGAGGAGGCGCGGATGGACCCGTCGTAGAGGGCCTGGATCAGCTCGTCGATGGCCTCCGGTGAGCTCGCCGCATCCAGCAGATCCCGGGCCTTCGCGAGCAGGTTCTCGTCGAAGATCCCCTGCGTGCCCTCCAGCCGTCTCAACTCCTCGAGCACGCGTGTGGCAGGGACCAGGCCGCCGCGACTCAGGAAGTTGGGGAGCAGGATCCCGAGGATGTCGAGGATCTCGGCCTGGCGTTCGGGTCTCTCCGATTCCTCCATGCGATCGAACAGGGCCGACAACACCTCCCCCCGCAGGTCCCGATGCACCTCCTTGTGGAGCTCTCGCCTGAGGACCTCCACCTCCCGGGTGTCGAGGGCATAGAGGGTCGGGTTGAAGTCCTCCTGACGCACGGTCTGGTGCGCCGGCTCCGCTCCCTCCCCGGCCCCCTCAGCCTCTGCCCCGTCCTCTTCCTCTTCTCCTTCGCCGCCGTCCTCTTCGAGCTCGGTGCGCAGCACGGTCTGGAGGACATTCTGCCCCGCGCCGTCTCCGGGAACGGGGAGGTCAACGCCCTCCGCCAGGAAGTCGATGTACTGGTATTGGAAGTAGACCAGGTCCTCATCCCACAGGACCGTGAGGAGATCGTCACTGTCGGGAACCAGCTTCCTGGCCCTCTGGAGCACGCCCAGGAACGGCTCGAGCTCCTCGGCTTCGATTCCCGGGAGGAAGGTGATCTCCCGGACGCCATCCTTGTAGAAGAGGAAGGCGAAGCTCTCTGCCCGGTTGGCCGCCTGGTACACCGCCTCCTCCCCCAGGAGGATCCTGTCCTCCTCCACGTGAAGGCTCAGGCGGTCGAGGTCGTTCCAGAGGCCGAGGAAGGCCTGGCGGAGGCTCTCGATGAACCGATGGCGTACGGGGTTGTTCTCGTCGTAGAGCTGGTAGGCGCGGAACGCCTTGCCCAGCACGACGAAGAGCTCGCGAACGGCCTCGACGGGCAGCTCGGCCAGATCGCTCCAGCCCGCGTCGCCCGGAGTTCCGTCCGGGGGATTGTGCTCGAGCTCGTTCATCGCCGCCGGTCAGAGAAGAAGGTTGCGGCCCTCGACCCGGGCCACATGTGCCACGTCTTTGTCGCCCCTCCCGGACAGGCACAGGAGCAGCGGGCCGCGCTCCGCCCAGCGGGCTCCGCTTTCGAGAACGTGCGCGACGGCGTGGGCCGATTCCAGGGCGGGAATGATGCCCTCGAGGGTCGCGAGCCTGTGGAACGCGTCCAGAGCCTCCGCGTCTGTGACCGACGTGTACGTGGCACGATGCGTGTCTTTGAGGAACGCGTGTTCGGGTCCGACGCCAGGGTAGTCGAGCCCGGCTGAGACCGAGTGGGCCGGCGCGACCTGACCACCCGCATCTTGAAGAAGATAGCTCAGAGATCCGTGCAGGACACCCGGACGCCCGGCGGACAGCGAGGCCGAGTGCCGTCCCGTCCCTATACCTTCTCCGGCGGCCTCGACGCCCACAAGGGCCACATCCTCTTCCTCGACGAACGCGTGGAAGATCCCCATGGCGTTGGACCCACCACCGACGCACGCGATCACCGCGGCAGGCAGGCGACCCTCGGCCTCGAGCATCTGGGTCTTCGCCTCCCTGCCGATGACCGCCTGGAAGTCGCGCACCATCCTCGGAAAAGGATCCGGACCCACGACGGATCCGATGATGTAGTGGGTCGTCTCGACATGGGTGACCCAGTCCCGGATCGCCTCGTTCGTGGCGTCTTTGAGGGTGCGCGTCCCCGACGCCACGGGCCGGACCTCGGCGCCGAGGAGCTGCATGCGGTACACGTTGAGCGCCTGACGCTCCACGTCCTCCTCGCCCATGTAGACGACACAGTCCAGATCGAAGAGGGCGCACGCCGTCGCCGTGGCCACGCCGTGTTGTCCTGCCCCGGTCTCGGCGATGATGCGCCGCTTTCCCATACGAAGGGCCAGCAGCGCCTGGCCGATCGTGTTGTTGATCTTGTGGGCACCGGTATGGTTCAGGTCCTCGCGCTTGAGGTAGACGCCTGGATGGCCGACGGCCTCGCCGAGGCGGCGCGCGCGGTACAGGGGAGTCGGCCGGCCGACGAATTCCCGCAGGAGCTCGTCGAGCTCCGCCACGAACCCGTCGTCCGCCATGGCCGAGGCGAAGGCCGCCTCCACCTCGTCCAGGGCCCGAATGAGGGTCTCGGGCACGTACCGTCCGCCGTACGCACCGAATCGGTCCGTGGTCGCCGTCGCGGTCATGATGGGCCTTCCCCCCTCGGTTCGCGGCTGGAGCGCCGGGAGACGCCGGCTGCCCCACGGGCGTTCTGGACGAAGCGACGCAGCCGGTCCGGGTCTTTCTCCCTCGGGCGTGCTTCGACCCCTGAGCTTACATCTACCACGTCGGGCTGGAACCGTGCCACCGCCGACCCCACGGACCCGGGCGTGAGGCCCCCGGCCAGGATCAGGTCCAGCGGCTCGGGGATCAGGTCCCTGGCGGCGGAGAACGTGTCGGGATCCAAGCGGGCCCCTCCCCCTCCCACCACCTCTTCCTTCCAGCCCTCCAGCAGGAGCCCGTCGATGAGCGTCCCGAACACGTCGAGGGTCCGCGCGACGTCTTCCGGGGCACGGGCACGCAGCGCCTTCCAGATCGTCCATTCCCCGTGCGCGCGGAGCTCCCTGACCCACTCCGGCGCCTCGGATCCGTGGAGTTGTATGACCTTCGCCGGGAGAGCCCTGGCTACTGCTGCGACCCGGTCGGCGGACTCATCCACGACCACGGCCACCCGCGTGGCCCCGACGCCCTCGAGGATCGAGGATCCCTCGGCGACCGTGACGCTTCGACCGAAGCCCGGAGTGAGCACCACGCCCAGGTAGTCCACACCCAGGGCGTCGGCGGTCAGGGCGTCCTGGCGGCGGCAGAGACCACAGATCTTGACGCGGGGGCCGTCATGCATGGGTCCGCCGCCTCCGGGGGACGCCACTCAGGGTGCGCGCCTCCTCGGTGGGATCCGGGGCTCGAAGCAGCATCTCGCCCACCAGCACCGCGTCGACGCCGGCCCAGCGCTTCAGCGGCACGGCCGCGCCAATAGCCGACGCGCGAGATCGCGTGCGGATTGTCGGTACCGTTGTCGATATTCTCGAACCGTCGTCTCCAGGTCCGTGGTGAAGCTCGCCAGGTCCCGGTTGTTCACGCCCACGATGCGGGCGCCCGCGTTAAGGGCCCGACGCAGCTCGCTCGCGTCGTGCGTCTCGACCAGCGCCGCCAGGCCCGCGTCCTCCGATTCGGCCAGAAGGCCGACCAGGGTCGCGTCGTCGAGGATCCTCACGATGAGGAGCACGGCGTCGGCACCCGCACCCCGGGCCTCGAGGATCTGGAGGGGATCGAGGGTGAAATCCTTGCGAAGGATGGGGATGGAGGTCGCGTCCCGGGCCCGCTCCAGGTCCGCGAGGCTGCCCCCGAAATACGTGCTGTCGGTGAGGACGCTGACAGCCGAGGCCCCCGCCGCCTCATAGCCACGGCTCAACGCCGCAGGGTCGAGGTGCGGGCGGATATCCCCGGCTCCCGGCGATCGCCGCTTGCACTCCGCGATGAGGGACACCCCGGGCCCCGCGCTGAGGGCCCGCTCGAAGTCCCGCGGCGGCGGAGCGTCCCGGGCCCGTCGCTCCACCTCTCGGCGTCGCGCCCGGAGCCGGGAGAGCTCATCGAGCTTGGTGTGGACGATGGACTCCAGGATTCCCGGAAGCCCGTCGCCTCCTTGCGTTTCGGGCAACGTTCGGGTAACCTTCTTTCGGTTGCTGTTCGGGTCGTTCCCCCAACGGAGGGCGGTGCATGCCCCTGACGAAGCGCCAGAAGGAGATCCTGGACTACATCGAAGGGTTCATCGCCGAGCGCGGATACGCGCCCAGCTTCGAGGAGATCGCCGAATCCTTCGGCTACGCCTCCCTGGCCACGGTCCACGAGCACCTGAGCAATCTGGAACGCAAGGGCTTCATCCGGAAGTCCTACAACGAGAGCCGTTCCATCGAGCTGGTCACCCCGGGTGAGGCACCGCCGGCCCTGGAGCTTCCCCTGCTGGGCGCGGTGGCCGCAGGGTTGCCCATCGAAGCCATCACGGACGACCAGTCCCTGGCCGTTCCCCAGGACATGGTACGACGCGAGAAGGACAACTATGTCCTTCGCGTCGAGGGCAACTCCATGATCGAGGAGCAGATCAGGGACGGGGACTACATCGTGGTCCAGGCGCAGCAGACCGCCGAGGACGGCGAGATGGTCGTCGCCCTGGTAGGCGGGGACTCCGCCACGGTGAAGAAGCTGTACCGCGAGCCCGGCAACCGCATCCGGCTCCAGCCCGCCAACCCGTCCATGGAACCCATCGTCGTGGACGCGGCGGATGTTCAGATCCAGGGGGTCGTGGTCGGAGTGATCCGGAAGTACTAGCCGGGCGCTGGAACGAGGCAGCCACTTCCGGCGAAGTCTAGCGCGTCGTCGCCTGCCGGAGACGCTCGAGCGCTTCCCGGGCTCTGCCGTCGTCGATGACGGTCGTTGCCCTGGTCACCCCTTCTGCCAACGTCGAGACCTGGTCCGCCACGTAAATGGCGGCGGCAGCGTTCAGCAGCGTCGCGGTCCGGGGAGCACATTCCTCCCCGGCCAGGACGCGTCGGATGGTCTCGGCATTCTCCTCCGGCTCCCCACCCGCCAGGCCCTGGGCCGAGACTTCGGTCAGCCCCAGCTCCTCCGGAGAGGTCTGGTACTCCCTCAGACCTCCCTCTCCGAGCTCCGCGACCCGGGTGGGCCCCACGGGGCTGAGCTCGTCCAGGCCCGCCACGCCGTGGACGACCAGGGCCCTGGTGTGCTCCAGCTCCGCGAGGGCCCGAGCCACGAGACCGAGAATCCGGGGATCGGCCACGCCGATGACCTGACGGCGGGCGCCGGCGGGATTGGTGAGGGGCCCAAGGATGTTCATGACGGTACCGACGCCCAGACCGCGACGGACGGGACCGACGTGACGCATGGCGGGATGCAGGAGAGGAGCGAACATGAACACGATACCCGCCTCTTCCAACACCTCTCCCATCCGTTCGGGCGTCAGGTCGATCCTGACCCCGAGAGCCTCCAAGACATCGGCGCTTCCGCTCCGGGAGGTGAACGAGCGATTCCCGTGCTTGGCGATGCGGACGCCGGCCCCGGCGGCCACCAGGGCCGCGGCCGTGGAGATGTTGAAGGTGGTCAGCGCGCCGCCCCCCGTGCCCGCCGTGTCCACCAGAGCACCCGGATCCGAGGCCTCCACCGGCACCATCGCCTTTCGCAGCGCACGCACGCCCCCCGCGACCTCGGTGGGGGAGACGCCTTTGGCGCGCAGCGCCACGAGGACGGCCGCCATCTGGATCTCGGTGGCCATACCCGTCATGAACCGGTCGAAGACGGCTTCCGCCTCGTCGGCGTCCAGGTCCTCCCCGTCGGTGAGCTTCTCGATGAGCCGGCTCACGTCCAGCTCCTGGATCTCCTGGTCCTCCCCTGTCACGGCGCTCCTCCCGCATCGTGCTTCGTAGGCCGAAATCCTAATGTCCATGCGGTTTTTCGGTCAATCCGAGCCGCTTGACATCGTCTTCTCCCCCCCTACCTTTCCGCAGTGGATACCGGGAACTCGATCCGTCTGCAGCTTACCGTCCACTACGACGGCTCCGGCTTTCGCGGCTGGCAGTTCCAGCCCGAGCAACGGACGGTCCAGGGCGAGCTGGAGGCAGCCCTGTCCCGGCTCGCCGACCGCCCCCGTTCCGTACTCGGCTCGGGCCGCACCGACACCGGGGTGCACGCCACCGGTCAGGTGGCGTCGGTGGACATGCCGCGGCAGTGGACGGCGGACCGGCTCCACCGTTCTTTGAACTCCGTCCTCCCCAGAGACATCTGGGTGGCGGACATCCGGCAGGTCCACAATGACTTCCACCCTCGGTACGACGCCGTGGCCCGAACCTACGCGTACCGGGTGGGCACCGCACCGGAGGCTCGCTCCCCCTTCCACCGGCGGTGGTGCTGGCCCCTCGGCGACGACCTGGACACGGGAGTCCTGCGGAAGGCCGCCACGACCCTCACCGGCGAGCACTCCTTCCTGGCCTTCGCCAAGACCGGTCAACCGGAGCGCGGGGATCGGTGCACGGTGGCCGCGGCCCGGTGGGAGGCCTGGGAGCTGGGACCCAGCTTCGTCATCACGGCGGACCGCTATCTGCACCACATGGTCAGGTACCTGGTGGGGACCATGGTGGATATGGCCCGGGGCAGGAGGCC
>JARRLD010000188.1:0-7915 GCA_037387345.1 Gemmatimonadota bacterium
GGGAGCCGGCCGGCACCACCTCGATGGCTTCCCCCACGTCAGCTCGGAACTCCGACGCGAAGTCTTCCCCTCCGGTGGCCAGGGGAGGCGGGAGATCCGTGCGAAGGAGGATCGCGGCCACCGTCGTCCCCACGCCGGCGGCCGGGGCGGTGACGTAGAGGTACCCGAACAGGGGGAGGTCGCCATAGGCGTAGCGACGGAGTCCCCTCTGGACGTCCTGCGGGACCCTTCCGCGGTGGACGCCGTCCCACCGCAAGAGGGTCCCCTGGGAATCGTACAGCGCCAGCGCCGTGACTCCGTGGCTACGCCTCAGCTCCCGAACGAGTGCCTGGGCCCCTTCGTCCGAGGCCTCGGCGCTGACCAACCGGGCGAGCTCGTCGGCTGCCGACTCGGCGGCGAGCAAGGCCTCCTCGAGGCGCTCATCGAGCAGCGAGCCTATGCGCTCCTCTCGACCGTCCACGTAGGCTCCCCAATGAGAGGAGATGCGCTCGGTCTGGCGGTGGGCATAATATCCGGCGAGGATGCCGCAGAGCATCACAACGGACCCCAGGGCGGCGAGGCGTGTCCGCGACCGGGTCCAGAACGTCCCTGCGATGAGGCCGAAGGCCGCTACGGCGAGGGGAGCCCCGCCAGGCACGCGGGCCCAGAGGCCCAGGGCCACGATGCCCATCCAGGGCGCCAACCAGCCGGCAGCACCCGTTACGTCGGAGAGGAGGAATCGGTGCCGTGACGTCATACGCTCTGGATCGACTGGCCTGGCCGGAGGTGGGACGCGTCATGGCCCGGGACCCTCGACTCATCATTCCCGTCGGTGCCCTGGAGCAGCACGGTCCCCATCTGCCTCTCGGGACGGCGACGCTGATCGCGAACGCGGTGGCCACGAAGCTGTCCACGGATCTGGCGATCCTCATGGCACCGGCCTTCGCCTATGGCGTCACCCTGGCGGGCGGCCCGTGGGCTGGCCGCACCGGCTTGCGCCGGAAGACGTTCCACCGGGTGCTCAACGAGCTGTTCGCTCGCTGGGAGGACCACGGTGTCGAGGAGTTTGTGGTTGTCTCGGCCCACCGGTACGACCCTCATCTGGAGGCGATCCTCATGGTGCTGACCGCCCAGTCCATCACCACGGTGTACGACCTGTACCAGATCGACGTCTCCGACATCGTGGAGGCCGCTCCCACCGGAGAACACGGTGGAGAGCTGGAGACGTCCCTCGTCATGCACCTGGCTCCGGACCTGGTTCGGCACGACGAGATCGCCGACCACGCTCCGAAAGCCGACGCGTTGCGAAGATACACACGGGGGCGGGTGCCCACACCCCCGACGGATACGCGGGGGGCCATCGGATACCCCTCCCGGGCCACGGCCGAGAAGGGAGCGGCCGTGTTCCACCGTTGGGTGACCACCCTCGAGGCCGCGTTGGCGCTGGAAGCGGATGACCGAACCGTCCACAACAAATCGGTGTAGGAGCAACCGGCTCGCGGATCGACCACCGCCACTTCGCCCCCTCGCTCGGGAGTCCCTTCATGGCCTGGCGCCGACACCTCCAAACCGCCCTCTTGACGATGCTGATTCCGGTGCACGCCGCGGGCCAGCGCGTGGTGGTGGACGAGGGAACGTTCACCATCTACCACGATGGTCAGGAGGTGGGGACGGAGGAGTTCACGATCCGCCGTGAGGGCCTCGGGCCCGACGCCACGGTGTTTGCCCATGCGGTCGTGAGCGTGAACGGCCCGGAGGGACGCACCGAGATGCGGCCGTTGCTCCAGACCACGCTTCCCGATGGAGCAGCATCCAACTACCAGCTCTCCGTCTCGGGAGCGCAGTCCGCCGAGGTGAGCCTGGCCCTGGTGGGGCGTCGCTTCGTCTCCCTGATCCGGACCCAGCGAGGTGAAGAAGAGCGGGAGTTTCTGGCCGGTCCCGACACCCGGATCCTCGAGCAGGACATCGCGCATCAGTACTACTTCCTGAGGAATCAGCGGGAGGGCTCCATCACGCCGGTCATCGAGCCGCGCTCGCGGAGGCGGCTTCGCCTGAACGCCTCACAGTGGAGCGACGAGGAGCTCCGGATCGGGGTCAACCGAATCCAGGCGCGGCGGGTGACGTTCTCCGTCGATGACGAGGATCGGCACGTCTGGTACGACCGTCAGGGTCGCGTCGTGCGGGTGGAGGTGCCTGCCCGGGCATACGTGGCTGAACGCGCCGACCTCGTCGGATGAGCGGGGGTTGGTGCGTGAGATCCACCCATTAGCTTGTTCATACCCCTCGTGAAGGGTTGAGTCCCCGGGAGCGTAAGGCCTCTGGGGAGGGCGAAACAGCGCCCGGGTACATCCCGTACGGGCGAACGCCGGCCCCTTCCACTCCACCGAAGTTCGGGAGGTCGTGACGATGAGGATCCCTGCCCCCGTCCTGGCCCTGATGGGCCTGCTGGCGGGCTTCCCGGCCGGCGCGCAGTCCGTCCCGAGCACCCTCACCCTCGACGAGGCCCTGGAGCTGGCACGGGCCAACAGCCCCACGTACCGACAGGCGCTGAACGACAGGGACCTGGCCGACTGGGACGTCCGCCAGGCCTACGGCCAGCTCCTCCCCACGGCGTCCGCCGGCTCCAACGTCACGTGGCAGGGTGCGGGCGAGCAGCAGTTCGGCACGCTGACCCTCGGGGATCTCGGCTTCGGGAACCTCCCCTCCTACTACCTGTCCAGCTACCGCGTTTCTCTCGGGTATAGCCTCGACTGGCAGACGCTCAAGGCTCCGGCGAGCGCCAAGGCCCAGCGAGCGGCCACCGATGCCGACATTCGGCTGTCCGAGGCGACGCTGGTGTCCAGGGTCACCGGTGCCTACCTGGAGGTGCTTCGGTCAACGGAAGGGGTGAGGCTCGCCGAGCAGCAGCTGGAGAACAGCCGTTTCAACCTCCGGCTGGCAGAGGGCCAGCTGCAGGTCGGGGCCGCTACGCCCATCGACGTCGGACAGGCGGAGGTACAGGTGGGACGGTCCGAGGTGAGCGTGCTCCAGGCGGAGAACGCCCTGGCGACGGCACGGATGCGATTGCTTCAGGAGATGGGGGTGTCCGTCGATCAGGATGTGGCGCTCTCGACCACCTTCGCGCTATCCGAGCCGATGTGGACCCCGGACGAGCTCTACGATTGGGCCCTGCAGCGGAATCCGACCCTCGAGGCCCGTCGGCGACGGGAGGATGCGGCGGAGATCGGCGTGAGCCAGGCCCGCGGCGCGTACTATCCGTCCTTCTCGATCTCCACCGGCTGGAGCGGCTTCACACGGGAAGCCAGCAACGTGGACTTCCAGATCGCCCAGGCTCAGGCGCAGGTTGCCGGGCAGGTGGCACAGTGCGCGGTGGCAAACGACCTCTATCGCCGGCTGGCAGACCCCCTGCCTGCCCTGGATTGCTCGGTGTTCGCGTTCACCGACCAGGACCGGCAGGCGATCATCGAACAGAACGATCAGTTCCCGTTCAACTTCGAGCAGTCGCCGTTCAGCATCAGCTTCGGGGTCAGCATTCCCATCTTCCAGGGGTTCACCCGCCAAAGGAACCTGGAGGCGGCGAAGCTCCAACGAGAGGATCTCGCCCAGCAGGTCAGGGAGCAGGAGCTCGCCCTGCGGGCGGATCTGTCCATTGCGTTGTCGAATGCACGGACAGCCTACCAGAGCGCGCTCCTCGAGGAGCGGAACCGTGACCTGGCCGAGCAGCAGCTGCGTCTCGCCCGCGAGCGATACCAGCTCGGAGCCATCACGTTCGTCGAGCTGGTGGACGCTCAGACCGTCTTTGCCCAGGCAGATCGGGACGGAACTGCCGCCGTCTTCGCGTACCACGACACGGTCACCAGTCTCGAGGCGCTGGTCGGCTCGTCGCTTCGATAGAGGAAGGCCTATCCATGGAAACCCGGAACAAGATCCTCATCGGCCTCGGCGTCGTCATCGTGTTCGGATCGGCGGTCGGTCTCAGCGTCGTGAAGGGACGTGATCGGGGCATCGAGGTCAGGCTCGAGACCATCGAGCGCAGGGACCTGGTCGAGTTCGTCACGGCCAGCGGGAACATCCGAGCGCGTCGCGCGGTGGACATGAGCTCCGACATCTCCGCCAAGGTCGCCGAGCTTCTGGTCGACGAGGGGCAGGACGTGACGCAGGGACAGGTCCTCCTGCGGCTCGACCCTGCGCGAGAGGACGCCGGGGTGTCTCGTGCGGAGGCCACGCTGTCCCAGGCCCGAGCGACACGGTCCCAGCAGGAAGCCAACCTCCTGCAAGCCCAGCGGAACCTCGATCGGCTTCTCGCCCTCCGCGCCAGGGACTCCCTCCTGGTGAGTCGGCAGCAGCTGGACGACGCCGAAACCGCCGTCGAGGTCGCCGAGGCCCAGCTCCGCTCCGCAGAGTTCGGCGTGTCCCAGAACGAGGCGGCCCTGGTCGAGGCAAGTGATCGCCTCTCCAAGACCATCATCCGCGCCCCGATGGACGGCAAGATCACGCGCCTCAACGTCGAGGAGGGTGAGACCGTCATCATCGGGACCATGAACAACCCGGGAAGCCTCATTCTGACGATCTCGGATCTCTCGGTCATCGAGGCGGTGGTTCAGGTGGACGAGACCGACGTCCCCGAGATCTCGCTGGGGGACAGCGCCCTGGTGCGCATCGACGCCTTTCCGGACCGGGAGTTCTCGGGGCGCGTGACGGAGATCGGAAACTCGGCCATCCGCCCGCCGTCGCAGCAGACATCGGGTCAGCAGGCCGCTATCGACTTCGAGGTGGTGATCACGCTCGATCCGACGGACGCCGCTCTCCGGCCGGATCTCTCCGCCACCGCCGATATCGTCACTGCCACCCGAGCGGACGCGCTCTCGGTTCCCATCATCGCCCTGACCGTTCGGGATGCGCCCGTCGACACCACGGACGCCTCGGGCGGTCAGGATCCACAGTCCGAGGCCGGCGACCAGGAGGGGGTGTTCCTGGTATCGGAAGGGGTCGCCTCATTCGTGCCGGTGGAGATCGGAATCGCCGGCCAGGAGTACTTCGAGGTGCTGTCGGGCCTTTCCGAGGGCGACACAGTGGTGGCCGGACCCTATGTGCGGATCCGCCAGCTGCGGGACGGTGACGCGGTGCGCAACGCGGAACCCGGCAGTGAACCATCGAGCGAAAGCTGACGATCGGGGGAGACAGGGAACGTGCAGATCTGGGAGGGTGTCGGCCTGGCCATGAACCAGCTGAGGACGGAGAAGCTGAAGAGCTTCTTCAGCCTTCTGGGAGTGATCCTGGGCGTCATGTTCCTCCTGGTGGTGGTCACCGTCGTGGAGGGCCTCGACCGGTACGTTCGGGAGGACTTCACGTCCCAGGTCTTCGGCGTGAACACGGTGACGCTTCAACGCACCCCCGAGGTCCAGATCAACACGGACTTCGAGGAGTGGCGGGCCCTGATGCGTCGACCCCGAATCACCTACGCCGACGCGGACGCGATCCGGCAACGTATCACCGTTCCGGCCAGGATCGCGGTGGAGAGCGGCAGCAGCTCCGACGCGGTCGGCGACAACGGTCGCACCGCGACGGGCGTCCGCGTCACCGGTGCTTCCCCGGAGATCTTCCGCATACGAGACCTGGAGGTGGCCCGGGGCCGGGCGTTCACGCCGCAGGAAGCGGAGGCCGGGATGCCGGTGGTGGTGATCGGGTCCGAGACCGCTGCAGTCATCTTCGAGGGGCTCGACCCCCTCGGTCGATCCATCCGGCTGCGGGGCTTCCCCTACCGCATCATCGGCGTCCTGGAGGAGCGGGGGTCCCTCTTCGGCATGTCTCTGGACAACTTCGCCATCGCTCCGGCCCGGTCCCCCATCCAATCCTTCACGGCACCCCGGGGCAACGTGGACCAGGTCGTCATCCAGACCTTGAACCCCGATCGGCTCCGCGAGGCGCAGGCCGAGGTCGAGGGGATCATGCGGGTCCGGCACCGGCTCCGCCCCGGTGACCCCAACGACTTTGCCCTCGAGACGGCCGACGACGCCATCAGCTTCTGGGATCGCATCTCGCGGATTCTGTTCATCGCGCTCCCGATGTTCGTGGCGATCTCGGTCGTGGTGGGTGGAATCGTCATCATGAACATCATGCTCGTCTCCGTGATGGAACGCACCCGCGAGATCGGCGTGCGGAAAGCCATCGGAGCCCGCCGCAGGGACATCCTCACCCAGGTTCTCATCGAGTCCGCGACCCTGGCCACGGTGGGGGGCGCCTTCGGTGTAGCCTCGGGCCTCGGAATCGCCATGTTCGTGGCCTCGGTGTCCCCGCTGCCGGCGGCCGTGAGTCCATTCTGGGCCTCCGTGGGGGTCGCCCTGGGGCTCTCGGTGGGAATCGTCGCCGGTGTCTATCCGGCGTGGAAGGCCGCCAAGCTCGATCCGGTGGATGCGCTCCGCTATGAGTGAGCCCCGCCAGAGGACCCGGGCGGCCTCCCGCCTCATTGCCCTGCACGAAGGGCTGCTCATCGCGTGGGATGCCATCCGCGCGAACAAGGTCCGGGCCAGCCTCACGATCCTCGGGGTGGGAGTGGGTGTCTCGGTGGTGGTGGCCATGGCCGCCCTCATCACCGGGTTCAGGACGAGCATGGCAGAGGCCTTCGAGTCGGCCGGGCCCAATAACTTCAGTGTCATGCGGTTCGACTTCACCGCGGTCCGCATCTCCGACGAGGGCAACAACCGCCCTCCGTGGTGGAACAAGCCGCAGATCACCCCCCTGGAAGCTCAGCGGATCGCCGCCCTGCCCACCGTCGAGGAGGCGCTGTTCAACTTCGGCTTCACTGTGGACCTCGACTTCGAGGGGCAGCGGGTCCGCAACGTCCAATCGCAGGGGTATTCTTCGGGTTGGCCCAGGTACGCTGCGGGGGAATTCATCGCTGGACGGGATTTCACGCCTGCCGAGGTCCGCCAGAACAGGGCTCTCATCATCATCACCGATGCCCTCGCCGAGGAGCTGTTCGGCCAGAGGGACCCTGTCGGAAGACGCGTGCGCGTCGGGAACGTCTTCCGGGGCACCCAGGAGTCCTTCACGGTCATCGGGGTCTTCGCGCCCGAGCCGAACATCTTCTCCAGCGTCGTACGTCACTGGGCTGTGTTTCCGTACACGGCGGCCAAGCGGCGCCTCCGCCAGTCGGATTGGCAGGCCGCCATTCTGGTGGTTCCCCGCGACACCGTGGGCATCGAGCGGGCGCAGGACGACGTCATCGCCGCGCTGCGAGGGATCCGGGGCCTGGGGCCCCGTGAGGAGAACAACTTCGCCCTCATCGCCTCTGCTCAGCTCATGGAGATGTTGGACAACCTGACCGGAGTGATCTTCCTCGTGATGCTGGCCCTGTCGTCTGCCGGCCTGCTCGTCGGCGGCGTAGGGGTCATCGGGATCATGCTCATCAGCGTCACCGAGCGAACCCGGGAGATCGGGGTCCGCAAGGCGGTAGGAGCCACCCGGCGGGAGATCCTCTGGCAGTTCCTGGTGGAAGCGTCGGTCCTCACCGCTCTCGGTGCGGGGGCCGGGATGCTGGCGGGCTGGGGGCTCGCCTCGGGAGTGGCCAACTGGACGCCGCTTCCTGCGCGCATCCCCGTCTGGGCGGTCGGGACCGCCCTGGCCATGGCCGTGGTCACGGGAATGCTCTTCGGGCTGCTGCCGGCGTTCCGTGCCTCCAGGCTGGACCCGGTGGATGCCCTCCGGTACGAGTAGCCGTGGCCTCCGCGTCGCGTGCGCCTCCTCGCCTGGAAGAGGCTGCCAACACGCTCACCCACGGCGTCGGCGTCCTGGCCGCGCTGACCGCCGCGGCCACGCTTGTCCCCCTCGCGGCGACCCGGGGCTCGGCTGGGCAGATCGTGGGCACCTCCATCTTCACGGCCACGCTGGTCGCCCTCTACTCCGCGTCCACCGCCTACCACGCAGCCAGCACACC
>JARRLD010000189.1:0-12745 GCA_037387345.1 Gemmatimonadota bacterium
CTTCGCCTGCGAGGGTGGTGGGGTGCGGACCTGCTGGGAGCCCCGGAGTTCTGGCGCACTCCCCTCGGCTCGGTCCTCTTCGGAAAACTGGCGGCGGTGACCGTGATGGTCGCCGGGCAGGCCGTTCACGACTTCTGGCTCGGACCTCGCGCCGGGTCCGCAGAGGTGGGCTCGGAGGAGGCCCGGGCGCGAAGGCGCCGCGCCGCGCTCCTGGCCAGGATGAACTTCTTCGTCGGCCTGGTGCTCCTCTATTTCGCCGTGGCCCTGGCCCGAGGGGGATAGGATGCCCGGAGCGCAGCGAGCCGCACGGGCGGGCCCCCGATGGCGGCTCCCCGTCCTGGTCGTCGGGACGGTCCTCACCACCAACACCCTGCTCTGGTCGGCGCACGTCAGGTGGAGAGACGCGGCCATGAGGGACCTGGACCCGGTGCTGCACGAGATCGAGGTCCTGGCCGACCAGATCGCGGCAGACAACGCCTGGCTCTCGAAGAACCAGCGACTGCTCCAGGGATACGGACAGCACGAAGAGCTGGCCCGTCGGTTGACGGACCGGGGAAGGCGCGTGAGGGCGTACGCGGCCCTTGTGGAGGCCTACAACCGGCGGGTGGAGGAGCTCTATCGTCGCTTCTACTTCGCGCCCGTTCCAGCCCCGCGCCCGCCCCGCCTGGACTCCTCCCTCCCGCCCGCCGAGGGGGTTTTCCCGACACGACAATCCGGCTTTCCCCGACACGATATCCCGATGTCCGGGCTGGCATGGACGCGGGGAGAGGCCCAATTTATCACCTATGGATGATGAACCGACGCCCGTCGGGTGGTCGGCATAAAGATCATCTTCTTATGATGATTGTCCCACGCTTCTCCCTGGAGAGCACCATGTTCGATCGTAGCGCAGCCGTCCTGGTCCTGTCCCTCGCCGCGGGTCTCACGGCGTGCGGTGGCGGGGACGCGCCGCCGGAAACGACCGAGATGGCCACCACGGCGGAGGCTCCGGTCACTCCCGGTCAGGCGATCTTCGAGCGAACCTGCTTCGCCTGCCATACCATCGGCGGAGGGATCCGGGTCGGGCCGGACCTCAAGGACGTGCACCTACGGCGTGAGCGGGATTGGCTGATCGCCTGGATCAAGGATCCCATCGGGATGGGGCGGACCGACCCCATCGGGCAGCAGCTCCTGGAGGAGTTCAACAACGTGCCCATGGCGCCGAACTTCCTCTCCGACGAGGAGATCGATCAGGTCCTCGAGTACATCACGGGCGTCAGCGAGGGGACCCTCACCGCCGGAAGCGGAATGGGCGCCAGCGTACCCGCGTCCCTGACCGACGCCCAGTTCGCCCAGGCTCAGGACATCTACTTCGATCGGTGCGCCGGATGTCACGGCACCCTCAGGGCGGGAGCGACCGGACCCAACATCCAGCCGGAGCGAACCACGCAGATCGGGTCGGCGGCCCTCCACGCGACACTCACCCACGGCCTGCCGGGAGGCATGCCGGCGTGGGGCGACGCGGGCGTCCTCAGCGACGAGGAGATCAGCATCATGGCCCGCTTCGTCCAGATGGACCCGCCCAGCCCGCCGGCCCGGCCCATGGACGTCATCCGCGAATCGTGGGACGTGATGGTCCCGGTGGACGACAGGCCCATTCGGCCGCTGACGAGCCGGAACTGGGAGAACTTCTTCGGCGTGATCCTGCGGGACGCCGGCCAGGTCGCCATCATCGACGGCGACAACAAGGAGTTGCTGTCGGTGATCACCACCGGCTTCGCCGTGCACATCCTGCGCGCGTCCGCCACCGGCCGGTACTTCTACGCCGTGGGCCGCGACGGCAAGGTCAGCCTCATCGACCTCTGGCCGGAAACGCCCACGCTGGTCGCCCAGGCTCAGGGCTGCTCCGACGCCCGCAGCGTCGACGGTTCCAAGTACGAAGGGTACGAGGACCGGTACCTCATCGAGGGCTGCTACTGGCCCACCCAATACGTGGTCTTCGACGGGCTCACCCTGGAGCCGCTGGCGGTACACAGCGTGGAGGGCGCGGCCTTCGACACCGGAGAGCCCCTCTCGGAGGTACGCGTGGCCTCCATCGTCGCATCGCACTTCGACCCGGTGTGGGTCATGGGCCTGAAGGAGTCCGGCCACGTGGGGATCGTGGACTACTCCCAGGATGGCTTCCCCATGACGTCCCGGATTCCGGCGGACCGGTTCCTGCACGACGGTGGCTGGGACCACACGGGTCGGTACTTCCTCATCGCCGCCAACCAGCGCAACAAGATCGCCGTCGTGGACGTGCAAGAGCAGGAGCTCGTGACGACCTTCGAAACGGGCATCGTTCCCCACCCCGGCCGGGGCGCCAACTGGCAAGACCCCGACTACGGATGGGTCAACGCCACCACGCACATCGGTCAGGGGTTGATGACCGTATACGGCGCGGATCCGGCGAACCGGCCGGACGTGGCCTGGCACCCCGTGCGCAAGATCGAGTTCCAGGGATCGGGCAGCCTGTTCCTCAAGACCCACCCCAACTCCCCGTGGGTGTGGATGGACATGCCCCTGAACAACACGCCGGAGACCACACGTCAGACGTGCGTCTACTCCAAGGCGGCCGGCGAGATGGAGCGCTGCTGGACCATCGGGCCCCGCGGCGCGGCGGTGCACTTCGAGTACAACCGGGCGGGTGACGAGGTCTGGGTGAGCCTCTGGGACAAGCAGGGCGAGCTCGTCATCTACGACGACAAGACCCTCACGGAAAAGGCTCGCATCACCGGCGACTGGCTGGTCACACCCACGGGCAAGTTCAACGTGTACAACACCGCCCACGACGTGTACTGAGCGGAGCCGCGATCGTGCGCCCATCTCCTTGGCTCGCGGCCGTCGCCCTCATGACCGTGGCCCTTCCTGCCGCAGGGCAGGACGTGCGGTTCAGCGGGCAGGTCCGGCCGCGCTACGAGCTCCGCGATCCCGTGGGGGGGAGCTCGGATTCGTTCACCTCGATGCGCGTCCGGGCGGCCGTCCAGGCGCTCGTAGACCCGAACCTGCCCATCTTCATCCAGCTGCAGGACGTGCGCGTCTGGGGCGAGGAGGGGAACACCCTGTCCGACTTCCGGGCGGACAACCTGGACGTCCATCAGGCCTACCTCCGCTACCGGGGGGAGAGGCTCGACTGGCTCACCGCCACACTCGGTCGGCAGGAGACCAACTTCGGCGGCCAGCGCCTGGTCGGCGCCGTCGGCTGGACGCAGCAGGGCCGCAGCTTCGACGGCGCCCGGGTCGGCATCGCCAGGGACAGGGCCACTGTGTCCCTCATCGCCTATACCCTCGCGGACGCCACGGCACCAGCCCACGACGAGGACGCGCAGCTCTTCGGGGCGTACGGCACGGTGGCGGAGGTCGGGCCGGGGGCCCTCGACGTCTACCTGCTCCACGACCGAGGGACCGGGGACTCGCCCACCAGCCAGAGCACCTTCGGATCCCGCTGGGCCTTCACGGGCAACGTATCCGGTCGGTTCGAGGTGTCGCTCCAGCGGGGAGACCGGGCGGGAACGCCGGTGTCGGCCTACATGGTCGGTGGACGCCTCGGGACCACGTTCGCGGAGGATCGGGCCGGCCTGACCCTGTGGTACGACTACCTCTCGGGGGACTCGGATCCAGGCGACGGAGAGTCCGGGGTGTTCAGCACCCTGTACGCCACCAACCACAAGTTCTACGGATTCGCCGACCTGTTCTTGGACATCCCGGCCCACACGGCGGGCGCCGGGCTCCAGGACATGGCGGCGAAGGTGAGCTGGACCATGGCGGAGGGAGTGCGCCTGGGCGCGGACTTCCACCACTTCCGCGCCGCCCGGCAGGGGGATCTGTCCACCGCTCACTTCGCCAACGAGCTGGATCTGACGGTGAGCCATCGCTACTCGGAGCACCTGGGCGTGACCGCCGGGCTGAGCCTTGTCTTGCAGGATGATGCCCTCGCCGAGATCGGCCGATTGTCCGAGGACATGCAGTGGCTCTACATCATGTTCGACGCCCACTTCTGAGCGTCGCGGCGGAGCCTGGCGCCTGACTCGGGACGTCGCCAGAAAGCGGCGCGCCATCTATCTTTGCGGCCCATGAAAACGGCGACCCTCCTCACGTGGGCGTGGGCCGCGACCCTGACGGCGTGCGCCCCCGAGCCCGACCCTGCCCCCGGGACGTCGGCCTACGTGCCCGGCGCAGGTGACACGTGGGAAGTGCGGACTCCCGCTGAGGTGGGCATGGACCCGGCCGTTCTGGAGGCCGCGGTCGACTACGCTCTGAGCCATCCGACAACGGAAATCCCCGAGGATCCCGGGGCGTACCTCGAGGCGCGCTTCGTGGGGATCCCCCACCAGGAGATCGTCGGGCCAACGCGACCGAGGGGCGACGTGAACGGCGTCGTGCTCCGGCACGGATACGTCGTTGCGGAGTTCGGCGACACACGGCGGCCGGATATGACCTTCTCCGTCACCAAGAGCTACCTGTCCACGGTGGCCGGCCTGGCGTGGGACGATGGGCTGATCCCCGATCTGCACCAGGCCATCGGAGCCACGGTCGACGACCAGGTCTTTGCCTCGGAGCACAATGCCGCCATCACCTGGCATCATCTCCTGCAGCAGACCAGCGAGTGGGAGGGTACCCTGTGGGGGAAGCCGGACGTGGCGGACCGCCGGGAGGGGATGGACCGGGAGCTGAACCCACCCGGCACGTTCTGGGAGTACAACGACGTCCGGGTCAATCTGATGGCCTACAGCCTGCTGAAGGTCTTCCGGCGCGCCCTCCCGGCGGTGCTCCGGGAACGCATCATGGACCCCATCGGGGCGTCGGATACCTGGGAATGGCATGGCTACGAGACGTCCTGGACCGAGATCGATGGGAAACGCGTCCAGTCGGTCAGCGGAGGCGGACACTGGGGCGGTGGGCTCCACATCAGCACCCGCGACCACGCCCGCTTCGGGTTGCTCCTGCTGCATGGTGGGGTCTGGGAAGGGAGGCGACTGATCTCCTCCGAGTGGATCGAGCGGGCGCTGACCCCTTCCGACGTCGCATCCGACTACGGGTACATGTGGTGGCTCAACACCGGGCGGACCCTGTTTCCGGCGGCCCCGGAGACGGCCTTCTTCGCCCTGGGAGCGGGGTCCACCAACGTGATCTTCGTGGACCGGCAGCACGATCTGGTCACGGTGACCCGGTGGGTGGACGGGGGTGAGCACGTGAACGGGTTCATCCAACTCGTGCTGGCGTCCCTGGAGGACCGACATGGACCCTGAGCGCTGGGAGCAGGTCGCGGAGCTGCTCCACGAGGCCCATGCCCTTCCCCAGGACGAGCGGCAAGCATTCCTCGACGACCGCTGCGGGGACGACCGGGCGCTTCGGGCCGAGGTCGAGTCCCTCCTGGCCGCCGCGGCGGACTCCGAAGGCTTCTTCGAGAGGCTGGGAGCGGGGGTGATTCCCGGAGGCGACGGAACCCAGGAGGAAGCGGAGCCGCTGACCGAGGGCCAGGAGGTGGGAGCCTTCGTGGTCAGGGAGAGGATCGGGCACGGCGGGATGGGAACCGTCTACCGGGCGACGGACACCCGGCTCCTGCGAGACGTGGCCCTCAAGGTCCTTCCCCCCCACCTGGCCGACGACGCCCACCACGAGGCGCGCTTCAAGCGCGAGGCCCGTCTGCTGGCCGCACTGAGCCACCCGGGGATCGCGAGCATCTACGGCATCGAGGAGGTCGGCAGCCAGAAGATCCTGGTCCTGGAGCTGGTGGACGGTCCCACGCTCAACGACCGCATCCCACCGGGCGGTCTTCCCGTGAACGAGGCCCTGGGGCTCGGCCTGGAGATGGCCGAGGCCCTCGAGGCCGCCCACCGCGCCGGGATCGTGCATCGCGACTTCAAGCCGGCCAACGTGAAGCTCACCCGGGAAGACGACGTCAAGGTGCTGGACTTCGGGATCGCGAAGGGGATCGGGTTTCGCGACGATACCAGCTCCGACCGGAGCCCCTCCGCCACGGCCATCCTGGCGGCGACCTCGGTGGGTCAGGTCGTGGGCACCATCGCGTACATGAGCCCCGAGCAGCTCAAGGGCAGGCCCGTGGACGCGAGGGTCGACGTCTGGGCCTTCGGTGCGGTGCTGTTCGAGATGCTCGCCGGAAGGCGCGCCTTTCAGGGTGAGTATCCGGCGGAGACCCTGGCGCGCATCCTGGAGCGGCCGCCGGAATGGGACGCCCTGCCCGACGACCTTCCCGCCCCGCTCCTCGAGCTGCTGCGCCGATGCCTCTGCAAGAACGTGAACCGGCGCCTCCAGGCCATCGGCGAGGCCCGCATCGTCCTGGAAGACCTCCTCGATCCGTCCACGGGCGCATCACCTCAGACGACGACGTCCTCCGCAGGGGACGAGCGCCCCTGGGTCCTTCCCGTCCTCACCGGCGTCGCGGCCCTCGCCGTCGCCGTCGCCGCCTACAGCTGGACCAGATCCACCCCACAGGAGGCTCTCCCCCACGCCCATTTCGCCCTGGAGACGGCGCCCGGCACCTACCTCTATGGAGGACATCCCGACGACGCCCGTATCGGATCCCTCCGGCCCAGCCGCCGCTCCCTGACCGTGTCGCCCGACGGCCGGACCCTGGTGTTCGCCGCCACCGACGGTGACACGTCGCGGCTCTACGCCCGACCCCTGGGTCAACCCGCGGCGTCACCCATCTCCGGCACCGAGGGCGGGTCGGGGCCGTTCTTCTCACCCGACGGCGCGTGGGTGGGCTTCTACGCGGAAGGCGAGATGAAGCGCGTCCCCCTGGGCGGAGGCGAGGCCCGCACGGTCCTGTCGGATGCGCCCGATGGGCAGGACGCATACTGGTCCGACCTCGGGTTCATCGTGTACAGCGACGGAGAGGAGGGGCTGTTCCGGGTCTCGGAGACCGGAGGCCCACCCCAGCGCATCACCCGTGTCGATCGTCTCGCCGGCGAGGATCGGCACGTCCTGCCCCAGGTGCTGCCGGGAGGAGGGCCGCTCCTCTACACCGTCCGCAGGGATCCACGTCGTTGGGACGACGCGGAGATCGTCCTGGCCGAGATCGACGGCTCCAATCCGAGGGTCCTGATCGAGGACGGCTCCGACGCCCGGTACGCCGGCTCCGGGCACATCGTGTTCGCACGGTCCGGAACGCTCATGGCGTCGGAGTTCGACCCGCGGCGCGGTGAGGCCGCGGGTGAGCCCCGTCGCCTGGCCGACGACGTCATGCACGCGTTGGGCGGCGTGAACGACAACATCAACAACGGTGCGGCCCAATACGCGTTGTCGGAGACCGGGGCGCTGTTCTACGTAACGGGGGGCATCCATCCGGAGGTGAGGCGGGATCTACTCTGGGTCAGTCGCCAGGGCGAAGCGACTCCTCTCCCCGTCCCCGCGGGATTCCACCTCTACCCTCGGTATTCCGAGGCGCGGGGGGAGCTCGCCTACGCACGGGTGCAGCGGAGCGGGGATCGGGAGATCTGGATCCGCGACCTGGAGAGCGGCTCGTCCAGGCGGTTTCCCCGGGAGGGCTTCAACAACGACCCGGTCTGGAGCCCCGACGGCCGGCGCCTCGCCTACGGATCCGACGAGGGCGGAGCGGTGATCAACATCTACGCCATGGCCTCGGACGGGCGGTCCGCCCCCGTACGGATCACCGACAGCCCGAGCGACCAGTTCCCCTCCGACTGGTCAGGCACCGGCCTCCTCGCCTTCGTGCAGGATGGCGACATCTGGGTCGTCGGGATGGAGGGGGATGCCCCCGGAGAGCCTCGCCTCGTGATCGGGGGTGCCTCGAACGAAGCATGGCCGACGTTCTCGCCCGACGGAGACTGGCTCGCCTACGCCTCGGACAGGTCGGGAGGCTGGGACGTCTACGTGCGGTCGATGTCCGAGGGAAGCGCCGAGTATCTGGTGCAACAAACGCTCCCGAATGCTGGCCCAGGAGGTGAGGACAGGGCCGGAGTTCCGCTACGGCCGCCCGGTCGAGCTGTTCGACGGTCCCTTCTCCGGGGCCTCTCCGGTGCGCGACTACGACGTGACCCCCGATGGTCGCTTCGTCATGACCCGGCAGCTCCAACCCGTGGACCGCCCCGCCCGACGGATCGAGGTGGTGTTGAACTGGCTCGCCGAGCTGGAACCGTCGGACGGCGACTAGCCCGTCCCCATCCCTGCGGCTTCGTCACTCCCTGTTCCCACAGCGCGCTGTTCCAGCTCCAACAGGCGCCGCTTCCGCCACAGCCCACCCCCGTAACCCACCAGGCGACCGTCGGAGCCGACCACCCGGTGGCACGGGATCAGGACCGCCAGGGCGTTGTCCCCGTTCGCCTTGCCCACGGCCCGGACGGCGGCAGGCCGTCCCAGGCTGGCGGCCACGTCGCCGTAGCTTCGCACTTCTCCAAACGGGATACGTTGAAGCTCGTCCCACACGGCCCGCTGGAAGACCGTGCCCACCGGAGCCAGGGGGACGTCGAAGCGACGTCGGCGACCCGAAAAGTACCCTCCGAGCTGGTCGGCGGCCTTCTCCACGACGTCGTTGCGTCCCGTGACGAGCACGGCGTCCAGGCCGTCACGGACCCGCTCCATCTGGCGGAGCAGCCTCGGTCGGTCCGTGAACTCGGCGAGACACAGAGCCTCGTCGGTGGCGCCGAGCAGCATGGGACCGAGGGGCGTCGTGACCCTGTCCACCTGGATCACCGTGGCGCGGGCCGTCTCGGTGGGTGGCGCCCCGAAGACCCTCCGGAACGCCTCCTGAAAGCCGCTCAGGGAGTCATAGCCGCTCTCGAAGGCGGCGCGCGACACAGCCCTGCCCTCCCTGACCTGGTCCATGGCCGAGGCCAGACGACGGGCTCGATGGTACGCATGGAAGGTCATGCCGTGATTCCGCTGGAACCAGCGCCGGACGCGCCCCGGGCTCCACCCTCGTGCCTGAAGCTCCCGGTCGGTCCAGCGACGGCTCGGGTCCGCATCCACCTCGTCGAGAAGAGGCTGGAGCCACCCGGGTGCCGAGCCCCGTTCTTCCAGGGGCCGGCACCGCTTGCAGGGACGATACCCCGACAGCATGGCCTCACTGGAGCTCCCGAAGAACGAGAGGTTTTCCGGTCTCGGCTTCTTGGCCGGGCAGGTGGGTCGACAGAATATGCCCGTCGTGTGGACGGCCGTCACGAAGACGCCGTCGAAGGAGGCGTCCCTGGACAGGAACGCTTCGAGCATCACCGATTCCGGGGGCAGAGCTTGTGTATACATGGCGACAATCTGCCACGGCTTCTCGACCTCCACTACCGGATTCTTGCCAGGGAATTCAAACCTCCCTCCCTCGGGCTTGACAGGGAACGCTTGGCGCCCTATTAGTTGCGTATGACAACTATATTTCCCCGGGAGGCCTCCGTATCGGGTCTGGGGGCCGATCCCGAGCTCCACAGCGACGCCCACGCCATGGGCGAGGCCCTGAGTGACCTGATCCGTGTCGTCCAGTTCCGGGACCGGGATCGGGCGTGCTGCTACGACGTCAGCGTGAGCCAATGCTACGCCCTCAAGGCCGTGGTCGACCGGGGGCCCCTCACGGTGAACGCGCTGGCCGCTCACCTCTTTCTGGACAAGAGCACAGCCAGCCGGGTCGCCAACGGCCTGGTGGACATGGGATATCTGGCCCGGGCGCGGGATCCGGCGGACGGGCGAGTGGTCCGGCTGGTGGCCACCCCTGAGGGCCGGGCCATGTACGTGCGCATCACTGAGGATCTCGCGGGGGAATACGGGGACCTCCTGGCCGACTTCGATCCCGAGGTCCGCAAGGGGATGATCCGGCTGCTGGGGAGGCTGGGCCGGGCCTTCGCGGCCCGAGTCGATGTTCGTGGCGGAACGTGCTGCGTGGTACGCTAGCGTCCATCCCCGCGGAGGCGGGTCGTATTTCCTGAACCTATGGTTGCTTGCTGCAACAAGAACTGGAGAGAACCGATGGCTCATACGAAGGAGCAACAGAGGCAGGCCGTCCGCGAGCGGTACGCTCGGGCCGCTACCGAAGCGGAGCCCTGCTGCGGCCCCGCGTGCTGTGGGGAAGACTCCGCCGAGAAGACGGCGCAGTCCATCGGGTACAGCGCCCAGGAGCTGGACGACCTCCCCGCCGACGCAAACCTGGGCCTCGGCTGCGGAAACCCCACGGCCGTGGCTTCCCTGCAGCCTGGCCAGACCGTGCTGGATCTCGGCTCCGGTGCCGGCATCGACTGCTTCCTGGCGGCCCGCCAGGTGGGCGAGGATGGCCGGGTCATCGGCGTGGACATGACGCCCGAGATGATCTCCCGGGCCAGGGCCAACGCCGACAAGGAGGGCTACTCCAACGTCGAGTTCCGCCTGGGCGAGATCGAGGCGCTCCCCGTGGCGGACAGCACCGTAGACGTCATCATCTCCAATTGCGTCCTCAACCTCTCACCGGAGAAGGGCCGGGTCCTGGCCGAGGCCTATCGCGTCCTCAGGCCCGGGGGCCGGGTAGTGGTCTCGGACATGGTGTCGGATCTGCCCGTGCCGGCGGTGGTGTCGGGATCGCTGGACGCCGTGGCCGGATGCCTGCCCACACTCAGGGAGACGTATCTCCAGGAGTTCCGGGAGGCGGGATTCCCCGACGTACGCATCACCGAGGAGAACCCCTACCCGGCCGACTACGTCCTGGCGGACGCGGGCGTCCAGGACTTCCTGGCGTCGTGGCCGGAGCACCGGGCCGAGCTCGAGGCGTTCGCCGGCTCCATCGCCGGAGCCCACTTCGAGGCGACGAAGCCGATGATGTAGTCGGGAGGTGGGGCAGTCGAAGGGGACTCAGCGGGTGTAGATGAGGATGGCGCCGTTCCCCGCGACCGTGCCGAACTGGAACTGAGCATCGATGGGACTGAGGATCTCGATGCTCTCGATGATGTTCGGATCCAGGTCCCGAAGGAAATCGGCCCCGGAGGGCATGATCACGTCGTTGACGAACACGGCGGCTTGCATGCAGCCCTCACCCCCGGAGCGTCGGCTCACTTCCACGCAGAGACCGGGCACCACGACGCCGGTCACCTCGTCGGCCAGGTATACCTCCCGGATGCGCAGGCCCGGCGTGTTCATGTTGCGCAGCAGGTCGCCGGCGTTCTGCACCCTGGCGAGCATGGGCTCGATCTCTGCCCGAGTCATGTAGTCGGCCCGCTTGGCGTCGCCCGCGAGGCTGGTCCGGCCGAAGCGGGTCCTGGCGGTGACCACGAGGCCTTCGATCTCCAGGGCCTGCTCCGCCATGCGGACCTCGATGTCCACCGTCTCCTGGCTGAAGATCGTGACCGAGTCCGTGCGCGCCTCGTACCCGAGGTACTCGGTGACGACCAGGTGCCGGCCCGGCGGGAGGCCGTCGAGTACGAACTTGCCGTCCGGGTCGGTCACCTGTCGACCGTCGGTGCCCATCACGGAGATGACCGCCCCTTCGAGGGGCTCGTTCGTCCCGGCCTCGAGCACCTTGCCCACGAGCGTGCCTTCCGCGGACATGAACAGGACCAGGTCCTGCGTACGGGCACCGTGGCTGTCCACCCAGAGGACCTGGCTCCGGCCGGAGTTCATGCCGAAGTGGGCCTGGAGCTTCATCTCCCTCCCGGCCGGAACGTTGCAGAGGCGGTAGTACCCCTGGTTGTCCGCCCTCACCTCCAGAGAACGGGGCTCGCCCGGAATGCGCCGGGACGGCGTGACGGTCACCAGAGCGCCGGACAGGGGGACCCCCGTCAGGGAGTCGGCGACCACGCCCGCCACCGCACCCACGTCCTCTCCCTGCTGCTCCGCCATGCACCAGCCCATGAGCAGGGTCCGCTCCGATGGCACGGCGAGATGCACCTGTACGGTCCGCCCCTCCTCGAAGGTGATCTGGCGGGAGGGAGGACTCACCCCCAGGGCCTGAAGCCGCGGGTGAAAGAAGGACACCCAGTGAGATCCCACGGGGATGTCCGTAAGGTGGAACCGACCCAGCTCGTCGGCATCACCCATGACGTTGGTTCCCAGCACCGCGACGCGGGCGCCCGACAGGGGGATCATCTCGGTGCTGTCGAACACGATCCCCTGGAGGTCGGCGCTTCCACCCTGGGCCAGGAGCGCGCCATGGCAGCAGAGGGACAGGGCGAGGACCCATGCCGCACGGATCCAGGCGCGGCATGGCCTACGATACTCGGGGTCCTGCGTCGTCGTCATGAGTCCATCATCGTCGATGCGCGGCTCAGAGCCGTGCAAGATAGGTCACCTTCATCACCAGTCCACGATCCTGGAGATTCCATACCCGGCGCTCGTCGCCACGATTTTCCGTGAACACGACGAACAGGTCGCTGCCCGGCCGGTGGATGAAGCTCACCCTCACATTCGTGGAAAACGCACGGTCCAGGCTGTTGTACTGAACCAGGACGTTGGTGGTCAGCCTGGTCGAAAAGGAATACGACGCCCGCACCGAGGTGATGTCCGCGATGAACGATCCGTCAGGGACGTCCACGTCATTGCGGGTGAACCCGAGACCCAGAGCCACCTGGGGGCTGGGCGCCAGCGTCAACGTACCTCCCGCGCTCTTGAGCGAGCCACCGTAGAACTCGCTGCGGAGCGCGGTGATGTCGGCGCTGATCGCCCTGCTCCTGCTCGTGTTGCCGAAGAACCACACGTGGTCGTTCCGGTAGCGACCGATGGGCACGTCCACGTCGTCGGTGAGCTCGAAGCCCTCGTCCAGGACCGTCTCGGAGACGTTGGCCCAGAGGTTGAACGTGTC
>JARRLD010000190.1:0-12469 GCA_037387345.1 Gemmatimonadota bacterium
ATTTCACTGTCACCACCAACAACATGCCCCAAAGTGAGTGCTATCCGTTAGTGGTGATCGAACCCGTAGGCGCCGTGGTCGTGAGCAAGGTTCTCAAGGGCTAGAACGCGTATGGCTACAACGCAGCCTCCGGCGAGTACGAGGATCAGGTGGAGGTGGCCGTCTTTGACGGGACTCAGGTCGTGCGGGTCACGCTGCAGAATGCGGCATCGGTTGCCTCGATCATGCTGACCATCGAGGCACTGATCGCGGAGGGTTCGACCGGGGACGGCATTACCACTGGCGCAGAGGTGGCCCCGAGGGCCCGATCAGCCCAGGACGGGAGCGAGAACGACCGATGATGACCCTCCGTAGGAACACCGAGCGTCACCTCGACCGAAGCCGCCGGCAACAGGTCTGGCTGACTTTTTGCCCGCAGAATCGAACCGACGCCCTTGCCGACGGCTTTGGCGCCCTGGCCGTTTTCAACGAGATACTCCTTTCACCCGGTGGACGCACTGTGGCCGAACCAAGCGACAATGCGGAACTCCTTACGTATGTGTACAGGGGTTCCCTCGCGCGTTCGGACTCGAACTCGGGTTTTGGCATTCTTCGCGCGGGCGAGTTCCAGCACACGATTGCCAGCCCTGGCATCCGCCACAAAGAAGTGACCGCGTCTCCGACTGCTTGCGCGCACGTCTTTCGGATCTCCCTGCATCTCCAGAAGGTTGCACTTGAATCCGCTCACGAACAAACGCGTTTCACGGCGGCGCAGCGCCGCAACGTGTTGTGTCCCGTCGCATCCCCGGACGGGCGGAAGGGATCGCTGCGCATGCACCAGGACGCTTGTTGCGCCTCGTCGCATCCCCGGACGGGCGAGACGGATCGCTGCGCATGCACCAGGACTCTTTTACATACTCGAGCATACTCGACCCCGGGCATCACCTTGTCCACGAGCTCCTGCCGGGCCGAAGCGCCTGGCTCCACATCATCTACGGCCACGCTACTCTGGATGACATCGTCTTGACCCAAGGCGACGGCGTGGGCGTCACGATCCAGCCCTCCGTCTCGCTCACCGTCCAGCAGGACACCGAGATACTCTTGGTCGATCTGGGCCCGCCGACCCGGCTCAAAGCGGCCAGCGCGTGAAGATCGCCGAGATGCCCCCAAGCACTGCCAGAATCTCCAGCGGTATCGCCTATCTCACGCTTACCGCGCTGAATACGCTACTACTTCCACCAAACCGAGGGTACGGCGCCGAACAAGAACCTACTCTATCCTGTCAGTCCCTGGACCTCATGAGTACAATGAGCGGGTTTCGCCACACTGTGTCCCGTAGCGCGATCTAAGGTGGATCCCATCGACGCAATCACTGCCGCCCCGTCCACAGTGGAAGAACCGATCCGCGCCGAGGTCTTTGGCATCGAGCGCCTGGAGCAACATGCCGAAAGCCTCGCCACGGCCCAGCGCACCGTCGAAGGGATCACCAAAGGGCGACCCCTCATCTCAACGGTCAGCAAGAACGGACAATCCCTTCTCGCCGCATACCACAACATCGTCGAGGCGGTCCGGGAGAAAAGCGAGATCACCTCCGCCGAGGAATGGCTCCTCGACAACTTTTACGTCGTGGACGAACAGCTCCGGGAGATCCGGGACCACCTTCCCGGCAGCTACTATCACTTGCTGCCAAAGATCGCGGTAGGCCATCTCGAGGGATACCCGCGCGTCTATGGTCTGGCCTGGCCTACGTCGCCCATACCGACAGCCGGTTCGAGATGGAACCACTTCAGCGATTCGTCCGGGCCTACCAGCGCATTCAGCCGCTCACCATCGGAGAGATCTGGGCGGTAGCCATCCATCTCCGCGTCGCCTTGGTGGAGAACCTGCGACGGCTGTCGGAAGAGATCGTCAACGCACGCCAGGCGCGGGCCGGGGCCGATGAAGTGGCTGACCGTCTGCTGGGCCTGAACGGGAGGCGGGCAGAAGAAGCCGATGATGTTCTTGGTCCCCTGGACGACGCTCCCCTCGCCGGCGCGTTCGCGGTGCAGCTCGTCCAGCGGCTTCGTAACCAACACCCTTCGATCATGCCGGCTCTGACCTGGCTCAACAAGAAGCTGACGGCTCAGGGAACGTCGGCCACCGAGGTCGTGGCCCGGGAACATCAGGCCCAGGCCGCGGGAAACGTCACCGTCCGGAACATCATCACGAGTATGAGATGGATGTCCTCAATCGACTGGCTGGAGTTCTTCGAGAGTGTCAGTCTGGTTGATGATATCCTTCGCGCCGCTCCCGGGTTTGCAGCTATGGATTTCACGACGCGGGACGCGTACCGTGCCCAGATCGAGCTACTCTCCCGTGGTTCAGGGCGATCGGAAATCGAGGTCACCCGGGAAGCCGTGCTCCTGGCCGGAAAGGCAGCCCGGAAAGATGGGCAAGTGACTCCCCCCGGACTTCCCAATATTCCCGAGCGTGCCGAGGAGGACCCCGGGTACTACCTTATTTCCCGGGGCAGGAGGAAGTTAGAGGCACGCCTTGGTTTTCGCGTCTCAATGCCCATCCGGATCCAACGCGCCTATCGCGCCCACGCAACCCTCGGCTACCTGGGCGCTATTTCCGCGCTCACCACGGGCCTTCTCGCCGGCCTTCTTCTTCTGACAGGAACTGCAGGGGCGGCTCCGGGGGCCCTCATCCTCCTCGGAATTCTAGGTCTTCTTCCTGCCTCGGAAATCGTGGTGTCCCTCGTCAACCGCCTGGTACCCGTCCTTGTTCCGCCCAAGAGGCTCCCAAAGCTCGAGCTGAACCAGGGAGTGCCTCCGGAGCTTCGAACCATGGTCGTCGTGCCGACGATGCTCACGAGCCACGCCGACGCCGAAGAACAGATTGAGCGGCTCGAGGTGCACTACCTGTCCAATCCCGAGGGTTATCTCCACTTTGCTCTCCTTACCGATTGGATGGATGCCGCTCGCGAACACATGCCCGGCGACGAAGATCTTCTCGCCGCCCTGGTCGGCGGCATCGCACGCCTCAACAAGCAGTACGAGGGCCCACTGGGAGGCGGGCCCCGGTTCCTGCTCTTGCATCGTCGACGTCTTTGGAACGAGAAGGAAGGCAAGTGGATCGGGTGGGAAAGGAAACGCGGGAAGCTCCACGAGCTCAATCGGCTTCTTCGCGGCGCCATGGACACTACGTTCATCCCGATCAATGGAGAGCCGCCCACTGTGCCCCAGGACGTCCGCTACGTCATTACCCTGGATGCCGACACCCGGCTTCCCAAGGGGACCGCCTACCGCCTGGTTGGGGCGATGGCGCATCCGTTGAACCGGCCACGCTTCGACCCTCGGAAGGGACGCGTCGTCGACGGCTATGCGGTCCTGCAACCCAGGATCACGCCGTCCTTGCCGACGGGCCCGGGAAGCACGACGTATCAGCGGATCATCTCGGGTCCCGGAGGTGTGGACCCCTACGCGGCTGCGGTCTCCGATGTGTATCAGGACCTCTTCAAAGAAGGGGCGTACACGGGAAAGGGGATATACGATGTCGATAGCTTCGAGGCGGCGCTCCAGGGGAAGATTCCGGAGAACGCGCTCCTCAGCCACGATCTCTTCGAAGGCTTGTTCGCCCGCGCCGGGCTGGTTACCGATGTTGATCTCTTCGAAACGTTCCCCTCCAACTACGAGGTGGCCGCCCGCCGCGGGCACCGGTGGGTGCGCGGCGACTGGCAGCTCTTGCCTTGGATCCTGGGCCGTGCACGCGATGCCGCGGGGCGGAGGCAGAGTACCCGCATCCCCACCCAAGGCCGATGGAAGATGGTGGACAATCTACGCCGAAGCCTCACTGCTCCTTCTTGCTTCCTGCTGGCGGTGGTTGCCTGGACTCTGCCCAACGTATCTTCTCTCCTCTGGACCGGACTGTTCGTGGGATCCCTGGCACTGCCCGCTCTGATCCCGATCCTCGACGGCCTCATCCCCCAACGACGGGGAATCTCCAAGCGAAGCCACCTGCGCGCCGTGGGTCACGATGTCTTCGTGGCTTCATCGCAAACGCTCCTGGCCATCACCATGCTGACCCATCAAGCCTGGCTCATCGCGGATGCCGTCGGGCGCACACTCGGGCGACTGTACGTCACCAACCGAAACCTCCTGGAGTGGGTTACGGCGGCACAGGCGGGGTATGGGGCCGACCTGAGGCTCCGAATCTTTTACCGGCACCTTCGCTGGGGCGTGGTCCTCGCCGCCGGGGCCGGCTTGGTCGTCGTTGTATTCAAGCCGGGAGCCTGGCCCCTGGCCGCATCGTTCGTTCTTCTCTGGGGTTTGTCGCCCGTCCTCGCCTGGCGAATAAGCCTTCCCCCAAGAGTTTCTGAAGCGAAGGTCCTCTCGGCCAAGGAGACGCGCTCCCTGCGGCTCATTGCCCGCCGGACTTGGCGTTTTTTCGAGAGGTTTGTGAACGAGGATGAGCACGCTCTTCCGCCGGACAACTTCCAGGAAGACCCGAAGCCCACCGAAGCCCACCGTACGTCGCCCACGAACATGGGGCTCTACCTGCTGAGCACGACGGTTGCCCACGACTTCGGCTGGATCGGGATTCTGGACACGGTCGGACGGCTCGAGGCCACGCTGGAAACCATGGTCAAAATGCACCGTTACCGCGGACACTTCTTCAACTGGTACGACACGCAGAATCTTCGCCCGTTGGATCCCAGGTATATCTCCACCGTGGCGGTCGGTCTCGAAAATCCCCCGACCTCTTTTTCCGAATGGGCCCGCAAGGTCAAGGAACTGGAGAGCCAGACGGAGAACCTGCTGGACATTGCCCGCACGCTTTCGAGCGGCGTCGAAGACGAAGCGAGATCCGAGGTCCTGGTCTGGACGAGGGCAGTGTGGGACTCCGTCCGGAGCCACGCCCACGATCTCGAGATAACGTTGCCCGATGCGACAACGACCCTCGAGCACCGCCTCTCCGCCCTCGCCCTCCTCGCCGAGCGGTTTGTCCAGGGCATGGATTTCCAGTTTCTATTCGACTCCACGCGCAAGCTATTCTCCATCGGCTACCGCGTGACCGAGGGCGTGCTCGATCCGAGCACCTACGACCTATTGGCCTCCGAGGCAAGGCTGGCTAGCTTCGTGGCCATCGCCAAGGGAGATGCGTCGCCTCAGCACTGGTTCCTTCTCGGCCGGTCTCTCACCCCGGTCGGGCGCGGTTCGGCGCTCGTCTCCTGGTCGGGATCCATGTTCGAGTATTTGATGCCAATGCTCGTTATGCAGCAGCCTCCCGGGAGCCTTCTGGATCTCACCTGCCGCCTCGTGGTGGGGCGCCAGATCCGGTACGGCGCGGAGCGGCGGGTCCCATGGGGGGTCTCCGAATCGGCCCACAGCGTGCGCGATGTAGAGCTCATATATCAATACTCAGATTTCGGTGTGCCCGGCTTGGGGCTCAAGCGAGGGCTGTTCGAGGATGTGGTGGTGGCGCCATACGCCACCGCGCTCGCGGCCATGTTGGATCCCAGGGCCGCCCTTGACAACGTCGCCCGCCTCGAGGCGGCGGGAGCCCGAGGCATCTACGGATTCTATGAAGCGCTCGACTACACCCCCTCGAGGCTGCCGGAGAAGGCCCGATTGGCCGTGGTCCGAGCATACATGGCCCATCACCAGGGCATGACCATCGTTTCCCTGGGAAACGTGGTTCACGATGGTCTGACCCGGAGGCGCTTTCACTCCCATCCCATGGTCCAGGCAACGGAACTCCTGCTCCAGGAGCGGACGCCGCGTTCGGTTGCCGTAACCCAGCCCCGCGGCGAAGAGGTGCGAGTGGCCCCGTTTGTTCGTGACGCCGGTCCCCCCACTCTCCGCCGCTTCGAATCGCCGCACGACACCACCCCCCGCACGCACCTCCTTTCCAACGGCAGGTACACTGTCATGGTCACGGCCGCGGGCTCCGGGTTCAGCCGTTGGGGCGGCCTTGCCGTCACTCGGTGGCGGGAGGATACGACGCGTGATTGCTGGGGCACGTTCATCTTCATGCGGGACGCGGATACCGGTGACATCTGGTCCGCCGGCTTCCAGCCGAGCGGAACCGAAGCGGATGACTACGAAGTCGTCTATTCCGAAGACCGCGCCAAGATCGTGCAGCGGTTCCGCTCCCTCTCGAGCACACTCGAGATCGTGGTTTCCCCCGAGGACGACGCCGAACTGCGTCGGCTGACGGTGACCAATCTCGAGAACCGGGACCGTGAGATCGATTTTACGTCCTATGCCGAGGTCGTCCTGGCTCCGCAGGCCGCGGACGAGGCCCACCCCACTTTCTCGAATCTCTTCGTGGAGACGGAGTTCGTTTCCGAGCTCGGCACGTTGCTGGCAACAAGGCGCCCGCGTTCGGCTGACGAGCCACAGGTCTGGCTTGCCCACTTGGCCGTGGTGGAGGGGGAGACGGTCGGAGCAATGCAGTACGAGACCGACCGCGCGCGCTTCCTGGGCCGGGGTCGCCAGGTTCGGACTGCGCTCTCGGTGGTCGATGGCGGGCGCCTTTCGAACACGGTGGGGAAGGTCCTGGATCCCATCGTGAGCATCCGGCACCGCGTGGCGATTCCCCAGGGAGGCACGGTCCACCTCGTGTTCACGACGCTCGTTGCGCCCTCCCGGAAGGAGGCCTGCGAGACGGCCGAGAAGTACCGTCAGTCAGCGACGTTCGAGCGAGAAAGCTCACTGGCATGGACGCAGAGCCAGGTCCAACTGCACCACCTCCGGATTACCCGGGACGAGGCGCATCTCTTCCAGCGCTTGGCTAATCGTCTCCTGTACACCGATCCCACTTTACGGGCGACGCCTCAGACAATCACCAGGAACCGTCGGGGTCCCTCCTGCCTCTGGGCCTACGGCATCTCGGGCGATCTTCCCATCGCTCTGGTGCGCATTGAGAGGGATGCCGAACTGAACGTCGTTGGGCAGCTCCTGCGGGCGCACGAGTATTGGCACCTGAAGGGTCTTTTCTCCGATCTCGTGATACTCAATGAGGAGGGTTCCTCTTATGCGCAAGATCTCCAGAGCTCCCTTGAAGCCATGTGGCGACCAACTCGCTCCGCCACTGGCCACGATCAGCATGACAAACATGGCGGTGTATTCGTGCTTCGGGCTGACCTCGTCCCCGCCCAGGATCAGGTCCTCCTGCGCGCGGCGGCACGCTTGGTGATTCAAGCACCCCAGGGTTCAGTGTCTGAACATGTGGTCCGGGTGCAGCAATCGAGACCGGGACCGGTTCCGTCGCGACCCCCCTCATCGCGCGAGACCGTGAAGGCCGTTCCTCCTCCTGGCTTGGATCTCACCTTCTTCAACGGCCTGGGGGGGTTCACCCCGGACGGCCGTGAATACGTCACAGTTCTAAGCAAAGGGCAGTGGACCCCCGCTCCCTGGATCAATGTGGTGGCCAACCCGGAATTCGGTTTCCAGGTTTCCGAGTCGGGCGCGGGCTACACGTGGTCCGTGAACAGTCGGGAGAACAAGCTCACGCCTTGGTCGAACGATCCCGTCAGCGACACTCCGGGCGAGATGTTCTATGTCCGGGATGAGGACAGCGGTGTGGTTTGGGGGCCGACCATCCTCCCCATCCGCGAAGAAACCGAGCCCTATGTGATCCGGCATGGCCAAGGGTACAGTCGCTTTGAGCACACATCCCACGGCATCGCTCTGGAGCTTCTGCAGTTCGTGCCACACCGGGACTCCGTCAAGATCTCCCGCCTCACCCTGGTGAATCGATCCCGCCACAGACGACGGCTTGCGGTCACAGCTTATGCGGAGTGGGTGCTGGGGGTTGCGCGGACCGGCTCCGCGGCTTTCGTGGTCACCGACATCGACCCCAAGACCGGGGCCATGTTTGCGCGAAGCGCCTGGAATGAGGAGTTCGCGGATCGGGTCGCCTTCGCCGATCTGGGTGGGCGCCAGACCTCCTGGACCGGCGACCGCCTTGAGTTCCTGGGCCGGAACGCGAGTCCTGACCATCCCGCATCGCAGAAGCAGGGGGCAGAGCTATCGGGAAAGACCGGAGCCGGCCTGGACCCCTGCGCCGCACTCCAAACAACAGTGGAGCTACAACCTGGAGAACGCACCGATGTGCTGTTCCTGCTGGGCCAGGGAGAAGGGCGTGAGGAGGCCCGGCTTCTGGTAGAACGCTACCGTGGGATGAATTGCGACGCGGTTCTTCACGAGGTCCAGGAACACTGGGGCCGGGTGCTGGGTACGGTCCAGGTCAAGACTCCCGATTCCTCCGTGGACCTTCTCCTCAACCGCTGGCTTCTCTATCAGACGCTCTCCTGCCGAATCTGGGCCCGATCCGCGTTCTACCAGTCCGGAGGAGCGTACGGCTTCCGCGACCAGCTTCAGGATGTCCTGGCGCTGGCCGTGGCCAGGCCTGAGCTCCTGCGCGAGCACATACTTCGAGCTGCTGCCCGACAGTTCCGAGAAGGAGATGTCCAGCACTGGTGGCATCCCCCGTCGGGCCGTGGGGTTCGGACCCAGATTTCCGACGATCGCCTCTGGCTGCCCTATGCGGTGGCGCATTATCTCCTGATTACCGAGGACGAGGCGGTGCTCGACGAAGAGGTGGCTTGGCTCGAAGGACCAGCCCTGGAAAAGGGTCAACAAGAGGCCTACTTCGAGCCCACCGAGTCGGAAGACCAGGCCACGCTTTACGAACACTGTGCGCTGGCCCTGGACCGGAGCCTCGAGGTGGGCCACCACGATCTCCCCTTGATGGGGGCCGGTGATTGGAACGACGGAATGAACCGTGTGGGCCATGAGGGCCGCGGAGAAAGCGTCTGGCTGGGTTGGTTCCTGCTCGTGAACCTGAGGGACTTTGCCCGGATCGCGGATCTCCGCGCGGACGGAGAGCGTGCGGTACGGTGGCGACAGAGGGCCGCTTCTCTCAAGACCGCCTTGGAGCGGGAATCATGGGATGGAGAGTGGTACCGGCGCGCTTTCTTCGACGACGGAACGCCGCTCGGATCGGCGGACAACGACGAGTGTCAGATCGACTCCATTGCCCAGTCCTGGGCGGTACTCTCCGGCGATGGAAACGAGGAACGGGCACGCCAGGCCATGGAGTCCTTGGAGCGACGGCTCGTCCGGCGGGAAGACCGACTCCTGCCGCTCTTTTCCCCGGCATTCGACCGGACGCCTCTGGATCCCGGATACATCAAGGGATACCCTCCCGGCATCCGGGAGAACGGCGGACAATACACCCACGCCGCGGTCTGGTCGGTTTTGGCTTTCGCCATGCTGGACGAAGGAGACAAGGGTCTCGATCTCTTCAACCTGCTGAGCCCCATCCACCACGCGAGTCGTCAGGCAGACGTCCACCGGTACAAAGCGGAGCCCTATGCCGTAGCCGCAGACGTCTACTCCGAACCTCCCCATGTGGGGCGGGGAGGATGGACGTGGTACACCGGAGCAGCGGGCTGGCTCTACCGTGCAGGCTTGGAGTGGATTCTCGGGCTCCAAAAGCGAGGTTCCGTCCTTTGCATCGATCCCTGCATTCCACGAGGGTGGAAACGCTTCGACATCACCTACCACCATAAGGGGGCCCGCTACAAAATCGCTGTCGAGAACCCGAACGGAGTTTGCCGGGGGGTCTCCTCGGTCACCCTCGACGGAAACCTGCTCACAGGAGAAGCACTCGTACCCTTGTCCGACGACGGACGCGAACACCAGATCCACGTGGTGCTCGGATAGTCACCTCGAAACCGGAGTGCGCGATCACCGCCCCCGAACACTCACGAACGGCCGAAGTACCCTAGAGGGTTTCTGCGACCATGCGGAAATGATGGCCATAGATGGCCAGGGTGACCGCCATCGCGAAGGCTTGAGGTTGATGGACCAGGGTGTGTCCCAGGAACTTCCAGTACTCCCGGCGCCCACTCTGGCGGAGTCCGAGCTTCCAGAATGACCGGAAGAGAGCCTTCACATGCCCAATACTGATATGCGTCCGGGGACCCTGGGACCGGTGGTGGGCCAGAAGTTCCCGGGCCCGGGCATAGAAGGCCCCGGGCTCGTAGAGCGACCGCACGAGCCAGCGATATCCGTCGGTCAACGTCTCCTGACCCAACCTGGGAATGAAGTTGCAGACGGCCTCGGTGTTGTTGCCGGTGCTTACGGCGACCAGCCGCTTCTCAGCCACCAGCCGTTGATAGAGGCGTGTCCGGGGCAGGGCGGTCAAGAGCCCCACCATGGCCGTCACGATACCCGATCGCTGGATGAACTCGAACTGCCGCTGAAAGATGTCCGGAGGATCGCTGTCGAAGCCAAGGATGAAGCCGCCCATGACCTCGATCCCCGCCTCCTGGATCGTCCGCACCGAGGTCGCGAGGTCTCCGGCGGCCAGGTTCTGTTTCTTGCCGCACTCAGCGAGTCCCTCGAGGGACGGGGTCTCGATTCCCAGGAAGACCTGCTTGAACCCCGCCTCGGCCATGAGCTCGAGCAGCTCGGCATCGGCGGCCAGGTTCACCGAGGCCTCGGTCAGGAACTCCATCCAAACCCGCGTGCTGCGGCGCCACGCGATCATGGCCCGCAAAAGTTCCTTCACCTTGCGCCGATTGCCGATGAAGTTGTCGTCGACCAGGAACACCCTCCCCTTCCAACCCGCTCGGCGCAGGGCCTCGAGTTCATCGATGATCTGCTGAGGGGCCTTGGTCCGGGGTACCCGTCCGTTCATGGCCACGATGTCGCAGAATTCGCAGTTGAACGGGCAGCCGCGGGAGAACTGGATCGACATGCTGGCGTAGTCCCGGAGCCTGATCAGATCCCAGCGCGGGACGGGAGTGCGGGACAGCTCGGGAAACCCGGTCGCCTCGTAGATGGGGGCCACCCGGCCCTCAGTCATGTCCTCGACCAGCTTCTCAATGAGCTCTTCCGCCTCCCCAAGGACGAAGTGATCGATCTCGGGAAACGACTCATGTCCAGCCGCGAACAGGGGCCCTCCCGCGATGACCGGCCGGCCAAGCGCCCGGCATCGCTTCGCCACCTCGGTGGCCGAGTCACGATGAACGATCATTCCCCCGATCAGGACATAATCTGCCCAAAGGATCGATTCGTCTTCGAGGGATCGCGCGTCGAGGTCCACGAGCTTCAGATTCCAGGATCGCGGAAGCATCGCCGCCACGGTCAGAAGCCCAAGAGGCGGAGACGAGGCTTCTCGTGACATGAAGGAGACGGCATGGCGGAAACTCCAGAACGTGCTGGGGGTGCGGGGAGAAACGAGCAGGATATTCATGGCCCTGCCTGCGCGTGTTGATTCTGCCCTGTTGGCGGCAGTCGCCGAGCCGGAAGCACTCCATTTTCGATCCAATTCAACTCGTGCCACAGGTTCCGGCTCAAACGACCATTGTTGCGATAGGACAGGCTTGCTATCAGGGTCAGGATGACATTCCTCCTCTTCCAGAGATTCCGCCCCACCCGGCGCGCGATCCCTTGCAGCGAGTAGAACCTGCGGTTGCAGACATCCATCTCCTCGATGATCTCGCTCCGACTCAACCGCCGGTATCGTCCCACTGGAAGGGTCAGGGTGTAGTATGCCCAGTCTTCCGGAAATTGATCGGCGGTGATTCGCCCCTCCGCCTCCATCGCCTTCCACAGGTCGGTACCGGGCAATGGTGTAAGAAACAGCACGTTCAGCAGATCTACCCCGTACCGGTCGGCAGTAGCGGCAATGTTCAGACCGATTCCCCGTCTATCCACATCCAGTCCGATGATGAACGAGCCGACCACAACGATGTTGTGCCTCTGGATCCGGCGAACACAGGCCCGGTAGTCCCTCGCCTTCTGCAGATTGTATTTCTTATGGATCTCGATCAACCCTTCGGGGGTAGTCGATTCGAACCCGATGAATACCCCCACACACCCGGCCCGGCCAGCCAGTGTCAGGAGCTCTTCATCATCCGCCATGTTGATCGTCGCCTGGCAGATCCACTTCTTTCCTAGATCCGCCTCGATCATTGCTCGAAAGAGTCTCTTCGCCCGTTCGATATGATCCCATCGGGTGCCAATGAGATTGTCGTCAACAAGGAGTACGTACTTCTCCTTGATCAGACGAAATTCCTCTATGACGTCCTCGACCGGGCGGCGCCGGTACGTCCTTCCATTGAAGGAGCTGACGCTACAGAAGCTGCAGTTGAGCGGGCACCCCCGCGTGGTTTGAATGACTCCACACTGATAGCCGGTCGGCAAGAGATCGTGACGAGGCAGGGGCATCTTCTCCATCTCTTCATGACCGCCGACGTACAGCGGCTGTAGTGTCCCCCGCGCGGCGTCGTGCAACCCCTGCGCCCAGACGCCTTCGGCCTCGCCCGTCACCACGGCATCCACTCTGGTAGAGGCTTCCTCCTGCCGCATGCTGGCGTGGATTCCACCCATCACCACCGGCACACCCCGGGCACGGAACCACGCCGCTACCTCATATGCTCGCGGGGCCTGCGACGTGAACGCGGTCACGCCCACCAGGTCCGGCCTCG
>JARRLD010000191.1:0-8187 GCA_037387345.1 Gemmatimonadota bacterium
CCATCCTGCGCGACGCGCCCCACGGTGTGACGACCCCGCCCGCAGTTTTGCCCGAAGGGTTGTGGCACGTGATCACCCGCTGTCTCGAGAAGGAGCCCGGAGCGCGCTACCAGAGCATGCGGGAAATCGAAGCGGCTGTGGAGAGCCTGCAGTCGCGAAGTCACCATCAGGCGGCCGCGGTTGTGGGAGGGTCGCACCGTTGGTCGTCCACCTCCAAGGTCGTGGGCGCGGCCGTCCTGCTGGCCGCGGTGGTTTTTCTTCTCGTGAGGTCAGGTCTCGTGAGCCTCGGCAACGACGGCACGGGGACCGCGGCCGCACCCGAGATCCGGTCGATCGCCGTCTTGCCGCTCGACGACTACTCGGGCGATTCGGGCCAGGACTACTTCGCCGAGGGGATGACCGACGCCCTGACTGCCGATCTCGCCCGGATCAGCCAGATCCGGGTGATCTCGCGCGGCTCGGCGATGCAGTTCGGGGGTGCGGACCGACCCTCCACCCCAGACATCGCCAAGGCCCTCAACGTCGACGCGATCGTTGAAGGTTCGGTGTCCCGATCCGGGGACCGGGTTCGGATCACCGCACAGCTGATCGACGCTCGGGCGGATCGGCACCTCTGGGCCGACAGCTTCGAGCGCAGCTCCGAGGACGTTCTCGCGCTGCAAGGCGAGCTGGCGTCAGCCATTGCCCGAGAGATCAACGTCCAGCTGACCCCGACCGAGCAGTCGCAGCTTGAGAGTGCACAGCGCGTGGACCCCGAGGCCTACGACGCCTATCTCAAGGGCCGCTACTTCTTCAACCGTCCCAGCGACGAGAACCTGCAGAAGGCCATCGCCCGTTTCGAGGACGCGATTGCGATCAGCCCGAACTTCGTGCCGGCCCTTTCGGGGCTGTCGGACGCCTACCTCTGGGCGGGGTACAACGAGGGATTCATCACCGCGTCGGAGGCACGGCCGAAAGCGAAAGCCGCCGCTGAGAGGGCCCTCGATCTCGACGAACGATCGGCCGAAGCGCACGCCTCGCTCGCCAACTTCAAGCTGTGGTACGAGTACGACTGGTCGGGTTCCGAGAGTGCGTTCCGCCGCGCCATAGAGCTCAACCCGAGCTACGCCTTCGCTCACGACCAGTTTGCCATCGGTCTCGCATTCCAGGGCCGATTCGAGGAGTCGATCGCCGAGAGCCGACTTGCAGAGAAGCTCGACCCGCTCAACCCCCAGATCCCCCTCGACGCGGTCATGGCGGTCTGCTGGAGCGGCGACCACGAGGCGGCACGCGATCTCGCCAGACGAGCGGCGGATCTCGACCCGACGTACTTCTTTCCCGGCTGGTCCCTCGGCTGGATCGACATCCAGGAAGGGAAGATCGACGATGCCATCCCGCATTTCCAGCGGTCCAAAACGATGGGTGCGCCGGCCTTCGTCAGCGCGTGGCTCGCTTACGCCTTCGGCTCCTCCGGAGACATCGACCGCGCACGGGCAGAGGTCGAGGAACTCACGAGGATGTCGCTCGACGGCGTCGTCACTCCCTTCGACAGCGCGCTCGTCGCCATCGGCCTCGGAGATTACTCGCGTGCGGTAAGCCTGCTCGAGCAGGCTTATGTCCTCGACTCGGAGTGGCTCGGGTGGCTCGGTGAAGACCGCGTTTTCGATCCGCTCCGCACCGACCCGCGTTTCGGCGAGCTTCTGAAGAAGCTCGGTTTCGAGGATCGAGGATGAGAAAGGAGTCCGTGTGATCGGCACGACCCTCGCCCACTACCGCATCACCGCGGCGCTCGGCGCCGGCGGGATGGGGGAGGTCTATCGAGCGACCGACACCAGGCTGGGGCGCGAGGTCGCGCTCAAGGTGCTGCCCGACGAGATGGCGACGAGGCCCGAACGCCTCGAGCGCTTCCAGCGCGAGGCAAAGGCGCTCGCGGCTCTCGACCACCCCGGGATCGTGACCGTCCATTCGGTGGAGGAAGCCGACGGCATCCACTTCCTGACCATGCAGCTCGTCGAGGGGCAGCCGCTCGACGAGTTCATTCCCGAGGACGGGATGCCGGCCGAGCGGATCCTCGAGATCGCCACGGAACTCGCGGAGGCGCTGGCCGCAGCGCACGAAAGGGGCATCGTCCACCGCGACCTCAAGCCCGCCAATGTGATGGTCACGACCGACGGCCGCGTCAAGATCCTGGACTTCGGGCTCGCCAAGGTCACCGGCAGCGGCGACGAGATCCACGGGAACTCGGAGATGTCGACGCAGATGAAGACGGGAGAGGGCGTCGTGATGGGGACGATGCCCTACATGTCGCCGGAGCAGGTCCAGGGCTCGGCGCTGGATCACCGAACCGACATTTTCTCGCTGGGAGTCATTCTGCACGAGATGGCCACCGGCCGCCGTCCGTTCCAGGGTCGGTCCTCGGCAGAGCTGCTTGCGGCAATTTTGCGCGACGCCGTGCCGTCGGTGACCGACTCGCGCGCCGACCTGCCCGCCGGTCTGGCCCGCATCGTCCGGCGCTGCCTGGAGAAAGACCGAGGCCGGCGGATCCAGACTGCGCGCGATCTTATCGCCGAGCTGCACCACGCAGACCTGGACAAGGACGACGACGTAGCGAAGACTTTTCGCCCGCCGCCAGCCCCCTCGACGCCGCTTCTCGGCAGGGAGGAGACGTTGGAGGCCGCCTTGGCGCAGCTGCGGGGCGGGGCGCGCCTGCTTACCGTCACCGGATACGGCGGCACCGGCAAGACCCGATTCGCGAACGAGCTTTTCGGCCTTCTCGCGAGCGGCCGTGCTGACGGTGCCGCATTCATTTCGCTCGCCTCGGTGACCGAAGCGGCCGATGTCCTGCCCACGATCACCACCGCGCTCGCGATCCCCGAGGCCCAGGGCCGGTCGGCCCTCGATGCGCTCGGAACGGTGATCGGGAGCCGCGACGTGCTGCTCGTGCTCGACAACCTCGAGCAGGTCCTCGACGCGGCGCAGGACCTCGCTATGCTCCTCGCACGGTGCCCGAAACTGCAGGTGATCGCCACCAGCCGCGCGCCGCTCAAGGTCGGCGCCGAAACCGAGTTCAGCCTACCGCCCCTCGAGCTGCCTTCTGCGGGCGCTCGTGAACTCGACACGCTCCAGCGCTGTCCGTCTGTTGCCCTCTTCGTCCAACGGGCCGCAAAGGTCAAGTCCGGGTTCGACTTGACCGAAGCCAACGCCGCGCCGATCGCCGAGATCTGCCGCCGCCTCGACGGGCTGCCGCTCGCTCTGGAGCTCGCCGCCGCGCGCGTGCGCATCCTCGACCCCGCGGCCCTTCTCCAGCGGCTCGACCATGCCCTCGACCTTCTCACTTCCGGTGATCGCGACCTGCCGCTTCGCCAGCGGACGCTCCGCGCGGCGATCAGCTGGAGCTACTCGCTCCTCGATGCCGGGGAGCAACGAACGCTGCGGCGGCTCTCCGCCTTCCACGAAGGGTGGACGCTCGAAGCGATGGAGCAGGTCTGCTACTCGCAGGATGAGCGCCACCGTGCGCTGGACGAGCTCGAATCGCTGGTCGAGAAGGGGCTCGTGCGGGTCGTTGGCGACTCCGGACGCTATTCGCTGCTCGAAACGATTCGGGCCTTTGCCGCAGAGCAGCTGCACGCGGACGGAGAAGTCGAGAGCATCCGGAACGCCCACGCGAAGCATTTCGTCGCCTTCGCGGAGCGGGTCGCCTTTGACCTCCGCACGCCGCAACAGATCGAGGCGATGCAGCGCGCCCACGGCGACGACGCCAACTCGCACGCGGCGATCGCCTGGCTGACGACGTGTGCGCGCGCCGGCGACGGTGAGGCGCTCGAGCGGGCACTCCTCTTGTGCGGTCACCAGGACTGGTTCTGGCACATCAGCGGCCAACACTCGAAGGCGCGTGTGGCGTACGACGAGCTGCTGGCGTTGGCTACTGATCGGGAGCCGAGCCGCGGCCGAGCCCTTTCGTGGCTCGGGGCCGGCATGGTGTCGACCACGACCGATGAGTGGGAACGATCGCTCGACGAGTGGACCCATGGCTTCGAGGACGGCGACGCCGTGGGAGACGAGAGGATCGCGGCCGAGGGTCTGATGGGGATGGGTTACTGCAACCTGAGCCTCGAAAGGATCGATGCCGCCGCCGAGGCGCTGGACAAGGCCATCGCACGCGCCGCCCCGGTCGATGCCATGATGCAGGCGCTCGCGATGAGCATCAAAGGCATGCTGCTCTTCGCGACGGGCGAGCGCGACGCCGGCGTGAACCTCGTTCAGGATGCGCGACGCATCCAGGAGGGCATCGGAGACCACGAGGGCGGAGGGTTAGCGCAGAGCTTTCTCGCCCAGATGGCATTTGCCCACGGGGATCCCGGGATGGCGCTCACGCAGTACGGCGAAGCGCTCACGATGTTCGAGATCGTCGGCGACCTCCCCGAGATCGCCCGAGTGCTGTGCGAGATGGGGTGGACGGCGCTTGCCGCGTCCCAACCCCACGCGGCGACGGAGTCATTCAGCAAGGCAGTCAACGCCTACGAAAGCGTCGGAAGCGCACGCGGGACCGGCCACGCGCTGCTCGGGCTGGCCGCGGTCGAGGCCGCCGAAGGCCGCACCGAGCAGGCCGTCGCAATCGCTGCCGCCGCCGAGGGGTTTCTGGACCGTGCCGGTACCGTGGTGGCGCACCCGATGGCTCCGGGCCTGGCCGAACAGATCGAGGTCCTCAAGGCGTCGATCTCCGGGAGCACACTCGAAGAGCTCGTGGCGCGGGCTGCAACGCTGACCGCAGCGGACGTTCTGGCGATGGCAGGGACGTCGTCGTCCGCAGATGCAGGAAATCGACCGTGATCGGCACCACCCTCGCCCACTACCGCATCACCGCGGCTCTCGGCGCCGGCGGGATGGGTGAGGTTTACCGCGCCACCGACACGAAGCTCGGGCGCGAGGTGGCACTCAAGGTGCTGCCGGCGCGGCTGGCCGAGAGCGGAGAGGCTCTCGAGCGCCTCGAACGCGAGGCCCGAGCGGTGGCGGCCCTCTCTCATCCGAACATTCTCGCCATCCACGACTTTGGCTCCCACGAAGGCACCGCGTACGCCGTTATGGAACTCCTCGAGGGCCAGACCCTCCGCGAACGCCTCGCCACCGGAGCGTTCCCGGCCCGCAAAGCGGTGGACATCGCGGTCCAGGTCGCGCGTGGGCTGGCCGCGGCTCACGAAAAGGGCATCATCCACCGCGACCTCAAACCCGAAAACATCATTGTGACCCCGGACGGCCGGGCCAAAATCCTGGATTTCGGTCTCGCCCGGCAGGTAGTGGCGCCCGCGGCGGGCGGCGACACCAGGTCTCCGACCCTCGCCCACGCGACCGACGCCGGGACGGTCCTCGGCACTGTGGGCTACATGTCGCCGGAGCAGGTGCGCGGCGAGACCTCAGACCACCGGTCGGATATCTTCTCCCTCGGCTCCGTCCTCTATGAGATGCTGACGGGGCGGCGCGCCTTTGAGAAGCCGACCGGGGCCGAGACGATGACGGCGATTCTCCGGGAGGACCCACTCGAAGTTCCTGACGTGGAGGTTCTCCCCGCCCTCGAACGATCCCTCCATCATTGTCTGGAGAAGGCTCCGGCGGAGCGTTTCCAGTCGGCCCGGGACCTGGCGTTCGACCTCGAGACCGCGATCGATGGCAGCGGCCGCTGGAGCAGCCGTCCGGGGGGAACCCGTTCGGCCTCGCGAAAAGTTCTGCTGAGCGTCGGGCTCGGCATGACAGCAGCGGGTCTCGTGGCTGGCCTGTTCGCGGGGTTGTTCCTTGGATCCCGCAGCGATCGCGCCGGCCGAACCGGGACCGAGCCCACCTTCACCCGGCTCACCTTCGACCAGGGGACGGTATGGAATGCCCGGTTCACGCCCGACGGAGGGACGGTGGTGTACGCCGCAGCGTGGAACGGCGAGCCGATCCGCCTCTTTCTGACCCGGCTCGATACACCGCAGTCCACGCCGTTGAGCCTCCCCGACGCCTCGCTCCTCTCGATCTCGCCGACCGGCGAGCTGGCCGTTTCGCTCGGCCACACCTACGAGGGTTGGATGGGAGAGGGCACCCTGGCGCGCACCCCCCTCCTCGGGGGCGGGGCACGCCAAGTGCTCGAAGGCGTGCGTGAGGCCGACTGGACGCCGGACGGTTCGCAGCTGGCGATCGTGCGTCGCGTCGAGGGGCGTGAGCGGCTCGAGCTCCCCGCGGGACGTGTCCTTTACGAGACGGCGGGCTATATCAGCCATATGCGCGTTTCGCCGCGGGGCGACCGTATCGCGTTCGCCGACCACCCGCTGTGGGCCGACAACTTCGGAGCCATCGCCGTCGTGGACCTTTCGGGCGAGATGAAAGTGCTGACCGGTAATTGGGCGGGCGGCGTCAATGGCCTCGCCTGGGCACCTTCGGGAGACGAGATCTGGTTCACGGCGTCGGACGATGAGGACCACCTGGCTTGCCGTGCGGTCGATCTGGAGGGGCGGCAACGCCTCCTGCTCGCGGGCCCGATGGACGTCGTTATTTTCGACGTTTCGCGGGAGGGGCACCTGCTCCTCGGGAGGGAGACGCCCCGGCGCACGGTGGAGGCCCTGATGAAAGGGCATTCGACGCCGGAGGACTTTTCGCTTCGAGAAAAATCCGCGGCGCGATTCGTGACCCCCGACGGTCGCGCGATCCTCATCAGCGAACAGGGGGCGGACCCCTACAGCACCTATCTCCGGCGTGCAGACGGCTCACCGCCGGTCCGCCTGGGCGATGGCGATGCGCAAGCGATTTCGCCTGACGAAAACTGGGTTGTCGCGTTCACCGGAGATACCCCTCCACGGATCCTGCTCCACCCGACGGGCCCAGGGGAGTCACGGGAGGTGCCGAACACCCAGCGCATTCGGATCGACTCCGTCGGATGGCTGCCCGGCGGGGGGAAGCTGGTGGTCTTCGGCGCCGCCCCGAACGAGCGGTCGAGGGGTTGGGTGGTGGATGTCGATGACGGCGCGGCACGGGCCTTCACCGAGGAGGGCGTCGGCGTCGTATGGTTGGCGCCTATCGCATCGCCTGACGGGTCCCGGGTCATCGGGTATGACGCAGGAGGTCGACCGGGAATTTTTCCGCTCGATGGTGGTCCGGCTCAGGAAATCTCGGGTGTGACGGAAAACGACCGCGTCGTCCAATGGGCGGAGGACGGCCGGACGGTTTTCCTCGGCCGGCGGGAGGGTCCGACCTGGAAGGTCCGGCGCTTGGACCTCGAAACCGGCAGTTCGACACACTGGGCAGATATCGCTCCACGTGAGACGGCAGGGCTCCGTTTGAGCGTTCTCTACCTCACACCGAACGGCAGGTTCTGGGCCCACAGCTACTCCCGCCTCCTCACAGATCTCTACGTGGCGGAGGGGATTCAATGACACTCGCAGCGGGAACCCGTCTTGGGACCTACGAGGTCCTGTCGCCGATCGGCGCCGGCGGGATGGGGGAGGTGTATCGAGCGACCGACACCAGGCTCGGACGCGACGTCGCGCTCAAGGTGCTGCCGCAGGAGTTCGCCACCGATTCGGATCGCATGGCGCGTTTCGAACGCGAGGCCAAGGTGCTGGCGAGCCTCAACCACCCCAACATCGCGCATCTATATGGGTTGGAGAATCATCCGAACTCGGACTTGGACTCGGACGCGGACGCGGGAGCAACAATCTTCCTCGTCATGGAGTTGGTGGAGGGGGAGGATCTGGCGGAGCGGATCGCTCGTGGTCCGATCCCGGTCGACGAGGCGATTCCGATCGCGCTCCAGCTCGCTGAGGCGCTGGAGGCGGCGCACGAACAGGGGATCATCCACCGAGATCTCAAACCTGCGAATATCAAGCTCACCGACAACGGCACAGTCAAGGTGCTCGACTTCGGGCTCGCCACCTCGGAGTTTCCCACCGTAACGAGAACCCAGGCCGGTGTCATCCTCGGGACAGCGGCCTACATGTCGCCGGAGCAGGCCCGCGGCCGAACGGCCGATCGTCGCGCCGATATCTGGTCCTTCGGTGTCGTGCTGCGGGAGATGCTGACCGGACGTCGCCTCTTCGATGGTTCATCGGGAGCCGAGGTGCGGGCGGCCGTGTTGACCGACGACCTCGATCACGAAAAGTTGCCCCATAGGATTCCGTGGTCCGTCCGCGAGCTGCTGCGGCGCTGCCTCGAACGGGAGCCGCGGCGGAGGCTTCAGCA
>JARRLD010000192.1:0-8232 GCA_037387345.1 Gemmatimonadota bacterium
ACGTGACCCGCCTGCTCGAGCTGGGCATCGTCGCCTCCGTGCAGCCACTGCATGCCACCGAAGATATGCACTTCGCCGAAGCCCGAATCGGCGCCGCGCGTTTGAAGCATGCCTACAACTGGAGAGAGCTACTGGATCTCGGCGTGCCGGTCGCGACTGGAACCGACTTCTCGGTGTCACCTTACAACCCGTTCTACACGCTGCACGCGGCCGTGACCCGTCAGGACCGGGATAACAACCCGCCGGGTGGCTGGATCCCGGAACAGGCCATGACCCGGGAGGAGGCGTTGCGTGCCGCCACTATGGGCGGTGCCTACGCGATGTTCGCGGAAGACCTTCTGGGATCGATCGAGGTCGGAAAGCTCGCTGACTTCGTGGTCATTCCTGTGGACTACATGACCATCCCGGCCGAGGATATCTGGAAGATCGAGCCGGACATGACGGTCATCGGGGGTGAGGTGGTGTACGCGAAGCCGTTGCTCGCGAGCGACTGACGCACCCTGAGCAGGCCGACCCACCGATTCCACGAAACCATTTGCGCCCGACGTCCGTCTTAATATGTTGGATACCAACAGTGGCTCAACCTCGGAGCGGGCGCATGGCGAAGAAGGGGCTTCCCGTGGGAACGGTGATGGTGCTGCACGCGTTGGCGCGCGGTCACCGTCACGGCTTTGACCTCATCGAGCAGACCGGGCCGCCCTCCACGCCGCTACTTCCAAATCACGGCCGCCGGCAAGACCGAGCTCATCGACGCGCTGGACCGCTATAAGGCGCTGGCCCCCATCACCATCGACGGGGTGTGGTACCCCCGCACCGTGGAGCCGGCATGAGCGGGCGCGTACCTCCGCTCGTCCGTTGGCTCATCGCGCTCACGGCCCCGCTGGTCCCGTCGACCCGGCGCGAGCAATGGCGCCGGCAGTGGCACGCCGAGCTCGAGCATCGCTGTGGGCTCGACCACGGCGGTGGGGGGCTGCTTCGCTTCACGTGGGGCTCGGTAGCCCATGCCCTGTACCTGAGGAGTGAGGAGATGAGGATGGGTGGACTGTTCGCAGATCTCAGACACTCGGCCCGCGCGCTGACTCGCCGGCCCGGGTACACCCTGCTCGCCGTGGTGACCCTCGCCATCGGAATCGGCGCGGCCACCGCCATCTTCAGCCTGGCGGAAGCGCTCGTCCTGCGACCGCTCCCGCTCCCGGACAGCGACCGGCTGGTGCGCCTGTACAGCACGAATCCGGCCAAGGGGCACGGCTGGTTCAGCGTATCCTATCCCGACTACCAGGACCTGACGGAGCGCTCCGGCGCCTTCGCATCGTCGACGCTCTACCAGGAGTACGATCGCGATGTCTCCGACCGGGGAGATCCCGAGCGGATCCGGCTCGCGACGGTCCACGAGGACTTCTTCCAGACGCTGGGCTCGACGTTCGTGATGGGACGTCCCTTCGGCGAGGAAGACCACGTGCCGTCCGGTGAAACCACGGCCGTCCTCGCGGAGCGCTTCTGGGCTGCGCGGTTCGGCTCCGACCCTGACATCCTCGGCAAGACGATCCGCATCGACGGCCGGCCGCACACGGTCATCGGTGTGGTGGCCCAGGGGCACTCCTGGCCCCACCGCGCGGTCGTGTGGACCCCGGTTCAGTGGGCCGGCACGATACCGTTCTCGGCGACGCTTCGCTCCAACCACAACCTCCAGGTGGTCGGCCGGCTCGTGCCCGACGCGCAGGTGCAGGACGTCTCCCAGCAGGTCCAGTCCATCGCGCAAGCGATCTACGCCGGACCCGACATCGACGATCGAGACATCGGTACCGAAGCCGTGGTCGTTCCGCTACGCACATCGGACGGGATCGGCCAGGACGCAGCGGCGATCTTCGGCACCTTGGGTACCGCAGTCTTCTTCGTGCTCCTCATCGCGTGCATGAACGCCTCGGGCCTCCTGCTCACGAGAAACTGGGCACGGGCGAGGGAGTTCTCCCTGCGGGCCGCGCTTGGCGCCGGACGAACGCGACTGGTGGTCACGCTGCTGACCGAGAGCGTGCTGCTGGCCGCGCTGGGAGGAATGCTCGGTGCCTGGCTTGCGGTTCGGGGCCTGGAACGCGCCTGGGCCATGACCCCACCGGAGATCCGGGTCGCCGGAGACGTCGAGCTCAACGCTCTGGTGATCCTGGCGGCGATCGGCGTCAGCTTGCTCGCCGCGGTCCTGGCGGGGCTGCTGCCGGCCTTGAGGGCGTCGAAGATCTCGCTGGCCGAGGCGATCAGGGACGGCTCGGGGCAGGCCGGCTACGGCAGGAGCGCAACCCGGCTGCGCCACGGCATGGTCGTGGCCCAGCTCGCGCTATCGTTGGCCCTCCTGGTCGGTGCGGGCCTCGCGGTGCGCGGACTCCAGCGTCAGCTCTCGGCCGACCCCGGCTTCGACTCCGCGAACCTTCTCTCGTTCGCGGTACGCATCCCCGGCTCTCGATACAGCGAGGACGCGCTCGTCGACGAGTACTACCGGCAGGCTATCGAGCGCCTGGAGCGGCATCCCGGTATACGCTCCGCGACCACCACGTCCAAGCTTCCACTGGGTGGGACCGGCAACTCGCTCTTCCGGGCCTTCATCGCAGAGGGCCAACCACGGCCGCCGCGGGGGCCCGAGTTCGGCGCGTATTGGATCGAGGTCGATCCGGAGTACTTCGAGACCATCGGTGTGCACCCCTCCCCGGGCAGGGCCTTCACGGACGACGACGACAGAAGCGCCCCACTCGTGGCAATCGTGAACCAGACGATGGCCTCGAGGATGTCTCCGGACGAGACCCTGGTGGGCAAGCAGATCCGCTCGATCTATGACGAGGATGAGCCCCGCACGGTCGTCGGGATCGTGAACGACATTCAACTCAACGGCGTCTCCAGAGCACGACGTCAGCCTGTCGTCTTCGTCCCGCGCAAGCAGTGGGTTCGGCTGGAGATGACATTCCTGTTGCGCACCGCAGGTGACCCCTCGGAGCTCATCCCCGAAGTGCGGCAGATGATGGCCAATCTGGATCCCGACGTCGCGCTCGTCGACCTCCAGTCTCTCGAGAATGCGCACGCCGCCGACCTGGCGGGCATCCGCTTCATGACGACGCTCTTCGGCTCCTTCGGCGGCTTCGCCCTGTTGCTCGCCATCAGCGGCGTGTACGGACTTGTATCCTACTCCGTGTCGCGACGTACGCAGGAGATCGGGGTGCGGATGGCCATGGGTGCGACGTCCTTGTCGGTGCGGGGTGCGGTGCTGCGTGAGAGCATGGTGCTCTCGTTGATCGGTCTCGCCGTCGGCTCCGGCCTCGCGTACGTCGCCGCCCGCGTGTTGTCCTCGGCCATGGACGGGATCGCGCTCATGGAGGCATCCACGTTCGTGGGTGTTGCGGCGCTCCTGGTGGGCGCCGTGTTCGCGGCCACATGGGTCCCCGCGACCCGAGCGACCCGAGTGGATCCGGTGGAGGCGCTCAGGTCGGAGTGATGCGGCGCGGCCGCCACGTCGCTGTGGGACGTGACCAGCCGTGACGCAAGGTCCGGCAGCGCCTCCTCTATCGGATGGGCACCGACACCTGGACCCGGTGCGTCACCACCGTCTCGTCGGGCGTGCCGAGGCCAGGCATGTGTACCGCACCCAGCCGGGCATAGGCGTTGTCGAACTCGAAGGGATTGTCGATGGTGTGCCCGCCCGTCGGGCGTTCTCAGCTCCTTCCCATCCTGTTGGCAAGTGCCGCGATGGGCTGAGGATTCCCAATGATCACCAGGTGGTCGTTCTCTTGAATGACGCTGGATCCGTTGGGGACGAGGCCGGAGCCGCTCCGTCGGATCATGACCACCAAGGTGTCGTCCGGGAGTTGGATGTCCCGCAGGGGCTTGCCGATCCAATCCCCGGCAGGCCGGCCCTTTCGGACCCGCACCGTGAGCGAACGCTCATCCCTCAGAAGGGTCTCCCGCAGCTCCACCTCGTCCCGAGCCTCCATCCAGAGATCCAGGAATCCGGGATCGTCGACGTGGGTCGCCAGGTGACCCAGGAGCCTCAGATGCTGCCCCGGACTCTCCTCGGGGCTCACGAGGAAGAGGACGGCCCGGATCCCCTCGTGAGCGTCGGGAGACAGCTCCGCCCCCTCCGGGGCCGCCGGGGCCAATCCCCGACGCAAGCGAACCAGGAGCAGCTCGGGGTGATCGAGATCCGGCACGCGCACGTGGGGGAGGGCAGCTCCCGAGGCCAGGGGGACGAATCCGGCCCTCACTTCCTCCATCAGCCCCTCGGCCACACCCTTCCCCGAGATTCCGAGTCTCGCCGCAAGGTGCTGCGCGGCCAGGTCGATGGTCTCCTCCAGCGAGATGGGGCGTTGCACGTCCACGACCCCGGACCGAGCCACCACCTCGTCGAAGGGGTCCTCTTCCCGCAGACCCTTCTCCTTCACGATTCCCCGTAGCTCCAGGTCCAGGCCTCCGTGGCGCCGCTCACCCAGGCGTGCGAAGGCGTGGAAGATGGCTCCGGTCCGCTCCACCCTGGCGTGGGCGTACCGGAAATACCACGTCACGGTAAGGGCTACCAAACCCAGGGTGAAGAGGACGGCCATCTCGCCCATCTCCGCGATGAGCCAGAAGGGCGCGAGGAGGCCGAAGACCTGCATCCAGGGATAGAGCGGGGAGCGGAATCCGGGATCGTATCCCTCGATCCTGCTCTCCCGCATGATGATCACGGCCAGGCTCAGCAGGGAGAAGAGAAGCAGCTGAAAGGCACTGGCCAGCTTGGCGATACCCTCGATGTCCAAGAAGACGATGGCCGCCACCATGAGGCCCGCCGTCGCCACAATCGAGAGCGTCGGGGTGTGGAACCGCCCCAGGCTCCCGAGCCAGCGTGGGACCAGCCGATCCCTGGCCATGGCCAGAGGATACCGCGACGCCGAAAGGATGCCTGCGTTCCCAGTGGACGCGAAGGCGGCGATGGCCGCGACCACGATCAACGCGACCCCCACCCCACCTGGAAGCCAGTCGAAGAAGGCCATGGCGGCGGTGGCCACCGGGGTCAGGTCGTTTCGGAGCTCGTCCGGAGGAAGAACCGCCACCAGGATATAGACCCCGGCGGTGTAGATGAGGGCGGCGGTGAGGAGGGATAGGAACATCCCGATCGGGATGGTTCGGTCCGGATTCCTCACCTCCTCGGAAACGCTGGCCACCTTGGTGAGACCGGCGTAAGAGACGAACACGAAGCCCACGGTGGCCATGAAGCCGGTGAACCCGAAGGCGAAGAAGGGCGTGAACCGTTCCGCCGTAACCTCGGCGACGCCAGCCGCGTAGACCTCCGCCAGCCCCTGGATGAGGAAGAACGCCAGGATCACAACCAGGGTGGAGACCAGGATCCGCTGCACTGCGCTGGACTCCTTGGCTCCCACGATGTTGAGAAGGGCAAAGGCGACGGTGAGGCCCACGGCCAGGGGCTGGATCGGTACGTGGAAGTAGATGGTCAGATACGCCCCCATCCCCACCAGGGCGAATGCGCTCTTCAGCACAAGAGCGAACCAGGTGCCCAGCCCCCCCACGGTCCCGACCAGAGGGCCCATCGCTCGATCCAGGAAGTAGTAGGCTCCGCCGGCCCTGGGCATGGCCGTCGCGAGCTCCGCCACCGCCATCATGGCGGGGAGAATGAACAGGCCGGCCACCAGATAGGCCAAGGGAACGGAGGGGCCCGTTTGGGCCGCCGCCAGGCCCGGTAGGAGGAAGAAGCCGGAGCTGAACATGGCGCCGGTGCTGATCGCGTAGACGTCGAAGAGGCCCAGCTCCTTTCGGAGCTTCTGCGGGGACGCCTGTTCGGAGCCACCGATGGCGCCCTGGGGGCTCTCGGGAGGAAAGGCGGTCTGCCGATCCGACATGGAATGCTCCCCTGGGCGAGGTGTGGGTGGTGAGGAGCCGCGCTCCCCGCGAGCGAGCAGCGGCCACGGCGAGGCCGACGCCCCGGCCCGGACCCATGGGGCCCGGGCCGGGATTTCCTGCCGCTTACCCCCCGGCGGGGAAAACATTCCGACGCGGCCGTCGTCGAATCCGCCGTGCGGGCGCCACAGTCATTCGGGAAAGATGTCGCGCTCGTGCCGGAAGGCCGACCCGACGAAGCGCAAGAAGATGAAGCCCACCTGACAGAGGTTGGCGAAGAGCGCGGGTACGTAGAGCGCCGAGCGACGCGATCACGAACAGAACCCCAGGCCAGCGTGGGTGGAGCTCCTTCCGCAACGAGCGGCCGCTCGCCGCTGGCGGACGCTTCGAAGCAGTGGCGTTGAGCGGACGTGGTGACTCGGTGAGGCTGCGCGCCCGTCCACGTCACTCGCGCCTGTCAGCCGGGCGACCGGGATGTGCCACAGGGGTGGTGCCGGTGGGGAAGCGACCCGACATATTCCCTTGGAATCGGGCCGGGGCCGTCCCACAGGGAGTCTGCCATGCCAGCGTCCAGCCTATTTCGCCACGCCGCAACCGCCAGGGTCCTGCGGTGGGCCGCGGCGTGGGTACTCCTGCTCGCCCTCCCCGGTCGCGGTACGGCCCAGTCCCAGACCACGTCGGCCATCCGGGGCACGGTCCTGGGCGCCGAGGGGACGCCCGTGGCAGAAGCCACGGTGCGGGTCCGCCACACCGGGACCGGCGCCGAACGCCTGGCCGCAACCAATGCCCAGGGGCGTTTCCTGGTGCTCCTCCTCCAGCCCGGCGGCCCCTACGAGGTGGTGGTGGCCCAACTGGGTTTCGCCGAGGGCCGGGAGACGGGCATCCAACTCCAGGTGGGCGAGACGTACGACCTTCGGATGGTCCTCCAGGCCCGGCCCATCGAGGTGGAAGGCGTTTCGGTGAGTGTGGAGCGGAACGAGATCTTCAACCCGGGACAGGTGGGTCCGGCCACCCTGCTGAGTGAGGAGGTGGTGGCGTCGGTCCCCCTCCTGTCCAGGGACATCATGGAACTGACGATCCTCTCGCCGCTGGTCCGGACCACCGAGCAGGGTGGCTTCTCCGTGGGCGGCCAGAACGATCGGTATAACGCCATCCTCGTGGACGGGCTCGTGAACCAGGACCCCTTCGGGCTCACGTCCACGGGCATCCCCGGGGGGCAGGCGGGAGCCAGGCTCCTCCCTCTGGACGCCGTCGCCCAATACGAGGTCCAGGTCGCCCCCTTCGACGCCCGGCTCTCGGGCTTCGCCGGCGGCGTCATGAACGCCGTCACCCGGAGCGGTACCAACGAATGGACGTTCCGCGCGTCGGGGGTGGGTCGCCACGAAGCCCTGATGGGGGACCTGACCCTCCCCACAGGGCCCACGGAGGCGTCGGGGGTGCAGCGAGGGCTGGTCGCGTTCTCGGCAGGCGGACCCCTGGTACGGGATCAGACCCACCTTTTCGTGGCGGCGGAAGTGGAGCGGCGGAGCCGCCTCCCGTCGGGGTACAACGTGGGGCGGGACGCCGCCGAACTGGTGGGGATCACGCCGGAGGCCATGGCCGCTTTCCAGGAGCACTTCACGGCCGATCATGGTTTGGACCCGGGGATCGCCGAAGCGTACCCCCTGGACCAGGACCTGGTGAACCTCTTCGGTCGGGTGGACCGGCAGCTGGGCCCGAAGCACCGCCTCACCGTCCGGGATATCTTCGCCCGAGCCACCAACGACGAAAGCCCGAACCGGGCTGCCTTCGAGCCGTATGAGCTGTCGTCCAACGCCGTCTTCCGGACCTCCACGACCAACACCCTCTCCGCCCAGCTCTTCACGGACCTGGGAAATCAGAGCGGACATGAGGTGGACCTGACCATCCAGCGGACCACCGACCGGACGAACCCGGCGTCCGATTTTCCCCAGGTGGAAGCCACACTGCTCAGTCCGGACGCGTCTCTCACCGCCAACCGGCCCCTGAGGGTGGGGGCCCAGTTCTACGCCCAGCGCAACGACCTGGAACAGACACGTATCCGGCTGAGCAACGCCCTCACCCTGGGAAGGGGGACCAGCACGTACACCCTCGGCGTCTCGGCGGGGTGGGTCGGGGTGCGCCATGAGTACCTTCCCGGCGCGCAGGGTGCGTACACCTTCGCCACCTGGACGGACCTGGTGAACAACGCGCCTCTCTGGTATCAACGGGCGGCATTGGCCGAGGGCGTGTCTCCGGAGATCTCGTTCGGGGTGGTGGAAGCGGGCGCGTTCGTTCAGAACCAGCTCGAGCTCGACAACGGACTCACCGTTCGTTATGGGGCCCGCGCCGACCTACCCGTGGTCC
>JARRLD010000193.1:0-8155 GCA_037387345.1 Gemmatimonadota bacterium
GACCCCGGTTGAAGAGGGTCACGGTGTGGCCACGGGCGAGCGCGTAGCGGACCTGATGGGGGCCGATGAACCCGGTGCCGCCGAGGATCAGGATGCGCAGGGCACGCGGCGTGCTCCGGCGGGCCTGACCAGCCGACATCGATCCGGGCACGAGACCCAGCCCGACCGCGCCACCGGCCGCGACGGAGAGTTTCAGGAAGCTTCTGCGATCGGTGCCCATGCCCGTTCTCCTCGGTTGTTTCCACGGGGCCACCTCGGCCCCGAATCCGCTCATAATAAGGCAATGGGGCAAGCGGAGAAGGGTGCCGTCGGGATGGCCCGTGATCCCACCGGCGTGTCGAGCGTCGCCTCCAGGCGCGCTTCGGTGTACCATTCGGATAAGGCCTGCCCTCCACGCACCGCCATCCGCAGAAGATCATGAGAAAGCCGGCCCTACCGTTCGTCGCAGTCCTGGTCCTCTCGTCTTGTGCCACGGGGACCTCAAGGGGATCCTCGCTCAACTCGGATCGGATCAGCCTGGAGGAGATCGAGCAGGCAGGTCCCAGCGACGCCTACACGCTCATTCAGAAGCTCCGCCCGGTGTGGCTCCGCTGGAGGGGATCCCATCGACACGGCCAACATCGAGAGCATCGAGTATCTCGACGCGCGACGAGCCACCAATCGATACGGCTCCGGTCACGTGAACGGCGCCATCCTTGTCCGAACGCGAGGGTAGCAGCGCGTTGTTCACCCGCTGCCTCTCGTGCGACATCCCGTTTTCCGCGACCCCGATCCTCGAGGGTTACTGCCTGGGTGACGAGGTCGCGTTCGACCCTCGGCGCGGCCGCCTGTGGGCCATCTGCCGCGTATGTCGACGATGGACCCTGGCTCCTCTCGAGGAACGGTGGGAGGCGCTGGAGGAGTTGGAGTGTCTGGCCCGGGGTGGAACGGAGGGCGCAGACGGAGCCCGCCTCCTTTCTCGCACGGACAACGTCGCCCTGTTCCAGGCCGGTCCCCTCCGCATGGTGAGAGTGGGGCCCACGGATCGGAGGGAGGAGGCATGGTGGCGATACGGTCGTCGACTCCAGGCACTCGACGCCCGTGACAGACCGCGCTCGCTCGGCGCGTCTCTGGCGCTGGCTGCCGCGGTCGTGACGGGAGGCCTGAAGGCGGCTGTGCACGGGTTACCCGCCATGGCTCCTCGCGAGATCGACCGATGGCTGCGGTTCGGGGATTACGCGTGGAGGGGACACCGGACGTGTGCCGGGTGCGGACACGTCGTCAGGAGCCTGCCCTTCTTCGACCGGAAGATCCTCGTGCTGACGCCGGTGGATGAGCCCCGCGGAGTGCCTCTGCTGTCGCGTCGTTGCCCCCGGTGCAAGAACCTGGACGGAGGGGGTCTCCATCTGGACCCGCGACAGTCGGAGCGCACCCTGCGCCGCGTGCTGGCCTACGAGCACCACGCCGGGCTTCCCGAGGGAAGGGTGCGTTCGGCCCTGGCCCTCATCGAGCAGGCCGGAAGGCCGTCGGCGCTGGCGGCGACCCTCGCACGCTTCGGCAGATCTATCGGGGACCTGCCGTCCACGGCGGCGATCGCCATGGACATCGCGGCCAACGAGGGCGTCGAGCGTAGGCTGCTGTCCCTCGAGGTGTCTGTCCTCCAGCAGTACTGGCGGCAGGAAGAGGAGCTGGCTGCCATCGTGGACGGCGAGCTCACGCCCTCGGGACCCCTGGACCGCATCCGCCTGGCTGCCCTCGGCGAGCCGTAGCAACAGCGGTGGACGCCGGCGCGATCGACAGGGCCCTCCAGGGGAATTGCCACCTCGTGCGGATGCACGTCGAGGCGTAGCTTCGTGACGTGGCCGTGCACGCTTCCCGCAGCGAGGTGCATCATGTGCATCTTCCGATCCCGGGTTCTTCTGGTCCTCGTCTCGGTGGCCGCCTGTGCAGCGGAAGGCCCACGCGAGAGGGGTGCCGAAGACGCTGTGCAGCCCGGAGAGCGCTCCGCAGAAGGGCGCACACCGAAGGTTCTGATCATCGGGATCGACGGCGTCCGGCCGGACATCCTGGCCGAGGTCCCCACCCCCAACCTGGACGCCCTCGCGGAGTTGGGCGCGTACAGCGGCGATGCCCGGACCGGGATGCCCTCGGTGAGTGGGCCTGGCTGGTCGTCGCTACTCATCGGTGTGTGGCCCGAGAAGCATGGGGTCACGGACAACACCTTCGAGGGCAAGCAGTACGAGCGCTATCCGGACTTCCTCACCCGCATCGAACAGGTGCGGCCGGAGCTCTCCACCTTCGCCGTGGCGGACTGGCTCCCCCTGGTGGGCCACGGGGACGGTGGCCCCGTGATCAGTGACGCCGTGGACGCCAAGCATGTGCTCGATGGCTACGAGCTGGGGTGGCCCGAAGCGGACTCGCAGTCGGTGGCGCTTGCCGTGGAGGCCCTCACGGGGGGAGACCCCGACGCCCTCTTCGTGTACCTGGGGAATCCCGACGAGACGAGCCACGAACAGGGTTCCATCGGGGAGGAATACCGGGGGGCCCTGGCCCTGGCGGATCGCCACGTGGGGGAGCTCGTCGCCGCGATCCGTTCCCGCCCGACCTACCCGACCGAGGACTGGCTGATCCTGTCGAGCACCGACCACGGCAGGCGCGCCGACGGGGGACACGGCGGAGACACGCCCGAGGAGCGGACGATCTACTACCTGGTCAGCGGCCCCAGGGCCGTGCGTGGGTCCCTCGAGGGCCCCATCGGCGTCGTGGACGTTGCCGTGACGGCCCTGGCCCACCTGGGCATCCCGACGGATCCAGCCTGGGAGCTGGACGGCGCGGTGGTGGGCCTGACCGAGGAACGGAACCGGTGACGGGATGGACGTCGAGCGCGTGCGGATCGCCCTGATCACCGAGGTCTTCCCGGACGACCCGGAAGGCGTCCGACTGCGCGCACGGCTCCAGGCCGCCAGAGAGCAAGGCGCGGCGCTGGCGGTGCTGCCCGAGCTACCGCTGAACTCCTGGTCGCCAGCCACGAGAGTGCCCCGGGAAGAGGACGCCGAGGAGCCTGGAGGGCGACGTCAGAGGCTCCTGGCGCGAATCGCGTCCGAGGTCGGCGTGGGGGTGCTGGGGGGCGCTATCGTCCAGGAGCCCGGGTCGGGTCGTCGCCACAACACGGCCCTTCTGTACGACGCGACCGGGCGGTGCCTGAGCCGGTATCGGAAGGTCCACCTTCCCGAGGAAGAGGGATACTGGGAGACCAGCCACTACGAGGCGGGCACCGCCCCTCCGGGCGTGGTGCGGGCGTTCGGCCTGGGGATGGGCATCCAGGTGTGCTCCGACGTGAACCGCCCTACGGGGTTCCAGCTGCTCGCCGCCGCCGGGGCAGACCTCGTCTGTGCACCCAGGGCCACCCCTCCCGAAACCTACCACCGCTGGCGCCTGGTCCTCCGGGCCAACGCCGTGATGGCGTGCACATTCGTCCTGTCCGCCAACCGGCCGAGGCCGGAGGCCGGCGCATCCATCGGGGGGCCCTCCCTGGCCGTCGCCCCCGATGGATCCGTCCTTGCGGAGACCCCGGAGCCTGTGTCCGTGGTCGACCTCGATGAGGCGATGCTTCGGTCGTGCCGAGCCGAGTACCCGGGCTACCTGCGACGTTTTCCACCGCTGTATGCACACGGCTGGAAGGACGTCGCCGGGCCCGGAGACACCCACCCGTGAGCTGAGGCCTCGAGACCGCGGCGTCCCCCGTCCCGGAGGCTTGTGGGCTCGCGATGCTTCAGCTTACTTCGGCGAATACGTCGCGCAGGACGCCGAGCACCCGGTGGACATCGTCCTCCGAGAAGATCAGCGGAGGTCGGAAGCGGACGGATCGGGATCCGCTGGAGAGGACGGCCAGCCCCCGGTTCCAGCAGCCCTGGACCAACCTTCCGCGCGCGGCGCCGTCCGGCAGATCCATGGCCACGAAGAGTCCTCTGCCGCGGATGTTCGAGATGGCGTCGTATTCTCCCGCCAGGTCCTCGAGTCCGTCCTTGAGGAGGGCCCCCACTCGCGCCGCGTTCTCCACCAGGCCGTCTTCCTGAACGATCTGCAGGTAGCGGGCACACCGTACCATGTCCACCAGGTTGCCGCCCCAGGTGGAGTTGATGCGGCTCGACACGTGGAAGACGTTGCCTTCCACCTCGTCGATGCGACGGGTGCTCATGACCCCGCACACCTGGGTCTTCTTTCCGAAGGCGATCAAATCCGGCGTCATCCCCATCTGCTCGAAGGCCCACATGGTACCCGTGGCGCCGAACCCCGTCTGCACCTCGTCGAAGATGAGCAGGGCTTCGTACCGATCCGCATACTCTCGGAGCTTGCCGAAGAACTCGGGGCGCAGGTGGTGATCGCCGCCCTCGCCCTGGATGGGCTCGATGAGGATGGCCGCGATGCCGTGAGGATCCGCGGCGAAGGCCGCCTCGATCTGGGCGCAGGCGTGAGCCTCCCGGGCGGACACCTTCGCCTCGTCCAAAGGGAACTCGACGTAGGGTGACGAGATGCGTGGCCAGTCGAACTGCGGGAAGTCGCGGGTCTTGGTGGGATCGGTGTTGGTGACGGACAGCGTGTACCCGCTCCGCCCGTGGAAGGCGTCCTCGAAGTGGAGGATCTTGTCGCCGCCGCCCTCGACCCCTCGGGCCCGGTTCTTCTGCACCTTCCAGTCGAACGCGGCCTTCATGGCGTTCTCCACGGCGAGGGCGCCCCCGGCGATGAAGAAGAGGTACCGGAACTCGTCGGGCACGGCGAGGTCACGAAACGTCTTCACGAAGCCGGCGAACTGCCGGGAGTAGATGTCGCTGTTGGCGGGATTGGCCAGGGCGGCAGTCAGCAGGGACCGACGGAAGCCCTCGTCCTCCATCTTCGGGTGGTTGTGACCAACGGGGAGGGTGGCGAAGTACCCGTAGCAATCCAGGTACTCCCTTCCGTCCCGCGCGTCCACGATGATGGATCCGTGGGATTTCTCGAGATCGATGACGACATGGAATCCGTCGACGAGGATGTTCCGCTCCAGCGTGTCGAACACCTGGTCGGCCGGCACTGTGATTTCAGGCATGGTGGTCTCCGGGGGCTTGAATGTGGGCACACACCGGCGGGGCCGGCGGAGGCGGCAGGCGAGCTCCGAAGCCGAAGGAAGCCGGCGACGGGCTCAGTCCCTGGAAGGGTTGGGTGGGGCGAAGATCCCGGGTCTCGCTTCGACAGGCCGCAGCTTCATGCCGGAATCTAGGAACGGGCCGTGGACGTGTCTAATGTCCGTTCTGATCCCACCCCGCGACGGACGGAACGAAACCGGGCCGTCAGGGGATTACTTCGCTTGCCCATCCACCCTGGACCGATCGTCGCATGAGCCCGTCCCTTCTCAGAGCCACCTACGTCGGGGCACTCCTGACGCTCACGCCTGCCTGTTCCATCGTGCCCGACAACGATCCGCCCGGGGAGGGAAGGGTCGTCGTGCAGGCGAGCCCTCAGATTCCCCTCGAGCTCATCGTGTCGACCGACTTCACCACGGTGACCCAGGCGGACGGAACCGTGTCCGTCATGTTCGAGTCCTCCGACACCGTGTCCATCACCGGCGACTTCGATCGGAGGTATGCCCTCTCCCGGGCCGACGCGAGGATCGTGGCCATTCTGGCCAATCGAAACGAATCCGAAGAGCCGGTTCGCCTGCGAGTCCTCCTGGACGGCGACACGAAGTACGACGTGTCCGCTACCCTGGGCAACGGCGGGTCCCTCAAGTACACGTACCAATACCAGGAGGGGACCTTCGCCGACGGGTGAGGGTCACTCCCACTCGATGGTCCCCGGGGGCTTGGAGGTCACGTCGAGGACGAGACCCGAGACCCCCGGCAGACCTCCGATCTCGCTCCTGAGTCCTTCGAGAACCGCCGGGGGCAGCTCCACGGGGGTCGCGGTCATCGCCCGCTGGGAACGCACGGGACGTACCACCACGGTCTCGCCGGGCGCGCCGTCCAGGCTGACGGGCACGAGCACCGTGGGACACTGCCACACCTCGTCGTAGATGCCCGCCTGGCGGAGCGCTTCCATGACGATGTGATCGGCTTCCCGGAGGAGGTCCAGCCGCTTTCTGGTCACGCCCCCGGCCAAGAGCGCCGCCGTGCTCGGATGTCGGCGTCCGAGATTCCACACGCAACGGTTGATGCCGGGCACCCGTGCGGTGATGGCCGAAACGGCTTCCAGGAGGTGGGCCCAGGGGACGTCGCCGGTGAGGAGGACCGGGTGCTCGTAGGCCCTCAGGTCGGCCTTGACTCCCACCGAGCGGATGGGAAGCACGAGGGCGTCCAACCCGTGGGACCGGGCCAGGTCCTCCACCTCCGACACCAGGGACTCGAGGTCCTCCTGGCCGGGGGCGCCATTGCTGCAAAGGACGCGCACCCCGAGCCCCGGCCCCGGGAAGGGATGTCGCCGCAGGGCCTCGCGGGGGATGCCGAGTCGCTCCCCCAGCTCCCTCACCTCGACCTTGTAGAGCTCAGCCAGGGGCTCCACGACCTTGCCAGCCTCGATCATCTCTTCGATGACGGGGACCCGGTTGTGGTGGGTCTTGATGGTGTCGGCGCGCCGCGTCCCGCCCGTCTCGATCGTGTCGGGGTAGATGGTTCCCTGACCCAGGAGGTGATGGGCGATGTCGAGTCGCTCGGCCTCCTGCTGGAAGACGGCGATGAAGGAGTCCCCGATGCGCCGGCGCTTCTCCTCCGGATCGACTACGCCATCCAGGGCGTCCAGGAAGTCGTCGCTGGCGTCCCGGAAGTGGACGTGGCCTGCCAGACCGAGCGTCTCGAACATGCTCAGGACCTGCGCGCTCTCGTTCTTCCGCATGAGCCCATTGTCGATATGCAGGAGATGCAGGCGGTCGGGTCCGAGGGCCCGGGCCAGCAGGACCGCCGCCACCGTCGAATCCACTCCGCCCGACGCCAGCAGGAAGACCGACTCGTCCCCCACCTGTTCGGCCAGCTTACCCATCTCCTCGTCCAGGTAGGCCTCCATGGACCAGGTAGGGCGACACCCGCAGATCTCGAGGACGAAGTTCGCGATCATGTCGTCCCCGTGGATCGTGTCGTCCACCTCCGGGTGGAACTGGAAGCCGTAGCGGCGAAGGGAATCGGAGCCGATGGCCGCGAACCGGTGCTCGCTGTCCCTTCCCGTGACCGTGTATCCGATCTCGCCGAACTCCGGCCCCACCGAGACCACGGAGTCGTAGTGGCTCATCCACACCGGCTCGACCCGGTCCAGGCCTCGGAAGAGGGGGTGGCCTCCGGTGAGGTGGAGGTCCGCGTGTCCCCATTCGCGGCCGCCGTGGGTCACTTCGCCGCCATAGTGCTTCGCGATCTCCTGGTGCCCGAAGCAGAACCCCAGGATGGGGACTTCGAGGTCGTAGATCTCCTTGGTGTAGGTGGAATCCTCGCCCTGTGAAGAGAGGCTCGGGCTGCCCGAGATGATGATGCCCTTGTAGGGACGGAACGCTTCGAGGGGGTCCTCGGGCTGCCGGATCTCGGCCAGGACGCCCCGGCGCCGGATCTTGGTGGTGATCAGGTGGGCGTACTGTCCGCCGAAGTCGATGACGGCGATGGCGTCGTGCTGCAACGGTGCTCCTGGCCGGAGTGGGTGCAAGGTCGGACCTAGTCTGGTCAAGGTGGCGCCTGCCGGGAAGCCCTCACTCGTCGGCCCGGGAGCTGCCCGTTCCGGGGGCGGACCTTTGACGGGAGAGCCTCGGAGAGCTAAATTAGGCTAGCCTAAATTCTTCACGGTCTTCGAGGCTCATGGTCAATCCAGCTCTGGCGCTTTCCGTCTTCGGCGTCCTCGTGCTCATGGCGGCGCTCGTCCTGTGGCCCGGCCGAGGCCTGGTGCCTCGGCTCATGCGGGCAGCCCGTCTGGATGAGCGGGTGCGACTGGAGGACGCGCTGAAGCACGTCTACATGTGCGAGCGGCGGCGCCAGCCCTGCAGTCTCGAGAGCATGGCCGGTCGTCTCGGGGTCTCCACCAAGATCCGGCGCCGGGGCGTCCTGGCCGAGATCCGGCAGCCCGAGGATCCCCTGACACGCCGGAGAGATCCCGATGACCTCCACCGCGTCTCCCGGCTTCGCGTCCGCCAGGGTGACCTCGGTCTCCGGGGCCCGCTCCCCGTGCGGGA
>JARRLD010000194.1:0-12774 GCA_037387345.1 Gemmatimonadota bacterium
CGGGTACGACCCCGCCCTGGGATTCGAGTACCGGGATGGGTTCGCGGCGGGCAAGGCCCGCCTGATGCATTCCTGGATTCCCGGCGAGGGATCGTCGCTGGGTCGGGTGACGGCCCTGACCACCTGGCGCCTCTTCACCCGGACCCGCGACCGGTCCGTGGAGAGTGCCCTGGCCCGGGCCCGTGTCATGATCGACTTCAAGGCGGGACACTGGTTCAACTTCGCCTTCAACGCCTTCCGGGAGGACGTGGCAGAGGCGTTCTCCCTCCCCGGAGCGGACATCCCAGCCGGCGCGCACGACGGAATGGACATCTTCACCCGCTTCGAGATGAGCCGGGGTCGCGACCTGGGCACGGATCTGCAACTCTACACGGGGTCGGCGTTCGACGGTTGGAGGACCTACGTCTCGGTGGAGCCCTGGTGGCGCGTGTCGGGACACCTCACGCTCGGCACCGTCCTCAACCTGCACCGGCTCACGTTCCCACAACGGAACCAGACGGTGAACGCCGACCGGGTCAGCCTCCGCGTCTCCGGTGCTCTGGATACCCGGCTGAGCGCCGAGGCTCTCGTGCAGTACTTGGGGGCCTCTCGGAGCGTCGGCACCAACCTCCGGATCCACTATCGTTTCGCCGAGGGTAGGGACCTCTACGTCGTCCTCGACGAGGTCCGTGACATCGACGACCTCCCGGGGGGAGCCGCGCGGCTCCTGGGCCGCACGGACCGCAGGCTGCTGCTCAAGTACAGCTACGCGTTCCGGCGATGAGGGCCATCCCTGCCCGTCGCACAACGGCCCGGGGCGGCTTGCGGGGATATGCCCCGCTTTCCACCGCTGTCGCCTCTCATCACGGGTCATTTCCCCCAGCCGCGCCCAAAGCCCCTCCGCGCCATACCCAGTAAGTGGCTATATAACAATAAGTTACACAATATGGTCGCTTGGTACGCCAATTGCTCCACGCACCGAAGCGTGTCAAGCGTACCTCGGGCGATGCGCTTCCCTTCGGAGCGATCCTGACCCGAGGACCCGAACAGGGGGTTGGTCTGGGCCGGCTCGCTCACGCTCGCAGGGGGTCGGGGCACGTCCGGTGGCTCGGCGCTTCACTCCTCGCTCTGGTGCTTCTTCTCGTGTCCGCCGTCGTCACGGTGGCGGCGCGACGCCGCCCCGCAGTCAGCCAACCCGTCGCATTCAGCCACCGCAAGCATACGAAGGATCTGCAGCTACCCTGCGCTCTGTGTCACAAGTACTTCAATAGCGGAGCACATTCGGGGCTCCCGGATGCTCAGACATGCGGGGTGTGCCACTCCGTCCCGCAGGGTAAGGATCCGGAGGCTGCTCGACTCACGGAGCTACTGCAAGGCGGGCAACCCCTCCGCTTCAACAAGCTCTTTCGCCTCCCCGACTACGTCTTCTACACCCACCGCCGGCACGTGGCTGGGGCTGGCCTCGAGTGCGTGAATTGCCACTCCGGGATTGCGGACACTGAGCGACCCCCGGAGCGCCCCCTGGTCGAGATCACGATGGCGTTCTGCGTCGACTGTCACCTGAACGGACGAGGGGTATCGTACGCCGATGCGACGAGACCTCCGGCCAGGGAGAACAGCGCCATATTCGCGAATCGATTTGCATCGTCGAGTTGACGCCGAAGATATTCTGCCACTGCCACGGGAGATGCCACAGCTGTCAGCGTCCGATCTGCTCCAGGCCGCTCGCGCTCGGCGGCCGCCTGAAGGAATCGATTCCCAGCGCCCACCGCCGCCAGGTAGGCGACCTGCCCCTCCAGGTGCTCCGACACGTGCCGGGCCTGGATCCCCACGATCTCCCCCAGATACCCCTCCACCAGTGCCTCGACGATTCTTCGGCTCCGCAGGTAGCCCACCGCATTGGATCCGAACAAGGGCACGAGAGACACCAGGAGGAAGGAACCCATGAGTCTCCACCGAAGTCCCGCCCGGAGGGGGCCCGTGAGGAGCCGCCTCCGAGGGGAGGTGCCGTTCCCACGCCCATGGGTCAAGAATCATCTCCCCCGTCTGATGGTGCCTACGAGTCCCAGCTCTGACCGCTGCAAGGTCCAAGCCTTCGCTCAAACGGTATCCAAACGTATCCCAGCCAACGACTTAGGCTACGTACAGGATTCGACGGCACCAACGGAATCGGGGCATATCGCCCTTGCTGTTCCGTTTCCGGAAGTAAGGTGGAGCAAATACCCCTCATGACGCCAGCGTGTCCACTCACGGGACACCAAGCTTCACGCGGGAACCACCGGTCCCCTCGTTGGTGAGGCGCTCGAGCACGCAGTACGTTGCCTGGATATGAAATGGCGTTCGCCGGCCGGGCCGGGTCCCAGTCGCGGGCCCATCGAGCTCCACCCGGAGGTGATCACACGTGCCCGAAGACGAGGTGACGCGATGAACTGGCAGGCCTTTGGCGCCGTAGCCGAAATGATCGGTGCGGTGGGCGTGATCGCCACTTTGGGCTACCTGGCGGTGCAGGTCCGTCAGAATACGCGCGCCATCCGGGCTCAGACCTACGACTCCTTCGTGAGCCAGTTCCGGAATTGGAACGAGCCGATGCGTTCGGACCAGGGGATGGCGCAGCGATTCCACGAGCTGATGGAAGATGTGAAGTCGCTGTCCCCGGAGGCGCAACGTCATGCGATCCACGTCCTCTTCGATTTCGCTCGCCTGGCCGAGAATCTCCACTATCAGTATCAGGAGGGGATGGTCTCCGATGCGGTCTGGAGGGGCTGGGAGAACACGTTCCGGGCCTACCTGAGCGCCCCGGGATTCGCCTGGTACCTGGACCGACGCCGGAGCTTCTTCGCTCCGGAGTTCAACGAGTGGGTCAGCATGCTCCAGGGAACGTCCCGCGTCGCGGACCCGCGCGCGTCCGCGATCACCCAGCCGGCTGACGACGACGACACGGGGTCGAACAACGCTCAATCCTGACCCCGCGGCCGGGGCGTTGTGGCTGCCCCGGAGTGCTCCACGGGATGCTCGCCCACGCCTGTCGGTTGATGGCGCACGGCGACGCGGCAAGGTGTGCGTGCGCACTTTACCTGCGGCGCGCCCCCAGTGCGTTCTCCAGTCGGATCGCCTGATGACCGAGCGGCACCAACGTGCTGTCCGCCCTGCTCGAGGCAGCCTCCGACCCGTCCCGCTGCACACGCTCCGCTGCGACCTCGGCAGCCTCGAGGTCCGCCGCGAGCACCCTGTCGATGTCGAGGTCGGCGGCCGCGTACGCTTGCTTGAGCGATCGGGCTGTCTCCGCCGTGTGGATTCCACCCAGAGCCGGTCGATGCGCCCGGAAGGCCGCGACGGCGAGGTCGCGGTGGTGCTCAGCCACAGCCAGCAGCCCCCGCGCCGTGACCCTGGCGAGCTCCTCGGGGGTGAGCTCGCCCTCCTGAGCCTGTCGTCTGGCCTCCGCGATCGCCAGCGCGGCACCCTCCATACGCTGCCTCTCGTGTGCGCCCAGGGCTCGGGTCGCCTCGAGCCTCATGACGCCTCCTACTGCCTTCAGATGGGACGCTGCATCTTCGAGCCTGTGCTCCTCCAGGGCGCCACGAGCGGCCAGGAGGTGGAAGCGCGGCTCGCCCGCCAGGGCCATCCACACGGACTCGTCCACTCCTTCGGCCGGGCGCTCCGCCAGCGCGGGCTCCGAAGCGAGCCCCACCTCGGCGCCGTCCCCGCACCCCGCCAGGGGGGCCATCATTGCCGCGGCGGCCACGCCGATGGCTCCGCGCGCCCTCCATGTCCTCGACATCGTTCCCTCCTCTATCGACGGACCCGGGGCGGCCGCAGCCGACCGGCCCCGTTGTCCTCGTCACCCTCATTCGACCGGCACCTTCACCAGCAGGTGGGCACCGGGCTCCAGCTCGAACATCTCGCTCGCCAGATCGAGCCCGTGCTCGGGGTGCACGAAGAGCTCCACGCTCCGGTGCCCCTCCAGAAGCCGCTCGGGCACGATGAGCGTCTTCTCCTGATTCGGCGGAATCGTCCCCAGACGGACGTCGAAGTTCCCGCGCTCGACGAAGAGCGTGACGGTCTCGGAACGGGAGTTCTTGACCGTGATGGTCGTCGTCCCCTCCCCGGGGTTGGGAATGACCTCCGCCGGAGGCGGCCGCACATACCCGACGTCGTTCTCGGGAACGTAGATCCGGAAGTCCTCTCCCGGTGCATACGTCAGGTCCGGGGTCGCCAGGTCCCTGCTGCCTTCGGGGTGCACGAAGATCTTGAGCACGGTGCCCCGCTCCAGGTGGACGGGAAGCGGCAACATCTCTTCAGAGTGTGCGCCCACCATGCCCAACCGGATGTCGAACAGCCCCCCTTCGAGGTAGACCAGAGCCGGCACTGACCGGGTGTTGGTCACGGTCACGGTGGACGTCCCTGGCTCTGAGGTTTGCGCAGAAATGTGCGAAGGAGCGAGCGCCACCAGCGTGGCGAGCCCTCCCACCACCAGGCCCGCCCTTGTTCTCGTATTCACGGATCCTCCCGCGTTGAATTCATGGTGCAACTGCAGTCGACCAGCGAGGCAATCGGCATGCCACCCGTGGCAAGACAGGACCCAGGCCCCGGAGGTGCGTGAATGGCGGGCCTGAGGAGTGTCCACGGACGACCAGGACGGCATCTGTGAGTGGCTCGTGTCCGCCAGGGTGGCCGAAACCCACCATCCTCAGCGGGCCGGAGTCAGACGCCGCACGCGCCCCTTGACCTGAACGACTCAGATCATCAATTTTGACCTGAGCCATTCAGGCCAACGCTGCACAGGCAGGCAGACCATGACCACTCCCCTCGGCCCCCTCCCGGGCACCCTGGAGCTCCTCATCCTCAAGACCCTGGGAGCCGGCTCGGAGATGCACGGCTTCGCCATCCTCGAATGGATCCTCGAGTCCACCGACGAGGAGCTCATCGTCGAGGACGGCGCCCTCTACTACGCACTGCACCGAATGGAGGGCCGCGGCTGGCTGAAAAGCGACTGGGGCGTCTCGGAGAAGGGACGCAGGGCGCGCTACTACCGCCTCAGCGCCGAGGGCCGCAACGCCCTGGCCCGGGAGGAGCGCCAGTGGGCGCGCTACGTGGAGGCCGTCGCGAAGATCACGCCCCGCTCAGCGGAGACGTAGCAATCGTGGCAACCTGGAAGCGGCTCTTCCGACTCGGGGTCGGCAGGCCGGGTGTCCGGCAGGCCGTGGACTGGGAGATCGAGCACCATCTCGCCGAGCTGGTGGATCGGCTGATGGACGAGGGGCTGAGCGAAGTCGAGGCGCGCAGGGAGGCGGAGCGCCGCTTCGGCGACCTGGCCCGCCAGCGGAGAAGGATCGTGGCGACGGACCGAAGGAGGGTGGTGATGAGGAAGCGCGGGGAGCTCCTGGACACGGTGCTGGCGGGCCTTCGGCAGACCTACCGGGGGATCAGGCGTTCGCCGGGCCTCTCGGCGGCGGTGGTGCTCACGCTCGGGCTGGGCATCGGGGTGAACGCCGCGATGTTCGGCGTGGTGGATCGCCTCCTGCTGAGCCCGCCCGACCACATCGTCGAGCCGGACATGGTGCGCCGCGTCTTCCGGGACGGCGACTTCTTCGGGACCCGCAGCGTCATCGCCGCGACCACCTACCCCGACGTCACCGACCTGCGCACCATCTCCGAGCTCTCCTCGGTGGGAGCGGTGGCCGGCGCCACCCAGCTGACCATGGGCGTCGGGGCGGAGGCCGAGGAAGTGCGTGCGGTCCAGGGCACCCACGATTTCTTCACCACGCTCGGCGTCAAAGCCCAGCTGGGCCGATTCTTCGACGCGCAGGACGACCAACTGGACGCGGCCCTCACCGCCGTGGTGAGCCACGAGTTCTGGACCCGCGCTCTGGGGGGCGACCCCGACGTCCTCGGCAGGCCGCTGGAGCTGTCCGGCCACCGGGCGACCGTCATCGGGGTGGCCCCGGCGGGCTTCACCGGCATAGATCTGGAGCCCGTCGACGTGTGGCTCCCGGCCCTCCCCATGCAGTACCTGCGGTCGGGCAGCGATCGTTTCGTCACGTCTCGCACCTACTGGTGGCTCCAGGCCGTGGTCCGGCTGAAGGACCCCGCACAGGTGGAGGCCGCCGAGGCGCAGGCCACGGCCCTTAACATCAACAACCGCGAAGAGAACCACCGGGACCCGGACGTGCGCATCCTCACGGCGCCCCTCATGCAGGCCCACGGGCCCAGGGCCAGCGACGAGTCGAAGGTGGCGCGCTGGACGGCCGGGGTGTCCCTGATCGTGCTCCTCATCGCGTGCGCCAACGTGGCGAATCTCCTCCTGGCCCGAGGTGCGGGCCGGAGACGTGAGGTGGCGGTGCGGCTCTCGCTCGGCGTGTCCCGCCGTCGCCTGTTCTGGGAGGCGGCCCTGGAGACGCTGACCCTGGCCACGCTGGGTGGTGTGGCGGCCCTGGCGTTGGCGCACTGGGGTGGCGGCCTCATCCGAGCCGTGCTCATTCCCGATGTGCTGTGGACGACATCGGCGCTCAACCCGCGTGTCCTGGCGGCCACGGCCATCCTGGCCGTCACGGCCGGGATGCTCGCGGGCTTCGGACCGGCGACGCAGAGCTCCCGGGCAGACCTCACGCGGGACCTCCGCGAGGGTGGACGGGGCGCGTCCGGGCGTCGGTCCCGCGTGCGCGGCACCCTCACCGTGGCGCAGGCGACGCTCTCCGCCATCCTCCTGGTGGGCGCCGGCCTCTTCATCCGAAGCGTCGTCGAGGTCCACAGGGTGGACCTGGGACTGGACGCGGACCACCTGATCCAGGCGAGCCTGGAGTTCCAGGGTGAGGAACCGGACGAGGCCGAGGCGACGGAGTTGTATCGACTGGCCATGGAGGCGGTGCAGGCCATCCCCGGCGTCACCGCCGCCACCGGCAGCGACATGCTCTTCCTGTGGGGCTCAGTCGAGGACCTGACCGTCCCCGGGCTGGACTCCCTGCCCGTGCCCCCCGGCGCCGGGCCGTTCTACTACGGGGTCACCCCCGGCTACATGCGGACCATGGGGCTCCGCATCCTCCAGGGGCGTCCACTCCTGGCCACCGACGTGTCGGGCACCCCCAGAGTCGCGGTGGTGAACGAGACGATGGCCCGCACGTTCTGGCCCGGGCAGGACCCCCTGGGCAAGTGCTTCATCCGCGACGAGACCGACGAGTGCACCACCGTGGTGGGCGTGGTGGAGGTCGCGAGCCGCGGCGAGCTCGAGAGTGGCCCGCTGCTGGCGTACCACGTTCCCCTGGCCCAGGTAGGTCAGCCTCCAGCGGGGATCTACGTCCGCACCGAAGGCGATCCGGAAGCGCGATTGGGCGAGATCGCTGCAGTGATGCGCTCCCTTTCTCCCCGGGTGCGCTTCGCCCGGGTCCAGTCCTTCCGTGAGCTCATGGCGCCCCAGACGCGGGCGTGGACGCTGGGCGCGGCTCTCTTCACGGCGTTCGGCTTGTTGGCCCTCGTGGTGGCGGCCATCGGCCTGTACAGTCTCCTGGCCTTCGACGTGGCGCGGCGCACCCAGGAGCTGGGGATCCGCGTGGCGCTGGGGGCGCAGAAGAAGCGGGTCCTCGCCCAGGTCATGGCCAGCGGAGCACGGCTGGCAGCTCTGGGAGTCGTCATCGGCATCGCCGCGTCCCTGGCAGCCATGCCCCACGTCCGAGGTCTCCTCTTCCACGTCGAGGGGTCCCAACCGGTGATCCTCGGCGCCGTGGCGGCACTGCTCGTTTCCGTGGCCGTGGTCGCCGCGGGTGGATCCCATGGAGGCGCTCCGGGCAGAGTGAGAGCCCTGGAGGCTCCCCCGTCACGGCCGGTTACAGGCTCATCCCGAATGCTTACGTTGCAAGCATGACGAATGAGAGCCTCCTGGGAACGTTCGAGCAGCTGGTGCTGGCCGCTGTCATGCAGGTCGGCGACGAGGCATACCCACCCCTGGTCCTCGACTGGATCAAGCGCAACACCGGCCGTGACGTGAACCGCGGATCCCTCTACGTGACCCTGGACCGCCTGGAGAAGAAGGACCTCCTCCGCTCCAGCCACGGCGACACCAACGCAGAGCGCGATGGCCGGCCAAAGCGGTACCTCCGTGTGACCCGCGAGGGGCGGGACGCCCTCGCCTACGCCCGCGCCTCCCTGTTGGCTTCCTGGAACGGGCTGGAAGAGATCCTGGGGGGAACCTCGTGACCCGCCGCCGGCCGAGGCCTCCACGAGTGGCTGTCGCGCTGCTGCTGGCCACCCTCCCCAGGGGCTTCACCCGCGACACCATTCTGGGAGACCTTGCCCAGGAATACCGCCGCCGACTCGTCCGGAGTCGCCTGGGAGCCACCGCATGGTACTGGCGCGCCGCCCTGCAGCTTTCCGCAGCCTACACCTGGGACCGGATCCGTGGAGCCCCGTCCGCCCTGAGTCAGGATCTCCGCTTCGCGGTGCGCAGCTTCCTCCGCTCCCCGGCCTTCACGCTCTTCGCGGCTTTGACGCTGGCAGTCGGGATCGGCGCCACGACCTCGGTGTTCACCATCGTCGACGGTCTCCTTTTCCGGCCGCTTCACCTACCCGAGCCCGACAGGCTGGTCCGGGTCCACGTCACCGAGCCGGCCCACGATGACTGGTCCATCGTCGTCTCCGGCGCCACGTATCTCGACTGGCGCGCCCAGGCCCGGTCGTTCCGAGGTCTCGCGGGCTACCGGTCCCTGAACTTCAACCTGGTGGGGGGCCAGTTCCCGGAGCAGATCAGGGGCGCGTCGGTGACGGCAAACTTCTTCGACGTTCTGGGCGTGGATGCGGCCCTGGGACGCACCCCCTCCCCGACGGCGCGGGAGACGACGGAGCAGACGGTTGTTCTCTCCCACTCACTCTGGGTCACCCGTTTCGGCTCGGACCCCGGAGTGCTCGGCACGACCCTGCACCTGAACGGCACGACCCACACGGTCCTGGGCGTCATGCCCGAGGACCTGGCGTTCCCGGAGCGCACCGCCCTCTTCGTGCCCTCTCCCTACCGCGTACCGGTGGCCCCCGGGGCACCGGTGGACCGGAGCGATGATCGGGGCGCCCAGTACATGTCCGTGTTGGGGCGCCTGGCCGAAGGGGTAGCCGTGGAGGCCGCCCAGGCGGAGATGGACGCCCTGTCCCAACGCCTGGCCGAGCTCCATCCCGAGCACCAGGCCGGCGAGGGCGCCGCGGTGGTGCCCCTCAAGGACGATCTCGTGGGGGACACGCGAGCCACGCTTCTGGTGCTCCTCGGTGCCGTGGGCTTCGTGCTGGTCATTGCCTGCGCCAACGTGGCCAACCTTCTCACGGTCCGGGCCTCCGGGCGTTACGCAGAGATGTCCGTGCGAATGGCGCTGGGGGCCGGGCTGCGGAGGATTCGACGTCAACTCCTCACGGAGAGCCTGGTGCTCGCCTTTCTGGGCGGGGTACCGGGCTTCCTCCTCGCGCTGTGGGGAACCGGCGCCCTCCTCGGCCTGGCGCCCGAAGGGATCCCCAGGCTGGGAGAGATCTCCGTGGACCTGCGGATCTTCTCCTTCTGCGCCCTCATGACTCTGGGCACGGCGCTGCTCTTCGGCCTGGCGCCCGCGGTAGGCCTCTCGGACCACCGAGGCGCACTCTCCGTGGACTCCGCCCGAGGACGCACTGCCGATCGACGACGTACCCGCCTCCGGGACCTGGTCGTGGTCACGGAGGTGGCGCTCTCCCTCGTCCTCCTGGTGGGTGCCGGACTCCTGGTGCGCACGCTCCAGACCCTGGCATCCACCGATCCGGGATTCGACCCCACCCACACCCTGGCCGCCCATGTGACCCTGCCGTCGGCGACCTACGAGGACGACGAGGCCATGCGGGCCTTCTACGACGCCGCTCTGGCCAGCATCCAGGCGCTGCCTGGCGTGGAATCGGCCGCCACGGTCCTGAGCCTGCCCATGCATTCCAACGCCCGGGGGACCTTCGGCCTCAGCGTCGAGGGCCGGTCCGACGCCAGCGCCGACGAGCTGCTCGCCGGCTATCAGGTCGTGAGTCCCGAGTACTTCCTCACCATGCGCATTCCCGTCCTCCGCGGGCGGGGGTTGCTGGACACCGATCGGACGGAAAGCGAGCTCGTGGCCGTCATCAACGAAGCCCTGGCCCGGCGCCTGTGGCCCGCCGAAGACCCCCTGGGTCGGCGCCTCACCTTCTGGGGGGATCCCGAAGACCCCGACACGGAATGGGCGACCATCGTCGGTGTCGTAGGCAACACCACCCCGGACGGCCTCGACCGTCCCCCGGTACGCGAGGTCTACCTGGCCCAGCACCAGCTTCCCCTGAACCGCACCACGTTCGTGGCGCGGACATCTGGGGACCCCTATGCCCTGGTCCCGGCTCTCAGGGAGGCGATCGGCCAGCGACTCGGAGACTACGTCCTCCAGGGAGAGGACGCCGTAGAGGGGAAGGGAGGGATCGATCTGGCCGATATGGCGTCCATCGGCCTCTACGGCGTGCTCAGCTACTCCGTGGCCCAGCGCTCCAGGGAGATCGGCATTCGGAAGGCCCTCGGCGCGCCGTACCGCGGTGTCGTAACGCAGGTGGTCCGACAGGGATACACCAGGGTGCTCATCGGCCTGACGCTTGGCCTCGTGGGCAGCGTGCTTCTGGGCCGCACGATGGCCAGTCAGATCTACGGCGTCGAGACCACCGATCCCCTGAGCTACCTCACAGCCACGTCGGTCCTGGCGGCTGTCGCCCTCCTCGCCTGCTGGATTCCGGCCACCCGGGCCGCGGGGGTCGACCCCGTGGACGCGATACGGGACGGGACGGCCTGAGCCCCCGGCCGAGCGAGACGCCACCGAATCGTGAGCGCCTTCAGGCCGTCGTGCCGGTTGGCCGATTACGCCAGTCCGTCCCGTGCAATGGCCCCGCTCCGGGTCCTATGTTGGGCCGCATGACCACGCGGACCCTCCCTCTGGTCACGGCAACGCTCCTGTTGTGGATTGCGCTGGCGGACATCTTGGCAGCGCAGGAGACGGTGCGCCTCTATGGCAGGATCCTGGATGCGTCCACGGGCCGACCGGTGTACGGGGCGAGCTTCCACACCGGAGATGCGCGGGACGGCGACGTCACCGACACGCTCGGCCTTTTCGTCCTGGAGGTGCCCGAGGCCGAGGAGTACACGATCTCTGCCGGGCAGCTCGGCTATCGCACCGCCCTGGTCACGCTGCCCGCCACGGCTCCCCGGGAGTTCACCACCCTCCTGCTGGAGCCGGATCCCATCGCGGTGGAGGGGCTGGAGGTCCTGGTCGACCGTTTCGAGCGCCGGAGGCGGCTTTTCATCGGCTCCGTGACCACCCTGGATCAGGAGACGCTCCGCCGTGCTCCGGCGAGGTCGGCGTACGACCTCCTCATGGCCAACCTGCCCGCTGCGGGGCCATGCGGGGATCATCTCTGTTCCGTCCGACGGGGACGTCGCGTCCGAGTGGGGCTGAGTATCGACGAGGAGCCGGCCTATACCGCCCTTCCGGACCTGGAGCGGTTGCACGCCGCGGACCTCTACCTCATCGAGATCTACGAACGGGGCGCGAGCGTGCGCGTCTACACCCGCCGGTTCGTGGCCAGGACCCTGCGATCGGGGAAGAACCTCGACCCCATCCAGTGGGGGTGCGGAGGCATCTGAGGAGGAGCCGTTCAACGTTTCTTGCGGTCGAGCCCGGTCGTTGAAGCGGAAGGGGTGGAATCACGTATGTTTCAGGACGTCCGGGCTGCCCACCACCGGACTTCGCTCGACGACGAGATGATCGGAGCGTCCGATGCCGGAGTCCAAACACGATCTGTCGGGACTGACCATCGATCGGGATCGACCCTCGCCGGCATCGATGAAGGCCCTGTGGAGGAACCTCGGCCTGGCGGCGGCCGCGCTCGTCATCGTCTCGGTGATCCTGTACCTCACCCGTGGTTCTCGCGTCACGGAGGTCACAATCGCCACGGCTGAGGTATCGGGCGCCGGAGCCGGTGGCGTGGGTACCACGGCCAACGGGTACGTCGTGGCGCGCACCCAGGCTTCGGTATCCTCGCGAATCAGCGGTCGCCTCGAGTACCTCGGCGTGGAGGAGGGCTCGGTGGTTCGCGAGGGAGATGTGCTCGCCAGGTTGGAGAACCAGGACCTCCGTGCGGCCGTGGTGCAAGCGGAGGCCGAGCAGGTCAGGGCTCGCGCAGCCCTTCGTGAGGCCGAGGCCGACCGGAACCGCGTCGAGGTGGACCTCAAACGAGCCGAGGAGCTGTACTCGAGGGAATTCGAGACACGGGAGAACGTGGAGCACCTCACGGCCCAACTGGCCGGCGCGGAGGCCCGGGTCGCGGTCCAGCAGGCCCAGGTCGACGTGGCCGAGGCCGCCGTGGCCGTGGCCCGCGCGAGCCTGGAGTACACCTTCATCCGCGCTCCGTTCTCGGGAACCGTGCTACGCAAGGACGCGGAGGTCGGCGAGGTGGTGGCGCCCGTCGCCACCGGGGGAGGTCTCACCCGTGGGGCAGTGGTCACCATGGCGGACCTCGAGACACTGGAGGTGGAGGTCGACGTCAACGAGGCGTATATCTCCCAGATCCAGGATGGACAGAACGCGAGGATCGTGCTGGATGCGTACCCCGACACCCTCTTTGCTGGTAAGGTGCGACAAATCGTCCCCACGGCCGACCGTCAGCGGGCGACGGTTCAGGTCAAGGTCAGCATCCTGGACCGGGACGGGTTGGAGGCGTGGTCGGCTGCCTGATCGTGCTCCCCGTAAACGGACTGGTGACCAGCACCACCAACTGGAGCTCCTTCAGCGAGGTGGC
>JARRLD010000195.1:0-7662 GCA_037387345.1 Gemmatimonadota bacterium
GTGGTGGAACACGGCAGCCGAAACCTGAGCCGTTCCCACGTGAGAGTCCAATACCGCGGAGCATCCGGTCCGCGCTTCGTCCCGCTGGCGCAGCTCGTTCGGCGTTGTCGGGAAGCCGTTCGAGACGGAGCCTCGCTCGACATCGAGCACCTGCTCGTCGCCCCGATCCTCAAGCGCCGCCACGCGAAGTTCTTCGATCACCTCACGGATTGGACCCCCGCCACCCGTCGTGCGTGCAGACCGTGGTTCGGGCGCCCGATGTCGCGCGATTGACGACCCGACCGGCGCCGTATGCACCAAGCACGTCACGCATGACGCTCTCTTGGCGCCCGTGTTTCACGACCTTCCCGCCGGAATCATCAGGAAGTCTGGAGGGTCTGATTAACTTTTGAGAGTTACCTGCCGATCTTCCCCTCGGCCAAGAGGTCCCGATGTTCGCACGCTGGGTCACGATGAAACTCCAACCCAATAGCGTCCGGGAGTTCACCCGCACGCTGGAGAATGACATCATTCCCTTGCTTCGGAAGCAGACGGGCTTCAAGGAAGAGTTCAGCTTCGTTGCCACGGGTGACAAAGAAGCCGTCGCGATCAGCCTGTGGGATCGGCGTGAGAACGCCGAGGCCTACGGCCGCGGCCAGTACTCGGAAGTCATGAAGCTCCTCGGGACCGTCGTCGAGGGTACTCCTGACGTCCAGAGTGGCGAGGTCTCCAACTCGACCATCCAGAGGATTCCCGCCACCCCCCCGCCGCGGTAGATCCTCTCGTTCGGGATGGGGCGGATCCACCCGCTCCTTCCATTTTTGAGGGTCTTGAAGGAGACATTCTCATGCAGGAAGACCTGTCGAGACCGGCGCGGCCTTTTCGGTCGATCGTTCACTTGGTGCCCCTCGCGCTGCTCCTGGGGATCGCGCCCACCCTTGTCGCCGCACAGGCCGACGTTGCCGAAGCGCCACTCAACTCTCACGCGAAGAGTTACGGAGACGGGTGGGAGTGCGATCGAGGCTTTCGCAGAGTCAACCAGTCCTGCGTGGCCGTCGAGGTGCCGCCGAATGCGTATTTGGATCCCTCTGGGGATGGATGGGAGTGCAGTCGGGGCTACCGGAAAGTCAAGCAGGCCTGCGCGGTGGTCGACGTACCGCCCCACGCTTTCTTGAGTTCCCGCGGGGATGATTGGGAGTGCGATCGAGGGTTTCGAAGAGTCAACGACGAATGCGCCGTGATCGAAGTACCTCCGCATGCCTTCCTGAATTCGCGCGGGCGCGGTTGGGAGTGTAGTCGGGGCTTCAAGAAAGCCGACCGGTCGTGCGTGGCCGTCGAGGTGCCTGCGAACGGCTATCTCGGCTCTTCCGGAGACCGCTGGGAATGCGATCGAGGATTTCGAAAAACTGGCACGTCGTGCCTGGCTCTCGAGATACCTCAGGATGCCTTTCTCGATTCTTCGGGACGCGACTGGGAGTGCAATCGCGGTTACCGCAAGAGCAGCAACTCTTGCGTGGCCGTCGAGGTGCCTACCAAGGGCTACCTGGCCTCCTCCGGTCGGAACTGGGAGTGCGAGCGGGGCTTCAGGAAGAGCGCTGGCTCGTGCGCTGCCGTCGTGATGCCGGCGAACGCCCATCTCGGACACTCCGGAAACGACTGGAGCTGCGACTCGGGCTATCGACGGCAAGGGGACTCCTGCACTCCGAACGGAGGGTAGAAGAACCGAGGCGTGAGATTCTCGGACCCGGGGGCGCAAGGAGAGTGTGCCCCTGCTGATGGATGCTGCGACACACGATGGCCGGCGCCGTCGTCTTCCGCTCAGCGAATACGCCGGGCTTCTGTCCCAGGCGGAACGGACCCACGTACTGGAGACTCCGTGATCCCCCGGCCCATCGGTTACGCGGCGGATCCATCTCGGAGTCGCGACATGAGTTCGTCCATGGGCGTCGTGGCGATGCCAATGCCCACGTCGGAGAAACCGTAGGGTAGGACCAGCTGCCCCTCGTGCACGATTCCCCCGCAGGTGTAGACGACATTCGGGACGTAGCCTTCGCGCTCGTCTGCTGCGGGAACCAGCAGCGGCTCGGCAAGCTGCCCGATGATTCGTTGCGGATCGTCCAGGTCCAGCAGCAGGGCGCCGATGGCGTAGCAGCGCATCGCGCCGACCCCGTGGGTCAGCACCAGCCAACCCGCTTCCGTTTCGATCGGTGAGCCGCAGTTGCCGATCTGCACGATCTCCCAGGGATTGGACGGGACGTGAAGCTCCTTGGCCTCGCTCCAGGATCGGACGTTGTCCGAGGTCAGGAAATAGAGGCTCTCGCCGTCGTGGCGCGAGAGCATGGCGAATTTCCCGCCGATGCGCCGGGGAAACAGCGCCATCCCCTTGTTCTGGACGCAACTGCCGCTGAGCGTTCGGACTCCGAAGTGCAGGAAGTCGGCGGTCTCGATGAGCTGGGGCAGGATGTCGTGCCCGTCGTAAGCCGTGTACGTGGCGTAGTAGGACACCGAACCGTCCTCCTCGACGAAGCGGACGAAGCGTGCATCCTCCATGCCGTGGCTCTCGTTGGGGCCCTCGGGGAAGATCACGCGCTCGGAGATCGATGAGTCGGGCTGGAAAACGACGTCATAGCTGGACGTCGCCAACCAGTGGATCACGTCGAGGGTCTTGCACCGCAACACGGCGGGCACCCGCTCTGCCTTCGACGCGGCGCAGGCCGCGTGCAGTTCTTCCGTGCTGAATCGCTCCTGGACGCGAGCGAGGACCCGGCGGGACACCTCGTTGTCGACGCCGACCTCCCGCAGCTTCTCCGCGAACAGTCTCTTGACGTACGCGGGGTTCGGCGTGCGTGCTCCGGTGAAGGCAAACGGGCTGGTCGGGTCGAAGACCATTTCGCCGGCCGGGCCGATCACGCCCACGCGAAATCCGATCGACGAGATGTGCCCCTCGCCCACCGCGCGCGTGCTCATGACGAAGCGCAGCGCCCCCGGCGGCAAGCCGGACTGATCCGGCGCCGGGACGATCGAGGGATTGAATAGCGCCGCACCCTCGATCGAGTACTCGTGGGTGAAGTAGGCGCCGATCAGCAGGCGTCGTTCGCGCGACAGCGGCTCGTCGGGGTCGAGGTGGATCGACACCAGACGGTAGTGTTCGTCGAGCACCCGTTCGAAGTCGCGGTGCCGGGACGAGAACTCGCGCCAGAGCCGTTCGAGAATCGCCGGCAGATCCTCCGTGGGGATCGCGAGGACCCGGTCGAGGATCGCCCTGATGCGGGACGCCTCGCCGCTGGCGATCTCCACGTCACTCGGGTGGAACGGCCGGGTGATGACCCGCGTCGGGTCGGGAAGCAACCGGTGTGGCGTCCTCGTCAGGCGCAACGGTTCGCTCGTCGATGGCATGCTATTGATGCGCCTCCCGGGCACTCTCGAGCGCTCCGACGAGCGATCCGGCCGGAGTCTCGTGGACATCGTTCCAGTCGAGCCCGTCGTCGCCCAGGCCACGCATCGCGATCAAGGCGGAAAGGAACGAGACCACGCTTTCGGCCCCCTGGTTGAGGTTGACTTCGAGAACGCCGAGCCCGTCCCGGCAACCGTCCGTCGAGTCGTCATGCAGCGAGACCCCGAGGCGATTTGCGCCGAGGAACCAGTCGAACGACTCGCGCATTCGAGCCAGATACCGGCGATCGCCGGTGGCGTCGTGGGCCGCGCGGAACGCCAGCACGAACGCCGACGCGTCGATCGGTTGCTCGTCGGCGACCATGGGCTCGGCTCCCCGAGCGTGCCAGCCGGCGTTGCCGATCAACTGGAGATGCCCGTTGGCAAAACAAGTCGACTCGAGAAACGACAGGCTGTCGCGTGCCACGCGCAGCGCGTGCTGGTCGCCCGTGCGGATCGAAAACCTGAACAGGGCCAGCGGCAGCAATGCATTCTCGTAGGTCAGCTCGGGCTCGAACCAGCGCCAGTCGTCTCCGGCTTCTTGTTCGAAGCGGCGGATCAGTGTGGCTCCGAGCGTATCCAGCGTGGCGCGCGCCAGACCGTGGTCGGGCTCGTGCTGCAGGTAGGCGTCGAGCGCCAGAATCCCCAGCGCGCAGCCACGCGGGCCGAACGCCAACGGCAGGGTCATCGCCTTGTGGAACATCGTCCTGGCCAGCAGACGATGTCCCTCGTCCGGCGCCAGGGCGACCGCCAGCCCCAGAGCCCACAGCGCCCTGCCGACGCAGTCCTCCGAGCCCGGCTTGCCATCGAGGTTGCGGCGAAAGTCCATGAAGTTCTGGAACTGCCCGTCATCGCCCTGGGAGTGATGGAGGTAGCTCAGGTAGGTCGTGATCAGTCTCTCGGTCCCGCTCGAATCGCCGGAACCGTTCGCCCGCCGCGCCAGCAGCGTGACGATCAGCGCCCTCGCGTTGTCGTCCACGCAGTAGCCGAAGCGGCGGTCGGGTACGCTGTGCACGGCGTGCTGGAACAAGCCGGTGTCGTCGGTCATGCGAATCAGGTGCTCGAGGCGCAGCTCGGGCAGGCTTCGTCGACCGAGCACCCGGGTACCCGGCGCGGCGGCCTCACGCGCCACCTGTCGCGCCAGCTCGACGTAGTCGGTTCCTACCTGCGCCCAGAGCATTCGCCGCGAGAACGCGTACGCGCGGCGCTGCGAGCGCGCCATCTCGTCCGGGTTGCCCAGCAGCGATCGCAGGACGTCGCCGAGCCCCTCGGGATCGTTGAAGTCGAACAGGTGCCCGCGGCCCTCGGCCAACAGCTCCTTGGCATACCAGTACGGCGTCGATACAGGGGCGGCGCCGGACCCCATGGCGTAGGCCAGCGTGCCGCTCGTGATCTGGGCCTCGTGAAGGTACGGTGTGATGTAGACATCGGACGCCTGGAGATACCGGCACAGCTCGGGCAGCTCGACGAACTGGTTACGGAAGACGACGTGGTCGCGAACCTCCAGCGACTCGGCTTCGCGCTCCAGCGACTCGCGGTACTGCTCTCCAACACGTCGCTTGACCTCGGGGTGCGTGACGCCGACCACCAGGTAGGTCAGGTCGGGGTACCGGGCGACCAGTTTCGGCAACGCGCGGATGACGACCTCGCTCCCCTTGGATGGGCCGAGCAAGCCGAACGTCAGCAAGACGCGCCGGCCCGTCAAGCCGAACCGGCTCTTGCTGATCTCTCGCTCGTCGGCGCGCATGTCCGGGATGCCGTGCGGGATGACCCGGATCCTGTCGCGCGGGACGGCGTAAGACGCTTCGAGGAGGTCGACCGCGAGGCGGCTCATGACGACCAGGTTTTCGCAGCGCTCGGCCATTGCACGCACGATCGCTCGCTGCGACGTCGAGGGTCGGTCGAGGACCGTGTGGAGCGTGGCGATGCTCGGCTTGCGTAATCCGGCGAGGAAGTCGAGGATGAATGCGCCATCCGGCCCGCCGAAGATCCCGTACTCGTGCTGGATCGACACCAGCCGGACGTCGCCGTCGTTGACGAATCTCGCCGCTCGAGCGTAGTCGCCCTGGACCTCTCGACGGATCCGGAACCGGACCCGCTCGGGGTACTCGGAATCGAAGTCGGCAGCGGTCATCGCCAGGACCGTCGCGCCGATTCCCTCGTCCGCCGATATCACGGCGTCACTCAGGTCCTGGGTGAACGTGCCGATCCCGCACCGGGACGGCGGGTACGTTCCCACGAAGGCGATCTGCAGCGGATCCTTGCTTCTCATGGCCAACTCCCTACGCCGGCCGGAGGCCGGGCTCCGGAAACACGGACAGACCGGTGCCGACCTCTCGCTTCCGGCCCGCGCCCTCGTGCTGCTCGCGACCGTCGGCGCTCGGCTCGCCAGCTGGCTGCATCGCTTCGCCTCGTACCAGGGCCGCGATTTGCTTCGCCGCAAGAGTCTCGTGCACCAGCAGCGCCTCGGCGACGCGCGTCAGCGCTTCCGTTCGCTCGTCGAGAATCCGCCGAGCTTCGTCGTAACAGCTCATGACGATCTTCTTGACTTCCCGGTCGATTTCGGCCGCGGTGGCTTCGCTGTAGTCCCGATGTTGTGCGATCTCCTTGCCCAGAAAGATCTGTTCTGCGGGCCTGCCGAAGGCCAACGGCCCCAGGCTCTCCGACATGCCCCACTCCGTGACCATCTTGCGCGCCAGCGTCGTGGCGTGCTCGAAGTCGTCGCCGGCACCGCTGGATAGCCGGTTCAGCTGGAACTCCTCCGCCACGCGGCCGCCCATGAGCCCGCAGATCGTTGCAAGCAGATAGGGTCTGGATGCGGTGTGCCGGTCTTCGGCCGGGATCTGCTGGGTTGTGCCCAGGGCCCGGCCGCGCGGGAGGATCGTCACCTTGTGCAGAGGGTCGGCCTCGGGCAGCAGATGGGCCAGCAGGGCGTGGCCGGCCTGGTGGTAGGCCATGGCGCGCCTCTCTTCCTCGCTCACGACCAGGGACCGGCGCGCGCTGCCCATCAGCCCCTTGTCCTTCGCGTGCTCGAAATCGGCCCGGGTCACCGTCTCCCGGCACTGGCCGGCCGCGTTCAGCGCCGCCTCGTTCACCAGGTTGGCCAGCTCGGCGCCGCTGAATCCCGGAGTCCCGCGAGCGACGAGGCCCAGCTCCACGTCCACGTTCAACGGCACCTTGCGCGCGTGGATGCGAATGATCTCCTCGCGGCCGTGCACGTCGGGCCGGTCGACCACGATCTGCCGGTCGAAGCGGCCGGGGCGCAGCAGGGCCGGATCGAGCACGTCGGGACGGTTGGTGGCGGCGAGGACGATGACGCCGTCGTTGCTCTCGAAGCCGTCCAGCTCCACGAGCAGCTGGTTCAGCGTCTGCTCGCGCTCGTCGTGGCCGCCGCCCACACCCGCGCCGCGCTGGCGGCCCACGGCGTCGAGCTCGTCGACGAAGACGATGCACGGGGCGTTCTTCCTGCCCTGCTCGAACAGGTCGCGCACCCTGGACGCGCCGATGCCGACGAACATCTCCACGAAGTCGGAGCCGGAGACGGAGAAGAACGACACTCCGGCCTCGCCCGCGACGGCTCGCGCGAGCAAGGTCTTGCCCGTCCCGGGCGGACCCATCAGCAGGACACCCGTGGGGATCTTGCCGCCCAGCTTCTGAAACTTGTCCGGCTCCTCGAGGAACTCGACGATCTCCTGAAGCTCCTGCTTCGCCTCTTCCACGCCGGCCACGTCCTTGAACGTGACCCTTCCGGTTCGGGAGAACATCTTGGCCCGGCATCGCCTGAGGGAAAACACCTGGCCTTCCGCTTGCCGCATCCGGCGCACGAAAAACACAAACACCGCGCCGAAGATCAGCAGAAAGATCCAGAGGCCGAGCACCCAGAGGACGGACCCGCGGCGGGGTGGCGCGGCCTTCACCGATACACCTTCTTCGCCGAGAATCTGCGTGAGATTCTGGTCGGCGAGGACATAGGTCGTGAATCTCTCGGCCGATGTGTTTTCCGAGTTCAGCATCCCCCGGATCTCGAAGCCGATGGCATCGGGTACCATCTTGACTTCCTTGATCCGCCCTTCCGCAACGGCGGCGTAGAAGCTCGACTGATCCAGGCGTTGACGGCCCGTGGCGTTGAAGCCGCGGTAGGCGAAGACGGCCGCGGCGACCAAGATCAGAGAGGTCGTCATCACCAGCCAATGCCGTCGGTGGAAGCGCACCTAGCCCGCTCGAATCCAGCCGACCGGCCGCCAGTCGCCG
>JARRLD010000196.1:0-7642 GCA_037387345.1 Gemmatimonadota bacterium
GGCAACGCCCAGTTCATGAACTTCTGGACGGCCAACGTCTCCCTCACCTACGGCCCCGATGTCATGAGCCGGAGTGCCACCCGGGGAGGACCGCGCATGAGAATCCCCGGGTCGCGCACCGTGACCTTGTCCGTCGCTACCGACAACCGCCAGCTCCTCTCGCTGCGGCCACAGATCGAGCTCACGGGCCGAGGCGACGGGGCGGGCAGCACCTTCGGCGCGGGCCTGGACATCACGCTTCAGCCGTCCACGCGTCTCCTGGTCACCCTGGAGCCCTCGTTTGAGCGGAAGACGGACGCGGCGCAGTACGTCACCACCTCCGATGCCGTCTCCTACGAGCCCACCTACGGCTCCCGATACGTCTTCGCCGACCTGGAGCGCCGCGATCTTTCCATGGTCACCCGGGTGAACATGACGTTCACGCCGAAGCTCTCGCTGGAGCTCTTCGCCCAGCCGCTGGTGTCCTCAGGGGATTTCATGACGTACAAGCAGCTGGCGCAGGCCGAAACGTTCACCTTCGAGACCTTCCAGGAGGGGACTGCCACCACCGACGGCTGCAGTGGCGGAAGGACCTGCGTGGACGCCTCGGGGCGGCGTCTTGTGGACTTCGACGGAGACGGCAGGGCGGACCACTCGTTCACCGACCGCGACTTCAATCTCCGCTCCCTTCGGGCCACGGCCGTGCTCCGGTGGGAATACCGACCAGGCTCGACGATCTTCTTCGTCTGGCAACGCCAACAGGCCGACCGGGCATCCGTGGGGACGTTCGACTTCGGCCGCGACGTCGACGCCCTCTTCGCCGCCCCGGCGGACAACCGGTTCATCGTCAAGGTGAACTGGTGGTTGGGGCTGTAGTCACTTCCACTCGGAGATGCGATCACCATGGAGTTCCTGAACTTCCTGATCATCCTCTGTGCGGCGTGGTTGGTGTGGCGCCGACCTGAGCGTGAGCGGCTGGCGTTCCGCCTGATGATTGCCAGCTGCGTCCTCATGGCCCTGCTCTTCCTTGTCGGGACCCACACCTCCCTGATTCCCGGGGTGAACCTGTGATTGCCGTGTCGGAGGCTCGGCTCCGTACGGTTCTTGCCTGGGCGGTGGTGCTGCTCACGGCGGGCCCCGTGGGTGCGGCTGTGGTGCTGGGCGTGGCCTTCGGTGAAACGCCGTGCATCCTGTGCTGGGCCCAGCGCACGTCCATGGCCCTCATGGCCCTGGCGGGGATCTTCGTGCTCCGGTACGGGCCCCGGCCCCGGTACCTGGGCACGCTGGTGCTCCTGGGGATCTGGGGTCTGCACATGGCGACCCGTCACTCGGCGCTGCACCTGGCCCGTGATGTGGGCCAGGGATTTGCCGGGTCCTTCTTCGGCGCGCACACCTACGTCTGGGCGTGGGCGATCCACTGGGTGGTGCTGGCCGTTCTGGCCGTCCTGTTGCTGCTCCTCCGAGAGGACACGGTGGAGTCCGGCACACGCGAGCTGAGCCGGGTCGGACGCTTCGCCACGGGCTTCTTCGTCGTGGTGATCGCAGCCAACGCCCTGCAGGCGTTCATCACCACGGGGCCACCTCCCTTCATGGGTCAGGCCGACCCCCTCCGGTTCTCCTTGAATCCCAGCCGCTGGGTCTGGCTCATGGACGACGAGGTCCACGGAGCCATCTCGTTGCGTGGCTCGTGGACCATTCCCGTGCCCGACCCAGGTCACGTCGACGTCGACGCCGACCCCGAGGGGGCGCCGCTGGCGGATGCGGCGAGCCTCTCGATCGTGCGGTGGGAGAGCGTGAGGGCAGACCTCGACGGCACCCTCACCGGCCTGTCGCATGACCCCGCCACGGGTCGATTCCTGGCCGTCACCGACGCGCACGGGGTATACGTGCTGGACGGCTCGCTGTCGCGCGTCGAGCACCAGGTGGAGCTGGACCCCCACTTTTCCGTGGAGCTCACGCCGCTGGCCGGAGCGGCGTTCATCGGCGACACCCTGGCCGTGGTGTCCACGAACAAGAGCTACGTGCTCCTGCGCCCCGACCCCGAGTCGGACGAAGACCACGAGTGGCGGCACTTTCTGTCCACCACGGGAGGCGTCACGGAGCTGCGGCGCTCCCGCCTGGCGACCGTACGGGCGAAGCAGATGTACATCCTTTCGCTCGCGTACGACCGGGATGCCGATGAGCTCGTCACGGTGAGCATTCCCTCGCCGCGGCACCGGCGTCTGGTGATCTCCCGCTTCGAGAGGTCGGATCTGATCCTCTCGTCGGAGTTCCTCCCGCGTCTCTCCCCGGACCTCACCCTGGCCGGCCCCGATCGGTCGCTGGCGGAATACGCGGTCACGGGGGCCGCAGTGGCCGACGGCAGGCTCTACGCCGTGAGCGCCGCGTATTCCTCGATCCTCGTGGTGGATCTTGCGTCGCGGATGGTGATCGCGGCGTATGCGGTGCCCGAACTCGAGCAGCCGGTGGGCATCACGTTCCGCGGGCCGGACCTTCTCATCGCGCAGGCGGATGGTCGGGTGGCGGTGATCACCCGGCCTTAGCGTCGCCCGACCTACCGACCCACCTTGTTCCGAAGCTCCGTGGAGAATCCCTCCACCACCACCAGGTCGTTGTCGCGCGTCACGTCTCCCGCCCACGCGATGTTCAGGAAGCGCCGTCCGTCGGGATGAGGGTCGTACTCGTCGTCGGGCCGGCCCGCGAGTACGTCGCGGGCGAAGAGCACTCTCGGGGTGCTGGCGGTGAAGGTCGGGGCCGTCGCCACGTCCACCACCATGATCTCGTTGTCGAAGCTCACGAAGTAGAGCTCCGAGCCGTCGCGGGACCACTTCGGGAAGCCTCCCCCGTTCCGGGATACCAGGGCCTTGGATGTCTGCGTCCCGGGGTACGGACGGACGTACACCTGAGGTTGCCCGGTCTCGTTGGAGGCGTATGCGATCCAGCGGCCGTCGGGTGAGATGGCAGCCTGGAAGGAGTTGGCGGGCCCGAGCTCCAGAGACTGCAGCGGCGGGTCCTGGCCTTCCCGCCAGAGCTGGATGTCACTGGTGGAGCCGCCGACGGCGAGAAGGACGCTGCTCCCGTCCGGCGCGAACCTGGGGTCGTTCCAGTCGCCTCCGGAGCGGCCCTGGTACTCGAAGAGCCGTTGTGGCAAAGCCCGTCCGTCGGAGGGCACCACGTTGACGCCTCCTTCCCGGGTCGTGAGGTCGAAGTGGACAAAGATGATCTCTTGGCCGTCCGGGCTCCACGAGGGGTCGCCCGACATGCCTTCGAAGGTGAGCTTCCGGGTGGCGCCGGTCTCGAGGTCCATGGTCCAGATCGATGTGGTCTCCTCCACCGGGTCGAGGACCTCGATCGCAGCCGCGCGGCCGTCCGGGGAGAGCTCGATGGAACTGAAGATGCCGGTGAAATCCGAGTCGATGCTCTGGAGGTTCCCCTCACGGTCCAGCCACGTGAGCTCCGCCAGCACCCTGGTGGACGTGCCGGAGGAGTATGCCAGCGTTCCGTCGTCGGACACCGCAAGGTGGGCGCGCCCGAGGGACTGGACGGCGACACCCTCCACCACGGGAACCGCGGCGCCCGTCACCTCCATGCGGTCCGCATCGAACGGTACCGCCAGGATTTGCCGGTCTCTGACGAAGATGAGGTGCCCGGAACGGGCGTAGCGGGCAGAAGTGGCGCCGTCCACGAGCACCTTGTGCGGCTCCCCCGACCCGACGTGGACCGCGACCTGGAAGTCCCCTGCTCCGATGATCTCGCCTCGGGCAATGGTGAACAGCACGCCCTTTCCGCCGGGGAGGGTGTGAGGTTGGAAGTGCCAGATCTCGCCCCCGTCAAAATCGGTGTTGGTGACCCGCTCGGGCTCGCCGCCCTCCTCCGGGATGCGGGCGATGCCGTCCCCCTCGAAGTGGGCATCGTAGTAGATGTACCCGTCGTCCCCCCAGCTCACCCCTCCCTGATCGACCAGGGAGTCGGTGAGGGTCACGACACCTCCTCCGGCCAGGGACGCTACCCGCAGGGTACGGGTGCCCCCCTCGTTGTCGGCGGTGAAGGCTACACGGGAACCGTCGGGAGACACGGAAGGGGCGAAGCCCCGGTCCGTTCCCAGGATGCGCGTGGGCTCCAGGGCGTTCAGGGGGCGGAGGAAGAGGGCCGGGCCATCGACGTCCGTCCCGGCGTAGACCACGGCTGATCCGTCCGGCGTGAGGGTGAGGGAGTTGTCCGAGAAGCGGAAGGCCTGCTCCTCGGGCAGCTGGAAGGCGTACCGGGAGACACGCTCGAGGGGGTCGGGCCTCAGCCAGCCCCAGGCAGCGGCTATCGCCAGAGCCACCACGGCCGCGGCCAGGACGGGCGTCGCGCGGGAAGGCGCGGCGGCACGCCCTCGGGCGACTCGACGGGTCACCAGGGTGGCGCCCACGGTAGGGTCCGTCAGGGCGTCTGCGAAGTCCGCGGCCGAGGCAAAACGGTCGGCGGGCAGCTTCTCCAGCGCCTTGAGGATCACCGCCTCCAGGTGCTTCGGAATGGACCTGCGATGCTCCGTGGGAGGTGCGGGCTGCGCGGTGATGATCTTCCCCAGGACCGCCTGCGCCGTGCTGCCGGGGAAGGGCGGCTCGCCGGTGAGCATCTCGTAGAGGACGCACGCCAGAGAATAGACATCGGAGCGTGCGTCGGGGTCCCGGTCGGCGGTGGCCTGCTCCGGGCTCATGTAGTGGGGCGTACCCAGGCTCAAGCCCGTCTCCGTGAGCCGGCCGCCGCCAGCCTGCTGCACGGCCAGGGCGATGCCGAAATCCGCCACCTGGGGCTGCCCGTCGTGGAGAAGGATGTTCGCCGGCTTGATGTCCCGATGGACGATCCCCTGGCGGTGGGCGTAGTCCAGAGCGCCGGCCACGGCGGCGCAAAGCCGCACGGCGTCGTCCACCGGGAGCTGTTTTTCCCGGTCCATGCGCTCACGCAGCGTCTCCCCCTCGACGTATGGCATCACGTAATAGACGAAGCCGTCGGCCTCACCGGAGTCGAAGAGGGGGAGGATGTGGGGATGCTGCAGATTTGCGGTGGTGCGGATTTCGCTCAGGAACCGGTCTGCGCCCATGACGGCCGCCAGCTCGGGCTTGAGGACCTTCACGGCCACCCGTCGCTCGTGACGCTCGTCGTGGGCCAGGAAGACGGTGGCCATGCCTCCGGCGCCGAGCTCGCGCTCGATGCGGTACCGGCCCTCGAGGGCCGCGAAAAGACGGGTCTGCAGGTCGGACATAGCGTGGGGATGTGAGGGTTGGGGAGAGGATACCGCTGCTACAGCATACAGGTGCCAAAGCGTCCGGCGAAATGATTGAGTCGCGGAGCACGGCGACGCGTCCAACGGGACGTTCGCAACCCGTGGACAAGTGTCCCCCCTGGGTCGGTGGCTTCCGCGACAGGCCCCCGGGAGAGCCGGCGCTCGTCCGCTTCCGGCGCGTCCGCTCTGTCGGTGAGGGGATCCGACTCCGTTTTCCGCTCTGGATGGGTGAAGGCATTGCCCGCTCGTGAAACCCATGCGAGCGGACCCACCCAGGAGGAATCATGGACACGCGGACCCATTCCCTCGCCAAGCGCTGGCTTCTCGCGGCCCTCGCCCCCCTGACGCTGCTCGTCATCGGAGCGTGCGGGGACGGTGTCACCGCGCCGACCGAAACCGAGCCGGTGGTGGACACCATCACGCCCATCGGGGATCTCCCGGCCACCGGACTCACGACCGACGACCTCACTCCGTCGGGCACGGTGGTGGAGACGGAAGACGGCTTCACCGTGGACGGCGAGCTGACGATGAGCACCAGTGACAAGAGCTCGGTGACCTTCTTGGACGCCGATCTCGCGGTTCGCTACGACAGCAACGGGCATATCCGCAGCATCAGCGGCAAAGCCGAGATTCCGTCCCCGCACGAACGCATCGATTTCGAGGACCCGGTGCGGGCGGACGTGGGCTTCTTCCCCGGCTGGTGGCTGAACGAGAACCGCGACCTGGGAATCGTTCTGCAGGACGACGTCGACTACTTCATCTACGACTTCGAGGTACGCCTCCAGATGAACATCGCCACCGGTGAAACCGGGGAGGAAGCCACCAAACCCGTATCCGTGAAGGCGCCTCTCGGCGGTCGGACGCTGATGGTCGTCGACTACAAGGACCCGATGTACTACGTGTACGGCCAGCAGGATCTCCTCGGGGCCGTAGGGACCGGGTGGTCGCTGAACCAGCGGATCCCGTTCCGCCCCAGTCACCCCGTCGAGGGAGTCCAAGGCTTCGGTGCATTCGACGGCGGGAGCATCCGGAAGGGGACCTTCCCCATCTTCAAGATCATCTCCGTGAGCGGGCTGAGCGTCGACAACGCATACACCGAGCTCCACATGAGCGCGGAGGATCCTCTCTCGTCCGACCTCCGTGTGGGATACCACTCGGGACACGAAGGGGAGATGGAGCTGGACCTCGGTATCAAAGACATGGTGGGGATCGCCGTCCCGTTGGCCTCCGCCAGTGGTGGTGTGTGGGCCGAGGCGAGCGTCCAGGACGTCTTCAATGGCTACGCGTACGCCCAGGGCGAAACCTCGGAGGACCGCTCGTGGTGGCCCCAGTTCATCCCCGTGAAGCCGGCCTCCTACGTCGGGGCCCGGAGCTACGTCACCAGCGAAGGAGACTTCGAGGTCAACCTGGAGGGCACCTATGGGTGGGAGTTCCCCGACGGCGCCCAGACGATGACGGGCGTCTTCAACCTGACCAACGAGGCTATGCTCCTGGAGGGTCGCGTCGTCTCAGGAGACGTCGAGTTCGTCCTCGGTGGCAAGGTGACCACGGCGGCCACCCGGGCCTACATCCAGCCGCCGCAGCAGCTCCTGGACGAGATCGCGTCGGACGTGAACGGCGAGGTCCTGCCCAGGATCGAGGAGGCCGAGGCGGCGTGGAACGATCTGCAGGACGCCACCGGAGACTATGAGTTCGAGCTGAGCCTCCGCGGACTCCGGGACGACATCCCGCCCATGGTGGACGAGGGCCGGAGCCGGCTGTCGGCCGGCGTAGCCTCGGCCATCGCCCAGCAGAAGGGGAAGGTCTGGGAGAGCGACTTCCGGAAGAAGATCCAGGCGGCGGACAACGTCTACCATGACCAGCTCACGCAGCTCAAGAACGCGGCGCAGGACGCCACGGACAACGCCACGACACGCAACACCATCGAGCGGGAGCTGCGCGAGATGGCGGCCCGCAAGACGTTCGTCTTCAAGTACACGTACAAAGATCCGGTCTTCGGCATCACGCTCTACTCCAAGACCTTCACCACGACGGTCCTGAGCGACAGCCAGGTGAACCGGCTTCTGGAGGCGGCGGACAACGTCTACCGCATCGAGGAGACCTCGGACACCAAGATCCGGATGGAGGACGTCTACGAGACCGTCAACGAGCGGGATCTCTTCGAGGACGTGCGTGACGACCTGGAGGATGGACTACTGATCATGCGCGGCATCGAGGAGCTGGGCTTCGTCTTCGTCCACGACGTGCCGGCGTTCGGCCTGTACACCCAGATCGACGGGAACGTGTACCAGGCGGGCACGATCTCGGCACTGACCCTGGATGAGCTCATGAAGGAGCTGCCGGGGATCATGATCGACGCGCTGAGGGTCAACTGAGGGCAGGAATCACCGAGGC
>JARRLD010000197.1:0-11762 GCA_037387345.1 Gemmatimonadota bacterium
CGGCCACCCGGTGCACCCGGGAACCCCATAGCTGGGCAGGTTGGGAACCCGATAGGACTCGTCCCCTGGCGGTGTGGACACGTAGTACACGTGCCCCAGGGTGCGGATGCGCAGCCGCCGCCCCATGAGCTCCGGGAAGAACTTGGGGAACCACGGTCCCAGCGCGAAGACGAAGCTCCCGGCGGTGAGGCGCTCCTCCGCCCCCACAACCACGTCCCGCACCATTCGACCATGGCGGTCCCCCATGGCCACATGGCCCACTACGATCCTCCCCCCCTCCTGCTCGAACACCTTGGCTACGGACTCGATGGCCCGGCGGGCCCGCACCACCCCCGCCTCGGGCTCGTACAGCGCCACCTGGAGCTCGTGGCCTCGGATGGCCGGCCAACGGTACCGGACCTCGTCCATGTCCAGGATCTCGTAGCGCCGGCCCAAGACGTCCCAGTTCTCGACGGTCTGCTCCATATAGGGCGTCATCTCTTCGCGCATGATGAGGTCGCCCGTAGTGGAGAAGAGCCGCGGGAGCAGGTCATCGGTGTGCTCCTCGTCCCAGACCTTCCAGCGCTCGATGGCCCGGGTGGCCCAGCGGCCCCACTGAAGCCCGTGAGGCCGGTCTCCGTAGCTGGTCCTGACGCCCCGAGTCTCTCCGCCCGAGGTGGCCCGGGAATTGGCCGGACCGTACTGGTCCACGAGGGTCACCCGCGCGCCTTCGCGCTGGAGGTGGAGAGCCGTCCACGCCCCGAAGCTTCCCGCGCCCACCACCACCACGTCCGGGGCCTGGCCGCCGCGCGGGACCGACGAGCTCCTCCCGCTTGTCTGGGCGCCCAGACGCTCGCCGGTGAGGGCAAGGCCCGCCCCGGCCGAGGCTACGCGCAGGAAGTCCCGTCGAGGGAGGCCACCCGTCGACTGTTCAGCCACCGCTCTGCCCCAGGCCGGACAGGGGGTACGCGCGCAGGGCCTCGGCGTCGGCCGGCAGCTCACGCTCACCCGCGGGAAGACCGTTCATTCGTAGGATGTACGAGATGACATCGGCGTACTGTCCCGGCGCGAGGCTGCCAGGCGCATCTTCGGGCATGGTTCGGGAGATGCTCCGAAAGAGGTCGCGGGCCGTCCGGCGCCGCCACTCGTACACGAACTGGGTTCCGCGGAATTCGCTGGAATAGTGACACCCCGAGCAGATCTCCCGGAAGGTGGCCCGTCCGCGCTCTGCCTGTTCCTCGGTGAAGTAGCCCGCCTCGGCGGGGGCGGCTTCTCTCACGTCGGCCACAGCGGGAGCGGGAGCGGCAGACGGAGCATCGTCCGCCGAGGCCGGCGGGGGAGCGGAAGACGCACACCCTGGGGCGCACCACCACAGGGCAAGCATGGCAGGAAGGGCTCTTGTTCGATTCATGGCTTCGGTTCTCGGCGCGGGGCGGCCCCAACTTGGGCCCGACCGTCCGGGGCCTGCAAGCTGCCCCGGCCGCCGCGTCCACCGCGTCCGGTCGTGCCGGCGGCGGCTCCGGCACGCCGTCAGATCTTGATGAAGACCCCTCTCCGGTAGAGGATCCACATGAGTCCGAGCCACAGGGCCACGTAGGAGAGCGCGAAGAGAAGCGAGCCGTTGTAGTCCCCGGCCCAGGTCCGGAACAGGGTCCGGTAGATCCACCCGTAGAGGGACGTACCGTCCTCCCCGCCGACGTGGATGCGGACCATGGCCTTGGTCAAGAATCCCGACGCCACGAAGACGGCGATGGCGTTCATGCCGTAGACGATCATCGGCGTGAGCCAGGGGCCTCGACGTCGCCTGACGTCTACGAGCCAGTAGAGGCCACCGAACACGATCAGAGCGGTCCCGGCCGTGAAGACCACGTAGGAGCTGGTCCACAGGTTCTTGTTCACCGGGAAGACGGCTCCCCACAGCATCCCGAGGAGGACGAAGACGCCACCCGTGGTCACCATCCCCCGGGTCAGGCTCCCGCCCGCCCGCCCCGACAGTAACCACTCGCCCGTAAAGATGCCCAGCAGCGACGTGGCCACCGCCGGAACCGTGGACAGAAGACCCTCGGGATCCCAGGTCCCCTGGTAGAGGTGCCCTCCCATGACCAGGCGATCCACCCAGGCGGCGAGATTGCCGTCCGGGCTCAAGTCGCCCGGGCCGTACCCGGGCACGGGCACCCACGACATCACCGCCCAGTAACCCAGCAGCATGGACGCGGTCCACACCCCTCGGGCCCGGGGTCCCGCCGCCAGGTAGAGCCCTGCTGCCGCCATGTACACGAGCCCGATCCGCTGGAGGACACCGGGCCAGCGCATCTCGGCCACGTCGAAGTCGGGTACCACGCGCATGAGCAGGCCGAGGGCTACGAGGATCAGGGAGCGGCGCACGACGTGCCGGAACAGCGCCATGCGGTCCGCCCCCTCCGCCAGGCGCCGACGGAAGGAGAAGGGGATCGCCACCCCCAGGATGAAGAGGAAGTAGGGGAAGATGAGGTCCGTGGGCGTCCACCCGTGCCACTCTGCGTGGGCCAGTGGCCAATAGACATAGCTCCAGCTCCCCGGATTGTTCACCAGGATCATGCCCGCGATGGTGAGTCCCCTGAATGCGTCCAGGGAGACCAGGCGCCCGGACGGGGCTGAGCCCATGGACACTGCCGCCGGACCGCCGGCTTCGAGGGTGGCTTCGCCGGTGCTCAATGCTCCTCCCGGGAAAGGTGGGACTCGATGAGGTCGGCCAGGCGCGTGAACCGCGTCTCGTCGTGCAGGTCCATCACGGGAACATGGGCCTGGAATCCCGGCACGTCCGTGAGCATGGCCAGGTAGGTGCCGTCCCGCTCGGGGTCGCCCCCGTAGAGGGGTTCGGGGTGGGCTGCCCTCCGGTACACCTCGATCTTCGGAAACGACGACGTCTTGAAGCCTTCGGCGATCACGATCCGGGCATCAGCCAGGTACGCGCGCACCAGCGCCTCCAGGGGTTGCTCACCGCCGGGGTCCCACCCCCCCATGATCGCCACCTGATCGGGACCCGCCATGGCCACCCGGCGGGCCCCTCCCTGGTGCCGGTGTCGCCAGGAGTCGCTTCCCTCGGTGTCCAGCTCGAATCCGTGCCCGTGCTTCGCCGACATCACGCAGTGCCCACGCCGGATGAGCTCCCGGATAAGCCCCACGGAGGTCGAGGTCTTCCCCGACTTCTTCTTCCCGATGACGCACACGACCAAGGGGGTCAGGCGGGACAAGAATGCCTCGGCCCGGTCGCGGTCCTCGGGTGTGTTCACGTTGAAGAACGCGTCCGGCGCATCTCCCACCTCCGCCAGAGCCGGAAGGACGGTCCCACCCACCTCGGTGAACAGCCCGTGAAGTGAGCGGTCGTCGGAGGCAAGGCGAGCGTGAACCGCATCCAGACATTCGATGGAGTAGGCCGCGCACAGTGGCTCGACCCCTCCACCAGGCCGTTCCGGGGCCACTGCGGCGCGACCTTCCGCCGCCTGGGCAACCTGGCCAACGACGTCTCGGGACATGAGAGGGAGGTCACACGCCAGCAGGAGCACGCCGTCCATGTCCCGTCGCTTCGCCTCCAGAAGAGCGGCCTCCAGACCCCCCAGGGGACCCGCCTCGGCGGTGACATCGGGGACCACCGGTGCCCCGGCGTCGGGCACGGGTCGGCTCGACACCACCACGACGTCGGGGCACATGGGCTTCAGGACATTCAACGCCCTCCGAACCATGGGCACTCCACCCACCCTCACGCTCGCCTTCGGACCTCCGAATCGCCGTCCGGCTCCACCCGCGAGGACGGCACCGAGCAACCGGGTCGCCGAGCTCACGCCACGCGCTCCGGGGCAGCGTAGATGTTGAAGCCTCCGTCGCGAGCGAAACCCACCAGCGTCTGGTTGAAGCTCGTCGCCAGGTCCACGGCCAGGCTGGACGGTGCGCCCACAGCCACCAGCATGGGCACCCCCGCCACGACCGCCTTCTGAACGATCTCGAAGGACACCCTCCCGCTCACCACCAGGACCCGTTGAGCTGCTGGCAGGGACCTGCGGAGGAACGCGTGTCCCAGGGCCTTGTCGACGGCGTTGTGGCGACCCACGTCCTCCCGCACGAGCGTGCAGGTCCCGTCCGCGTGGAAGAGCCCGGCGGCGTGCAGGCCCCCCGTACGCTGGAAGCCGCCCTGTCCTTCGGCCAGGACGTCCGGGAGGCGCGGCAGAAGCTGGGCCGATACACGAAGGCCTCCGTCTTCCATGACGGCACAACCCTGGGCCTTCACCGCCTCGAGTGACGACTTGCCACACACGCCTCCTGGAGGGCCTCGGGCCGTTCCACCAGGCCTTCGCCGTGGAGGAATCCCGCCACCAGGTCGAAGTCGTCTCCGGGCGTTCGCATGGTAACGGCCACGGTCTCCACCGTTCGAGATCCGTTTCCGGTGGTGTAGGCCACCCGGATCTCCAGCGGCTCCTCGACAGCGAGAATGTCCCTCCGCCGGGTCACGGTCTCCTCCCGGTGCCGCAGGACGCGGACCTGGCGGGTGGCCCCGCGCGGACCGATCACGTGGTCGGCTCCGGCACCGGACTGCCACCCGCCTCGGGAGCTCCCCCAGGGGACACCTCCACCACCGCAGTGAAGTCGGGTATGCCGCACTGCGGCTCCACCACGCCGGTGGGGATGATCGAGTTCGCCTCGGGCCAGAAGACCTGAACGTTCCGCTCCTTGATGGGTGCGATCCGACAACGTCCCTGGAAGGAGCCCACCGGAGAGCTCAGCGTCACCCGGTCGCCGTCGCTCAGACCCAGACGGCGAGCGTCGGCCGCGGCCATGAAGACGTGGTCCCGGAAACCGCCGGTCAGAGGATCTCGCACGGCCTGGATCATGGAGTTGAACTGCTTCCCCCTCCGCGTGGTGAGGTGGAATCGTCCCTCGGGGACGCCCTCCTCGGGGAGGGGCGCCGGGACGAACCGGGCTCGGCCGCCGGGATGGCCAAACCGCCCGCCTTCACACAGCCTGCGTCCTCCCCACTGCAGCGCATCTCCTTTGTGAGCCAGGGTCTCGATCCCCCGGTAGAAGGGTACCGCTCGTGCGATGTCCGCCCGGATCTCCGCGGACGACCTCAGCTCCAGGGCGTGAGCCCGATCCGGCCGCACCCTGCGTCCGACTTCCAGGAGCACTTCCCACTCGGACCGGGCTTCTGCGATGCGACGACCCGGGATCTCCGGGCTGAAGTAGATGCGCCGCTCGGTGGACGTCTCGGTGCCGCCGCCGGGCTGCTCGTACCGGGTCGTGGCCGGAAGAACCACGACCGTATCCGCGGGCTCCAGGAACATCTGGTGGGCCAGCACGATGTCCTGGTGGACCCGAAGGGGGACCCGCTCAAGAGCCTCCCGGCAGTATCCGGGCTCCGGCAGGGTGCCCAGATAGTCTCCGCCAATGGCCCACAGCGCCTCGATCTCGCCCCGATGCGCGGCGTGGACCGTTTCCACAGCCGAAAGACCCCGCCCGCCCGGGACCTCGAAGCCCCACAAGGCCGACATCTCTGCCGCAGTGTCGGGCCCCACGGCACGCCCTCCCGGATAGGACCACGGAACGGCGCCCACCTCCGCACCACCCTGGACGCCCGAATGGCCACGGATGGGCATGAGCCCACACCGCTCGCGGCCCACGAAGCCTCGTGCAAGCGCCAGGTTCACGATGGCCTGGACGTTGTCCACGCCGTAGCGGTGCTGGGTGATGCCCATGCTCCAGATGAAGACGGCGCTCCGGGCGCGGCCCACCAGCTCGGCGAACTGAAGCATCTCCTGACGCCCCACACCGCTGAACCGCTCCAGCTCCTCCCAGGGCCGAGCCATTACCGAAGCCTCCACCTCCGCGAAGCCCTCGGTGTGGCCTTCCACGAAGCGGTGGTCCACCCACCCCCGCTCCACGACATGCTTGAGCACACCGGTGAGGAAGGCGATGTCTCCACCCTGGTGGACCTGCACGAAGTCGTCGGTGAGTCGGGTGCCGAAGAGCGCCGAGTCGAAGATGGACGGGATCCAGTACCGCTCCATCGCGGGTTCCCGGAACGAGTTCACCACCGCGATGCGGGTACCCTGCTCCCGGGCGCGGTACATGTACTTCGTGGCCACAGGCTGGTTGTTCGCCACGTGGGAGCCGAAGAACACCAGCAGGTCGGTGCCCAGCCAATCGGAATAGGAGCACGTCGAGGCGGCCACGCCCAACGAGCGCTTGAGGGCCGTGGTGCTCGGAGCGTGACAGATGCGCGCAGAGTTGTCTACGTGGTTGGTACCCAGCGCCCGAGCGACCTTCTGGGTCACGTAGTAGACCTCGTTGGTGATCCCGCGTGATGTCAGGTAGAACGCCAGCTTTGCGGGATCGGTGATGCTCAGACGCCCGGCCAGAAGCTCGAGCGCGTCGTCCCAGCTCACTCGCCGGAACCCACGGTCGCCTCGTTGGCGCACCATCGGGTGGGGGATCCGGCCAAGCCGTCGCAGCTCCTCGCCAGAGAGGGTGCTCAGGTTTGCCGTGTCGTCCAGACGCGAGGCATCCAGCGGCCCCATCGTGTTCAATCGAAGTAGCTCCAGGCGGACGGTGCACAGGTGGATCCCGTCCAGCGTGAAGTCCTCGAGCCCGGCGGTGCCCAGGGCACACCCGTCGCATACGCCGTCCCGCAGGATGCGCATCCCGTATTCCAGCTCGTCCCGGTTCTCCCACCAGATCCGGGCCATGTCCCGGAAGTGATGGGGCTTTTCCTCACCCAGCCCGAAGGGCTTCAGGGAGACCCATCGCGAGGGATTCCAACCGAACTCCATGAGGCCCTGGGCAGAGGGGAACGAACCGGGCGACGCCTCACCCGACGGCGAATGCCCCAACCTCCGGGCCGCACGCCCGGGGCGTCAAGGGACGGGGGTGGCGCCGCCAGCGCCACCCCACCCCGTGTTCCGACTCAGAGGCTGCCAGGCAGGATGCCGGAAAGCACGAGGCTGAAGAGGAGCCCCACCAGGACCGTCAGGAACGTCTTCCCGTTGCCGATGTCCAGGGCCTGCCGGATGGCGATGAAAGCAGCCACGGCCACCCATAGACTCACCACCAGGAGGACCCCCCAACCCAACACCGGGACGAGGGCCAGGACGGCCAGGATACCGGGGGCCTGGGCGAAGCCCAGGGTACGGAGGAGCTCACCCCACGTGGCGGTCCCTCCGAAGAGCTTGGTGCCCACCAGAAACGTGATGCCCGCCCAGATCAGCCACTTCACCAGGGCGCTGACGGCGCCGCCGACGACGGCGGTGACGCCGAAGTTCCAGCCCCCGATGGCCGTCGCCACGGCCACCATGGCCACCACCGCCGCTGCCTGACCGGTCGCGGTGTCGTCGTGTTCGACTTCTTCATAGGTGCCGACGTTCAGAAACGCGGCTCCCACCATGCGGTCCACCAGCGATCCCGCCATACTTCACCTCCTTGTTGGTTGCCCTAAGGATGGGGCGGCATCCCGCGTGAGGAAATGGCCATCGCTCACCGCGGCAACGCCTCCGGAAGATCCGCCACCACATAGGCCACGACCGCCAGGGCGGCCACGCACCGGGCGACCTCGTCCGGATCGAGCTTGTCCAGCGTGTCCGCATCGCTGTGGTGGTACCAGAAGTACCGGGTCCCGTCCACGTTCAGCCCCATGCCCGGAACGCCGGTCTGCATGAGAGGCCCGATATCCGCCCCTCCCCCGCCCCGGCTGATGCGATCCGAACCGACGGGTGCCAGCAAGGTCCCGATCTCCTGAACGATGTCGAAGGCCCGGTCCGAGCCAGTGAAGCCGAACCCCAGGGGCTCGAACACGCCCGCGTCGGACTCCATGGCGAGGACGTGGGGCTCGTCAGCGTGGTCGGCGGCGTACTGGGTGCCGCCCCGGAGGCCATTCTCTTCGTTGGTCCACCCCACCACCCGCACCGTACGCCGGGGCCTGAGGCCGAGCTCCTTGAGCAGCCGCACAGCCTCCCAGGCCGCGACCACTCCGCCTCCGTCATCCATCGCCCCCTGGCCCACGTCCCACGAGTCGATGTGTCCGCCCAGAACCACGACCTCGTCGGGGTGTTCCGAGCCGACGATCTCGGCCATGACGTTCCGTGACGGCGCGTCAGGGAAGGTCTGCGCCTCCATGCGGAGGTGGACCTCGATACGCTGCTCCCGCTCCTGCATCCGCTCGAGCATCTGCGCGTCCTCCACCGTGATGGCCGCGTGGGGGATCTGCTCCACTCCTTCCTGATAGCGCATGGCGCCGGTATGCGGCGACTGCAGCGACACGGGTCCCACGGAACGGATGAGGCTGGCCACGGCACCGGCCCGGGCCGCCGCCACCGCGCCGTTGGTTCGGTACTGGACAGTCTCACCGTAGTTGGTGAACGGAACGTTGAAGAGCACGATCTTGCCCCGGGCCTCGTCGGCGCGGGCATCCAGCTCATCGAAGCTGCGCACCACCAGGACCTCGGCGCGGATCCCCGCCACGGGCGTCCCCACGCTTCCTCCCAGCCCGACCATGGGCAGCGACCGGGCTCGGGGCTGGGTCAGCTCCAGGGATTCTGCTCCCCGGACCCAGTGGGGCACCATTACGGGCTCGGTCCGAACGTTGTCCAGGCCGTCACGCTCCATCTCGTCCACGATCCAGTCGATGGCCCGCTCCAGGGCCACGGAGCCTGAGATGCGACTTCCGAAACGGTCCACCAGCTCCCCCAGTCGCTGGTACGCCCGGTGGTTGGAGGTGGCGGCCTCGATGATACGGTCCGCCTCCTGGCGATAGCCTACGGCGATGTCCTGGGCTCCCACGGATGGCGGCAGCAGGGCCATGACGAGGGCTGATCCCGCGGCGAGGCGGGCGGAATATGGGATCACGGGGATCCTCCGTCGGATGGAGTGGACAGGTCGTCGACAAAATAGGGCGCCAGGGCCCGCGCCGACGGTGGCTCGGTGACCAGGCTCACGCCGATGAAGAGGACGGCGGAGACGAGGAAGCCAGGAAGCGCCGGCTCGATATCGCCGGAGCCGAAGATCTCCCAGAGAAAGGTCGCGGTGACGCCGCCGACCATGGACGTGGCGGCGCCCGCCCGGGTGGCTCGCTTCCAGAGCACGCCTCCCACCACAGGCATGACGAAGGCGGCAGCCATCAGGGCGGTGAAGAGAAGCACGATGAACTGGACCAGCTCCCCCTTCCCTACCCCGCTGAGCAGAAGGAGCACGGGCACGGTGCCGACCACGGTGATCCCCAGCCGATCGATCCAGAGCCGGCGTGCCGGGGTCACGTCGGGGTGGACGAGGTTCTGATAGATGTCCACCGACAGCGCGGATCCTGCCACGATGAGCAGGGAGTCCACGGTGGACATCATGGCGGCCGTGATGGCGGCGAGCATCACGGCTCCCAGCGCGGGTGGCAGCACCGCCGAGGCCACCAGCGGCATCGCAAGGTCGCCGGTGGGTAGGTTCGGGAAGAGCACGATCGCCGCCAGAGCCAGCACGAACACGATGAGGTTGAGCAAGAGGATCATGGCGATAGCGAAGAGCACGCCCCGGCGAATGGTGCGCATGTCCTTCATCGCGTAGAGCCTGATGAGCTTCTCCGGCGTGGCGATGGAACCCAGGAAGAACGACAGTCCCATGGTGAAGAGCAGCACCCCCGGCAGCGTGCCCCAGGAAAAGACCAGGGGGTGCGCGGATTCCACCAGCCGGAACAGGCCTTCCATCCCATCCACCTGGCGCACGGCCAGGGGCAGGGCGAACACCGCCCCCAGGCACATGACCACCAGCTGGAACGCGTCCGTGTACACCACGGCGATCATGCCGCCCACGACCGTGTACACGAGGAGGATCGCGGTGAAGCCCACCATCCCCCAGGTCGTGGGGACGCCGAAGACCGTGTTCGCGATGAGCCCTCCAGCCACGATCTGCGCCTGGATGTAGACCACGGTGGCCACCAGGACGATGCAGCCGGCGAGCCCGCGGACGCCCCTGCTCTCGTAACGGGCCTGAAGGTAGGCGGGCAGCGTCAGCTCCCTCACCCGCGTGAAGCGGGGCGCCAGCACTGCCGCCACGAACCAGTAGGCCAGCGGGATGGACAGCAGCACCCACCCGAACGACCAGCCGGCCGTATACATCACGCCGATGGTGCCGACGAAGGTGCCGGCGCTGGTATGGGTGGCGGCGAGGGTCGCCCCACCGGAGAACCAGCCCAATCCCCCGCCGGCGATCCAGTAGTCTGCCTCGTCGTGGGTGGCCCTCATCCCGTACCACCCGATGGCGAACACGACGGCGAAATAACCCAGGAAGACCCACATGGAAGAGGTCATCGACGCTCCACCCAGAGCATCCAGACCCAGTAGGCCACCAGGATCAGCCCACACACCACGAACAGCCCCCAGAATACGAAGCCGGGGCCGCTCATGCGGCCACCCGCCGCAGGTGTCGCCATCCCAGCAGGACGAAGAGACCCATGATGCCGGCGGCGAGCACGTCCAGCACGACGGGCATCCCGGGCGTCCTTCCGCCGTCGCCGCGTGCCCGGAATCCTACCACCGCCGGTACCACCGAGAGTCGGACCTCGTACGTTCCTGCCCCGTCGACTTCGGCGAGCCCGGTGGGAAACGTCTCGGTAACGCGCCACGCCTGGGGCAAGCGGACGCGGGCGACGAACAGCCCCGGACCCGGCTCCGCCGGCGGCCGGTCCACGGTCAGCACCGGGATCCGTCCCCTGAGGCGCCCGTCCTCCGTGGTTACGACGGAGGGCACCCGATAGCGGACCACCACGCGGCTGACGTCGGCACGGTCCGTGGCCTCGACGGGGAGCTCCGCCTCGTGCGCCACTCCCTGGGCGTCGCCGAGAGGCACCGGCTCGGATGCTTCGCCGACGCGGAGGTCCTCGACGGTGGCCAGCCCGAAATCGAGCACCGTGGCCGGGAGCGCAGTCCCCGGGACGGCTCCCGAAAGCCGATACTCCACCATGACGCTGGCCGAGCCGTCAGCCACGGTGAGGTCTGCGGTGAGTCGCGCCGAGAGGACCGTGACCTGGGCGGCGGCGGCGGCGGGGAGCGTCAACGCGACGGTCACGAGACCCGTTCCGAGCCGGAGCCTCACGCGCCCCCGGCAACAACGGATCCCATCGGAACGGCGGCAGATCAGGCCCACACCTCGGACAGGAGCCTGAGCGCGTTACCGCCCATCACCTTCTCGATGTCCTCGTCGGAATACCCGTGTTTGACGAGCCATCGAACGAGGTTCCTGGATCCCTCGGTGGGGTTCTCGAGGCCCCTCACGTATTCGACTTCTTCGTACTGCTGATCCGGCCTTCCTCCGCCGTGGGACTCCTCGAGGGAGAGGTTGCTGGCGTACACGCGGTGCAGGCCCACGTGGTCTCCGTAGAGGGAATCCGGACCGAACCCCACATGATCGATCCCTGCGAGCTTCACCACGTACTCGAAGTGCTCCATGAACGCCTCGAGGTCGTGGGTACGGTGGTTTCGGGTCAGCGTGGTGTGGGGAGCCGCCTCGATCCCGATCACTCCACCCCTGGCCGCACACGCCTCCAGGACCTCGTCGGGGGCGAGGCGGTTGGAATCCCACAGGGCACGGGCCCCGATGTGGGACAAGAGGATGGGGTGATCGCTGTGCTCGATGGTGTCCAGGGTGGTCTGGTCGCCACAGTGGGAGCAGTCGATGAGCATGCCCACCTTGTTCATGCGCTCCACGGCCTTCCGACCAAAGGCGGTGAGCCCTCCGTCGCCCCTCTCCTTCAGCCCGTTGCCCAGCGCGTTTGATTC
>JARRLD010000198.1:0-7623 GCA_037387345.1 Gemmatimonadota bacterium
CGTCGGTTTTGCGCTTCCCGGCTGTAACCTCCACGCGCCCAACGAGTGGTTCCCCATCGAGGCATTCGAGAGGGGCATCCCCGCGCTGGTGCGACTGTACGAGAACCTCGGGAGCTGAGCGCTACCCCCCTCGCCGCTTGCCCCCGCAGTCGCGGTTCTCAGCCTCTCGCGGCCCGTCGAGGGGGCTACAGGGGCAACTCGACGCCTACGTCCTCGGACACGGCACGCTCGTAGAGGATGCGGGCCGTGGCCACGTCCTCGATGGCCAGACCCAGGTTCATGCTCATGGTGCGTTCGTCGTCGGCCCGCCGGCCCGGCCTGGCGCCCGTGACGATCTCCCCCAGGTCCGCCGCGGGCTCCGGGGTCGACTCGAAGTACCCCACTGACCGGTAGTACTCCATCTGATTCTTGTCGTCGGTGGCCAGCACGTCGAGCTCCGCGAGGGCTTCCGGTGTCCAATAGGAGTCGAAGTCGACGGGACTGGCGAAGGAGCCCGCGGCCAGCCAGCCGGCCGGGATGGTGGGATCAGGATGCCTGAGGATCGGACCACTCGTGACGACGAGGTCCATCTCCCGCACCGCGGCCTCCGGAGCGTCCACCACCGCCACCTCGACGCCCAGCCGATCCGTCATCTCGTCCGCGTACCGCCGAGCGACATCGGGCCGGATGTCATACGCGTGCACCCTCTCGAGCTGGAACACGCAGGAAAGGGCCTCGAGATTGCTGCGCCCCTGCACGCCGCACGCCAGGATACCCACGGTGGACGACTCGGGCCTGGCCAGGTACTTCGCGGCCACGGCAGTGGCAGCTCCCGTCCGCACGGCGGTGATCCACGTACAGTCCATCACGGCCAGTGGAAGCCCGGTCTCCACATCGTTGAGCACGAAGATCCCGGCGATGTACGGGAGCCCCCGGGCGGCATTCTCCGGGAAGCCCGATACCCACTTGAGGCCGGCGGCCCCGATCCCCTTGAGGTAGGCCGGCATCGCGTGGATGAAGGCGTCGGGGCCCGGATGGACCCCGGGCTTCGGCGGCATCTCGGCCGTGCCGAGCCCCTTTTCCCGGAACGCTCCCTCCACGGCTTCGATGACGTCGCTCATGGGGAGCCCCAGGGACTCGACGTCCGAACGGGACAAGTATCGCAGAGTCAGTTCCGACATGAGGTTCTCCGTGCTGCGGTCGACCTTCGCCTCACCCGTCCACCATCGCCGAGGCCCTGAGCAGCGCCCGGGCCTTGTTGAGGGTCTCGTCGTACTCCCGTCCAGGATGCGAGTCCGCGACGATCCCCGCCCCCGCCTGCACGTAGGCCCTGCCTTCCTGCATGACGACCGTTCGGATGGTGATCGCCGTATCCATCCTCACGCCACCGTAGTTGAAGTGGCCCACCGCACCTGCGTAGGGCCCGCGTCGCGTGGCCTCGAGCTCGTCGATGATCTCCATGGCCCGTACCTTGGGTGCCCCCGACACCGTCCCTGCGGGAAAGCAGGCTTTGAACACATCCATGGCCCCGAGGCCTGGACGAAGGCGCCCTTCCACCTGACTCACGATGTGCATCACGTGGGAGTACCGCTCGATGACCATGAGGTCGGGAACGGTCACCGTGCCGTACTCGGCCACTCTGCCCACGTCGTTCCGTCCCAGGTCCACCAGCATGCGATGCTCCGCCAGCTCCTTCTCGTCGGAACGGAGATCCTCGGCCAGCAGGCGATCCTCCTCCGGCGTGCCACCCCGAGGCCGTGTCCCCGCGATGGGACGCACCGTTACCGTCCGATCCTCCACGCGGACCAGCACCTCGGGAGAGCTGCCCACGAGAGCCATCCCGTCCAGCTCCAGGAGGTACATGTACGGCGACGGGTTGAGCGTGCGCAGGGCCCGGTAGAGCGTGAAGGGCGTGGCCTCCAGCCGCACGCCCAACCGCTGGCTGACCACGACCTGGAATGCGTCACCGGCTCGAATGTACTTCCGGACCCGCTCCACAGCCGCCTCGAACTCTTCGCGCCGCATCGAGCTTTCGAAGGGCGGATCCTCGCCAGGCTCCTCCCCCAGCGTGAGCGGCGCGGGGGACGGCGATGAGGCGAGGTCATCGATCAACGCTCGCGTGCGCTCACCCGCGTCATCGTACCGGGTCGTCAGCTCCGCTGCCGACAGACCTGCCTCCACGGGCACGGCGGCAATGGCCATGGCTCGACCCTTCAGGTTGTCGATGGCCAGGACCAGATCCGTGAAGACGAAGAGCCCGTCCGGCAGGTGGAGATCGTCGATCGGAGGAGTGGGCAGTCGCTCGATGTGGCGCACCGCGTCGTATCCGAAGTATCCGACGGCCCCACCCCAGAAGCGCGGCAGCTCCCCCACATCGGCGGGCCATCGCTCCCGAAGACGCCGGTCCAGATCCTCGAGTGGATCGTCGGCGTCGACAGGCGCCCACCCCTCCGAGGGCGTCCACCACGACACCTGGCCGTCCTGGAGTCGCCAGGCAGCGGCCGGGCGGGTTCCCAGGAAGGAATATCGGGCCCATTGTTCACCCCCGACGACCGACTCCAGCAAGAAGCCGAACGGTGGGCGGACCAGCTTCGCGTACGCCGTGACCGCGGTGTCCACATCGAAGAGGAACTCCCGCCACACCGGGACCACCCGCCCTTCTTCGGCGTACTCCCGGAAGCGGTCGAACGATGGAAGGAGCCGCATAAGCCTCGGTCAAGATCTCGCGGAACGAAAGCCATGAGCGACCCAATGTCCCTGAGTGGCAGCGGAGCGTCAACGGCCATCCTCGCCGTGGACACCGGAGGGACCTTCACAGACCTCGTGTTGTGGAGGGATGGCGCCCTGGAGACCTTGAAGGTCGCGTCCACTCCCGCCGACCCGAGTCAGGCGGTGCTGGATGGCATCCGGGCCATCGTTCCCGACGGGACGCAGTTCGTCCTCCTCCATGGCTCCACGGTAGCCACGAATGCCCTGCTGGAGCGTCGGGGTGCACGGGTGGTGCTCCTGACGAACCAGGGATTCGAGGACGTCATCGAGATCGGTCGGCAGAACCGGCCTCAGCTCTACGCCCTGGTAGGGCATCGGCCGCCTCCCCTGGTGGCCCGGGAGAACCGCCTGGGCATCCCCGGACGTCTGGGGCCGACGGGAGAAGAGGTGGCTCCCCTCGACCCGAGCGTGCTCGAGGCGCTCTCGGCCCTCGTGGCGGAGCGAGGTGCGGAGGCGCTGGCTGTCTCCCTGCTTCACTCCTATGCCGATGCCCGACACGAACGTGCTGTCGCCGACGCCCTGGCTCCCACCGGCCTGCCGGTCTCGGTATCCTCGGACCTCCTGTCGGAGTTCCGGGAGTACGAGCGCACATCCACGACGGTGGTCAACGCCTACGTGGCCCCCGTCATGTCCTCCTATCTGGGGCGCCTTCAGGACGAGGCCGGGGCGTGCCGCGTCACGATCATGGGCTCCAACGGTGGCGCCTTCCCTGTCGAGCGGGCACGACGCGAGCCGGTGCACACCGTCCTGTCCGGCCCCGCAGGGGGTGTGGTGGGGGCCCTCACCTGGGCCCGGCGGTCCGGATACGACCACGTTCTGTCCTTCGACATGGGAGGCACGTCCACGGACGTGTCTCTCTGTCCCGGAAGCCCGCTGCGGACCCGGGAGTTCGATATCGATGGCCAGCCCGTGGCGATTCCCGTGATCGACATCCATACGGTAGGTGCCGGCGGGGGATCACTGGCGCGGATCGACGCTGGCGGTGCACTTCGAGTCGGCCCCCAGAGCGCCGGGGCGGACCCGGGCCCGATATGCTACGGGTTGGGCGGCTCGGGCGTGACCGTGACCGATGCTCACGTCTGGCTGGGACGGCTCCCCGTAGACGCGTTTCTCGGCGGGGCGGGGCGGTTGCACAGGGAGCGTATCGGGGGTCCCCTGACCGACCTGGCCGGTGCGCTGGGAGCGTCCCCCGAGGAGGCCGCCGAGGGGATCCTGGCCGTGGCCGACACTGCCATGGAGCGGGCGCTTCGGGTGATCTCGGTGGAGCGAGGCTTCGATCCCGCGGACTTCGTGGTGGTGGCGTTCGGGGGAGCGGGGGCACTCCACGTGGCGGAGCTCACGCGTAGGCTGGGCGCGGCCCGCGCCCTGGTGCCCCCTGATCCGGGATTGCTGTCCGCCTACGGAATGCTGGCCTCTCCGACGACCCGGGAAGCATCGCGCACCGTGCTGGCGAGCACCGAGGATCCCGAGCTACGCACGCGGACGTCGGAGGTCTTCGGCGAGCTCGAGATGCAGGCCGTGGACGAGATGCGGCAGGAGGGAGCGGACCCGGACGCCCTGGTCGTGGAGCGGTGGATCGACGCGCGCTATCGAGGACAGAGCTTCGAGCTTCGCGTACCTGAAGCGGATTGGCTGGAGCGCTTTCACGCGGCCCACGAGGAACGGTACGGGTACCGACGGCCCGAAACGCCGGTGGAAGCCGTGACGCTCAGGGTCGTGGTGACCACCCCACCGGTGCCGCTCGACGCCCCCGAGCTCCCGGACGCAGCGGGCCTGCCGCCCACCCAGGCAGGCTACGTGTGGTTCGGCGGCGAGCGCCTGGACGTTCAGCGTGCCTGGCGTCACGATCTCGCATCTGGCGCGGTGCTCCTCGGGCCGGCCATCGTGCAGGAATACAGCGCCACGACATGGGTGCCACCCGACTGGAGGGTGGAGAGCGATCGATGGGGCTGCCTCCATCTTCTTCGGGAGACGTAGGCCGAAGGTCGCCCCATTCAGGGGAACCCCAGGTTATCTTCATCGGTCCACAGAGGCTGCCACCCACGCCGACGGATTCATCGCATCCCGGAAGACATGGCCAACGACCAGCCCACGCCCCCCGCGGGGGGGACCGACACCGCCGTCGACGGCGGCGCGTTGCGTCCACCCTACCGGGCCGCCGCCGTGGCGGGCCTCCTGGTATTCGCACTGTACGGGCTGACCCTCGCGCGCACCACGGCGTTCTGGGACACGAGCGAGTACATCGCCACCGGCCACATCCTCGGGATTCCCCACCCTCCCGGGAACCCCCTCTTCGTGGTGTTGGCCAGGGCCTGGTCGGTGCTCCTGGCACCCCTGGGCGTTTCGGTGGCCGTCAGGGTCAACCTGTTCAGCGCGTTCATGGGCGCCCTTGCCCATGGCCTCTGGTTCCTCGTGGCGCACCACGCCCTCAGGTACTTCTCCGATGACCGACGTATCCGGCTGGTCGGTGCGGCCGCGGCGGTCCTCGTCAGCGCCACGGCGTTCACGGTGTGGAATCAGTCGAACGTGAACGAGAAGGTCTACACGGTATCGCTCTTCACCATCGCGCTGCTGTCGTGGCTGGCCTTCCGATGGCAGGAGAATCTCGGCAAGGGCAAGGACGACAACCTTCTCGTGCTCATGGTGTTCATCCTGGCACTGAGTGTGGGGAACCACCTGATGGCCTTTCTGGCCGCGCCAGCCATCGGGCTGTTCATCCTCTATGTCCGACCGCAGACGCTTCTGAATTGGCGTCTGTATCCGGCGGCCCTCGCCGCGGCGATCCTGGGCATCTCCATCCACCTGATCCTCCCGCTCAGGGCCGGCCTGAGCCCTGTCATCAACGAGGCTTCGCCCACCTGCCCCGACCTTGGATCCGCCCTGAGCGCCATCGTGACCTACGGCAAGGCAGGATGCGTGGCTCTGTCCGAAGCTCTGAATCGGACCCAATACGACAAGCCTCCGCTGATCCCACGTCAGGCTCCACTGGGGTCGCAGATCACCAACTACCTGCAGTACTTCGACTGGCAGTGGGCGCGCGCCCTGGACGGCACCAACACCGTCTTTGCGATGCTCCGACTCCCCTTCACCATGCTCTTCACCGGACTCGGTGTGTGGGGGGCCTTCGAGCACTTTCGGCGGGACAGGGCCAGCTTCGTGTACGTGCTCGCCCTCTTCGTGACGCTCTCCGCGGCCCTCATCTACTATCTGAACTTCAAATACGGGTACTCTCTCGAGGCACCGGTGGCCGACAGGGAGCTGCACGAGGTGAGGGAGCGGGACTACTTCTTCATCGTGAGCTTCTCGGTGTGGGGCCTGTGGGCTGGCATGGGGATCGCCACACTGTGGAAAGAGGCTCGCGACGAGATGGGGACCTCGCTTGCCAAGGCCGGCCCGATCCTGGGGCTCGCCTTCATCCCCCTCGTGGCGAACTGGAGCTGGGCCAGCCGGGCCGAAGACTATTCGGCCCGGGACTGGGCATACAACCTCCTGATGAGCGTCGAGCCCTACGCGATCCTCTTCACCAACGGTGACAACGACACCTTCCCGCTCTGGTATCTCCAGGAGGTGGAGGGGATGCGCAAGGATGTGACGGTGATCGTTACGTCCTACCTGAACACCAGCTGGTATACCAGGCAGATCCGCGACCTCACCGAGCCGTGTCCGCCCGGGGTCGCAGCATCTGATGACCCGACGACCATCGTCTGCCAGCGGCCCTACGTCCACGAGAACACGGGTGCTGCGTACGTAGCGGACCCCGTCGCAGCCGGTGACAAGATCCCGCTCCTGATGCCCGAGCCCGTGCGGACACCCACCCACTCCATCCTCTCCCTGGACGACGACACCATCGAACGGGTCTCCAGGAGCTACGCCCCCGTGGAGCAGGACCAGGTCCTGGCCATCGGGGACATCACGGCCACCCTCCGTGCGGGGCAGTATCTCTACCCCTGGCAGCAGTTCGCGCTGGTCATGCTCATGGAGTCCATCGACGACCGTCCCGTCTACTTCGCCTCGAGCGGGAACGCCGCGAGCTCCCTGGGCGTGAACGACTATCTCGTGCGGCAGGGGCTGGCGTTCAAGCTCAGTCCGCAACCGCTCGTGCCCGGCGAACCCGCGGGACCCACACAGATGGCTCCCTCACCGTACAACAACATCATCGGTGACTGGGTGGACGTGGCGCGGACGGCAACGCTCGTGGAAGACGTGTTCATTCATCGCGCCGGCATACCGGATGGGTGGGATCACTGGCCGGACGACTCCACCATCGGGATCCCGAACTACTACGCCTGGGCCCATCTGGCCCTGGCTCAAGCCTACCTGCAGGCCGGGGATTCGGCCGCCATGGACCACCACCAGGAGCGTGCGGAAGCATGGACGCTTCTCGGCAGCTGAAGCGAGGGGCTTCGGTCGGCGACTCCCCGAAGTGGGAGAAGGCGGCGGAGTTCCCCGCCCTGCCATCGGCCGAGTTCGCCAGGCAGCTGCTGGAGGCCGAGGGAATCCCCGTGGCGATCCTCCAGGATCAGACCGGAATCTTCGGCCCCGGCTTCTCGGGGCCGAGCGCGCTGGGAGTCACGGTGCTGGTACCGACGGGACTGGTCGAGGAGGCGCGGGAGATCCTGGCCGACACGCTGGAAGCGTTCGGCGGCAATCCCGAGTAGGCGGGGACCGCTGCCACCCGCGAAGCGACCCGACGGTCCGTGTGGGGTGGCGGGGCTGGCACCGAGGGCCCAAGCTACGGGGTGAAGCCCCCCACGAAAACTCCGCCAGGGCACCTCATCTCATGCGCATTGTCCACACGCCCCAAGCTCCCGGCCCGGCCGGGCACTACAGCCAGGCCGTCGTCCATCGCGACACCGTCTACGTGGCGGGCCAGCT
>JARRLD010000199.1:0-7599 GCA_037387345.1 Gemmatimonadota bacterium
ATCGGCGGACGCTCCGTGCTTGGCGAGGGGTCGGTCGGCCCCTATACTTGGGGCCGTTTGCCGCCCTCTCGGAGGGCATTCGCCAGCCGGAGAGGAGCCTGGATGGCCACCAAGAAGGGTACAAGCGCGAAGAAGCCGGCCAAGAAGGCCGCCGCGAAGAAGTCGGCCGCGAAGAAACCGGCCAAGAAGGTCGCCCCGAAGAAGTCGGCCAAGAAGGCCAGCTCGAAGAAGTCGGTCAGGAAGGCCGCGGCAAAGGACCGCGCCGCCAGCGCCGCACGCGCTGTGGGGAAGGCCGACAGGAAGAAGCGAAAAGGAGCTCCGAAGAAGGGCGAGGTCAAGCAGTATCGCCCGAAGGCCCGCATGGGGCCCGATGGCGTTCTCATCCTCTCGGGAGACAAGGTCCTCTACCAGGCCTACTACGGGGAAAACCAGATTCCCTCGCCCACGGGTGGGTTCCTGATGCGGCTCGGTGTCCAGCCCGAAGAGGGCGGTGGAGCCGTGGCTCTGTTCGAATGCAGTGCCTCGTCGGTCCGGTGCCGGCTCGCCATCCCCAAGGCCACGCGCACCGAACGAAGCAAGGTCAGAGCCGTTCAGGAGGCGGGGGACGACCCGGACTGTCCCCGGCACGGCCCAGGCCACCGTCTGGTGAGGAAGGGTAAGGAGCTCACCTGCAGGCTGTGTGGCGTCTCATACGGAAAGGTCTGACCCCAGGCGTTTTGGACCCGCGCCAGGGTGGTACCGCCCAGTGGGCCACATTACATTGCTGCCCATCATGACACGGTCGACCCCACGGACGGCCGCCCAGGCTGTCTAAGGAGCATCGTACATGCCCGATGGGTTCCTCAGCTCCGAGGAATACGACGAGCAGGCGCACCAGCTTTACAACGAAGGTGACTACGACGGGGCCCTCGAGATGCTCAAGGAGGGCCTCGCTCTCTATCCCAATGCCGTCGAGCTCTACGTAGGGCTGGGGTACGCCCGCCTGGCGAGAGAGGAATACGCCTGGGCCCGGAAGGCGTTCGAGCGCGCCGCCGTGCTCGATCCCGCCCATGAGGACGCCCTGGTGGGTCTGGGGGAGACCCTGCTCCGTTTCGGCGAGCGTGAGCGAGCCCTCCAGCTGTTCGGGCGCGTGGCGGAGCTGGGGTTCGATGAGGACATCGAGCTGATGCTCACCATCGGACGGGCGCTGTATCGAGAGGCGATGTACAGCCAGTGCCGAGACGTGTTTGCCAAGGCGGCAGCCGCGCGGCCCGACAGTGCCGAGGCCGCGGCCTCCCTGGGGTATGCCCTGCATCGGCTGGGAGACGACGTGGGAGCCGGACGCCAGATCCGGCGCGCACTGAGACTCGACGCCGACCTGCACGAGGCCCGCATCTACCTGGGTCACCTCCTCTATGACCGGGGGGACTGGGAGGGCGCGCTCCGGGAATTCGAGCGGGTCGCACCGCAGGAGCACTGGGATGCCCTGGCCGTGTGGCGTCTCATCGAGCTCAAGCGCGCCCTGTGGCACGTGGAATCCGGCGATACCCGGCTCGCGCCCTGGGAGCAGCGACTGAGGGACCTCGAGCAGGCCGAAGACCCCATCGACCGGCTCCTGGGCGAGGTGGAGCGGAGCATGGGGCCGCAAGGGGAGGACCTGGATCCCAGCCAACTCGAGCTGTTCGAGGGCGATCAGGCCCGGGAAGATGGTGAGCCCGGGGCCCTGCGGCTCGCCGACGGGCGCCTGCTCCGCGGATCCTGGCAGGACATCGTGAGACAGATGCGAGACCGTGCCGGGTTCTCCCACGAGACCCTCGGAGATTACATGCGACGGCTCGCCGAGCGTTGGCACGAGGAGCGCGGGGTCGAGGTTCCGTTCACCGACCCTGAGACGTTCCTCCGAACCGCCATCGCACTGGGGCTCGCGAGGCTGGAGGTCGAAGAGGAGCCAGGCGAAGGGAGGAACAGCCGATGAGTGGAGCCGCCGACGTGCTCGAACGCTTCCACGGAACACTCGTGGAGGAGATCGTCCATCACCATCCACAGTACCTGACCACGGCGTTCACCGTGGCGGAGATCTACCAGAACCTCGTCCCCTACCGAACCCACCGTGATCGTATCGGCATCGAGATGAATGGCGACTACGAGCATGCGCTCCTGCGCCTCCTGGCCGGTGAAGGAGAGTATCTCGTCATCGACTCGGAGCCGGCTCTTCGAGCCCTGCAGGACGAGGTGAAGGCGTCGAACCCGAATACCGGGGCCTTCCGGGAGTTCGCCGCCGTCGACGTTCGGCTGAACCCGGCACGCCTGTCTCCGGACGGCCCCACGGTCGGGCGCTCGCAGGCCACAGCGGGGGATCGGGAGAAAGGGGTTGCGACCGAGGATCTCGTCCGGAACGCGACGCCCGTCGCGGAAGCGACTCCTTCCGGTGACGAGGGTGCGTCACAGCCGTCGGAGGGCGCGAGTGCGCCATCGACGTGTCGGTGGTGCCGAGCCGAGCTCCCGAAGAGAGCACCGTTGAACTACTGCCCGTTCTGCGGGATGGACGTGCACGTCGTTCCGTGCCCCGGCTGCGGGGAAGAGCTGGAGCCGGACTGGCGATTCTGTGTTTCGTGCGGCATGGAGGTCGGTGCTTGAAGCACCCGACAACGGTGGAACTTCTTCACCGCCGGCCGTGGGCGGCGGGGCCCACTCTCCGGGTGCTCGGCCTGTCCGCTCTTCTCGTCGCCGGCTGTGGCCCGGAGGTTCCCCCGGAGCTCCAGCCGGATGACGTGCTCAGGAGGGAGCTCGGCCTCACGGAGTCAGACGAGGTGCACAGGATATCCCTCACCGGCTCGGACAGGGAACAGGTGGTACCGCCCGAGGTGACGGTCCCCCCTGCGGCCTGGGTGGAGTTTGTCTCCGCCGACTGGCGTGTGCACGAGGTCCACTTCGAGGCAGACAGCCTCTCCGTCCAGGCCCTGGGCTTCCTGACCCGTACCAGCCAGATGGACTCGCCCCCCCTCCTGCACAAGGACGCGCGGTTCGTCGTCTCCTTTCAGGGTGCTCCGGAGGGTCGTTATCCGTTCAGGGTCGATGGGAACAGGGCACCGGGACGCGGGGTGGTGGTCGTCCTGACCAGGCACTAATCTGAGATAGTCTTCACCTCCCCGCCCCCTTTCCCACCGCCCATGCCCTCCATTGCCCTCATCCCCGGCGACGGCATCGGCCCCGAGGTCATGGCGGAGGCCCGAAGGGTGCTCTCCGCGGTGGCCGACCGTGAGGGTCTCAGCTTCCCCGTGACGGAATGGGATCTGGGAGCGGAGCGGTACCTGCGGGACGGGGTAACCATCTCCGAAGACGAGTTCCGGAGGCTGACCGGTGAGCACGAGGCCATCCTCATGGGTGCCCTGGGCGACCCCAGGGTGCCAGGGAATGAGCATGCCAGGGATATCCTCCTGGGGCTTCGCTTCCGGCTGGACCTCTTCGTCAACTTCCGGCCGAGCGTGCTTCTCGCCCCGGACCTCTGTCCCCTCAAGAGGGTGAAGGTACCGGTTCGTCTCGAGATCTTCAGGGAGAATACCGAGGGAGTGTACGCCGGCCTCGGCGGCGTCTTCAAGAGGGGAACACCCCTCGAGGTGGCCATTGAGGAAGACGTGAACACGAGGGTCGGTGTCGAGCGGATCATACGAGCCGCCTTCGAGTTCGCGCGGGGCCGGGGGAGGCAACGCGTCACGCTGGTCGACAAGGCAAACGTGATGCGACACGCGGGAGATCTATGGCGAAGAACGTTCGCGGAGGTGGGCCAGAGTTACTCCGAGATCCTGCAGGACGCCGTATACGTGGACGCGATGGCCATGGATCTGGTGCGACGTCCGGAGCGCTATGCGGTGATCGTCACATCCAACCTCTTCGGGGATATCGTGAGTGACCTCGCAGCGGAGCTCACGGGCGGTCTGGGGCTGGCCCCCAGTGCAAATCTCCATCCGGGGAAGCACGTGATGATCGAACCGGTCCACGGGTCTGCTCCCGACATCGCGGGACGCGGAGCGGCCAATCCCGTCGGCGCGATCCGCTGCGTCGCCCTGCTTCTGGACCACTTCGGGCACACGGATGCAGGGGAGAGCGTGGAGCGCGCCGTCGCTGCTGCCATCGCCGAAGGGAGGACGACGCCGGACCTGGGGGGCAGCCTCACGACGACGGAAGTCGGGGGCTGGATCGCCCGGCATCTGGCAGCCTCACGACCCGCGGCCTCATGAGGAGCGAGAGCCGGGATCGTGCAGTCCCCTGGCGCGTGACGGGCACGGATCGATGAGCCGCGAGCCAGGCACGAACCTCACGAGGCGGGACTTCGATGCGGTGATCCGCCGCGCGGCGGAGCTGTCATCCTCGGACCCGGAAGGCACCGACGGAGCCCTCACCGAAGCTGAGCTCTTCCGCATCGCGCGTGAGGTGGGCCTCGCCGACGTGCATGTGCGGCGTGCCCTCTCCGAGGTCCGGGCGGGCCACGTGGGCGGAGGCCTCCTGGATCGGATCTTCGGACTCACCGTAGTCACCGCCTCCAGGATCGTGTCGGGGCCCGCCCGGGACATCGCCGGCCGCCTGGACGAGTTCTTCGTGGCGACGCAGCTGTTGCAGCCCGTCCGCCGGGGCCCGGGCATCCTGCAGTATCGGCCGGCGTTGGATTGGGCCTCGCAGCTGGCTCGAGCCGCGAGCTTCACGTCCCGGAAGTATTACGTGGCGTCCGCAAAGTCCGTGGAGATCCACCTCGACGAGGTGGAGGAAGGGAAGACCCTGGTGGAGATGGTGGTCGATCCGGGTACCCGGGGCGACAACATCGCCGGCTCTGCCATCGGGGGAGGGGCAGCCGGAGTGGGGGTCGGCATCGGCGCGGCAGCTTCCCTCATGGCGGTGACGCCCATCGGATTGGCGGCCGGCGTCGGGGTTCTGGTAGGCGCGAGCCTGACATCCGTCATCACCTATGCCGTCGGGGTCTCACACAAGAAGAAGCTCCGAGAAGTCCAGGCAGAGGTCGAGGGAATCCTGGATCGTCTGGAGCTCGGCGAATCGCTGGAGCCGCCGCCGGCCTCATGGCGCCGTTGGGTCAAACGGCAGTTCCACGGTGTGGCCCGCGACCTGATGAGCGTCGAGAAGAACATGGAAGCGGATCTGGGAAGCTGGGAGGACGCGCCGCGTCGCACGGAAACAAAAAACGGCCCTCCCCGTCGTGAGGAGGACCGCCTCGACCCGTAGCCGCGGAGGCCTACCGGCGATTGCGCCGCTGCCGCCTGCGCTCACGGCGGATGGCGGCCTCGCGCTTCCGCTTGCGCTGGGCGCTAGGCTTCTCGTAGTAGCGGCGCTTCCGGAGCTCCGAATAGAGACCGGACCTCTGGACCTTACGTTTGAACCTGCGCAACGCGCGGTCAAGGCTCTCGTTTTCTTGGACGACCACTTCCAAGACGATCACGCTCCTGGTTTGTCGTGTTCCACCCTAGAGCGTTTCAAGCTAAGCCCCATCGAGTACACGCGTCAATGGTGGGAGGGTTCGCCGTAGATCAGGGAAGGCGGCCTTCCCTGTGGAGCGTGTGGGCGTACAGCCGATAGGCGTCCGGATGCTCGATGAAGTCTCTCGCCCAGATGGCGAAGGGCGGGAGGGGAAGCGCTCGCTCGATGTGCTCGACCACCATCATGGCGAACTGGATCCGATCCGATGCTCGGAAGTCGATCGCCGCGCCATCCAGGATCAGGTCCACGGCCTCCTGGAAGGCGCCCGCATCCACGAGACAGATGAAATGGGCCACCTGGTCCAACCGATAGGACGCATACAGGGTTCGAAGCCTGTCCATCTCGTCGCCGATCCCGACCTCCAGATTCCAATCACCCAGCTCTTTTGCGTTCTTTACGAGGTAGTCCCGGAACCGCTTCCGCAGTCCCTGTGGGTCGTCCTCCCCGCGCCGTGCCGTGTGGAGCGCTGAGGCCAGCAGGTTCTTGAGCAGAGGCCTCCCCAGCCCCCTCGCCTTCTCGTGGACCTCGGCTTCCGACCCCTCCACGAAGATGTCAGCAGTGCGGACTTCGTCCGCGAGGTGCTCGCTGTCGCCCGGACGAAAGGAGAAATAGCCGGTCCAGCGGCCACGTCGGTCCGGAGAGGTGACCAGGAAGCACGCCCAGCTGCGGTCGTCGTGCTCGAAGAATCCGACGGAGCGTCGGCGTTCGATGAGGGTCGGCATCGGATTCCTTGCCACGGAGACGGCCTGTGCCCTCGGCTGCATGATAGGCCCCCGAACGCGGTGAACGAGACGAACTATGAGCGCACCCCCCCGGGGGGGCAACCCATCCCATTCTCTACTGCCAGAAGTGGGCCAGAGGATCCTTGCCTGGGGGGTAAACAGATTGTTATCGTAGGATAAGGCCTCTATATGGGGCGGATTGGACGACGACGGCATCTCTGCCAGGCTGGGGAGTTGCCCGGAAACGAGAGCCGGCCAAGGGCCGGATTTCTTTTCCGAGGAGTCACCTGGCCGGGGAGTGGCGTTCCCCGGTCTATCGGAACCGACAAGACGACAAGAAAAAGAGCGTGTCCGGCTGGCACCGGACACGCTCGAAGAGACACGGGCTGGCAGCCCGGATGGCTCTCATTGGCTGAGGTCAAGCTATCTGGATTGCCCAGCGAGTGTCAAGGGTTCGTTGTACCCTCACGAGGCCGAGCAGGCCTCCGGGGAACACCGCTGGGCAGAGAGACTCATGAATCCAAGCATGCTGACCGATACGCTTCCCGAGGCCATGGGTGATGTCCCCGGCATCTGCGAGCTTCCCCTGACCCGGGCCATCGTGCAGTATCGCGATGTTCACGAGATGGACACGCCCGGAGGGCGGATCGAGGACATCGGGCTGGCGCTGGTGGTGGAAGGAAAGTATGCCTCGTCGGCGGAAGTGCTCGAGCTCGGCAGCGGAAGGGTGAAGGTCCTCGACCTGAGCACCGAGCTGGTCGTCCTGGATTGGGCGTACGAGCCCACGCTGGCCCACGTCAACGGGCTCCTCAGGGAGTCGGCTTCCGGCCTGGAGGCTGGGCCGCTCCGTCAGTACGCGTTCCGCCTCGCCCTCCTCGTCCTGGAGCGCGTCGGATTCGGCCCCCTGACTCGACCCACCTTCCTTCGCATCGGATTCCGCGACATCTGCCGTGACCTCGATCTCCATGAAGGCACGTCCATTCGCATTATGCTGGGTCCGGGCCGACTGACTCGCGCCCACCTCGACTACGACGCATCCGCCCTTCGATTCAGGACGGCCTTCCACGACCCGGACGCTCAGTTGGAACATGCCCTCGCGGAAGCGTTCCGCGGGGGTGAGGTGAGGCGCCTCGTGCCCTCGTCGTCAACCGAAGCTCTCGAGTACCAGGTGCGGTATCCGCTGCCCGAGAGTCTCGGCGATGCTCGGGCGAACCTCACGGCCATGCGTCGCGGCATCCTACGCCTGATGGCGCGCTTCGAGCCCCATCGCTTCGAGACCCTCGACAGCGTCCTGGAGACCTTCGGTAATCGGGAGACCCTGGCCGGGCTCCACGTCCGTGAACCGACGGTCCGAGCCTATCCGATCAACTTCCAGGAGGTCAGCTCCGCGACCGTCCACTGATGAACACCGCCG
>JARRLD010000200.1:0-7533 GCA_037387345.1 Gemmatimonadota bacterium
TTTCCGCCCATGCTGATCAGGGCGCGGACGCGGCCTCCCTCGCCACCGGTCAAGATCTGGTCGGCCAACGCCGCGGTGGACGGTCCGGCCAGAGTGTTGGCCAGGCCGCGGACCCCGAGCTTCTGGCCGAATCCGTACGCGGGCACGGGCGGGATGGCGCCGGCCGTGGCGGGCATGGGCTCGATGAGCGTGCCCGGGTTCCACACCGGCTCGCCCGCCCGGAGCCATCGCCCGCAGATCGTGTTCAGGCACAGCATCAGGTACTCGAACAGGGTGCCGGCGGCCGACGACATGTTGGGGCCGGTTCCGGCGACGGCCGTGCCGCGGGGACCGCCGGCGAACAGACGGGCGGCGGCTCGCAGGTCGTCCGCGGACACGTCGGCGCGGGCGGCGACGCGCTCGGGGGTGAACGGCGCGACGGACTCGGCGAGCAGCTCGACGCCAGTGGTTTCCTCTGACACGAAGTCGTGGTCGTGCAGACCCTCCTCGAGGATCGTCTGGATCAGCGAGGCGACGATCGCGATATCATGACCGGCCGCGGCTGTAGATGGAGCGCCGCCTTGGCCGCGGTCTCCGTGCGCCGCGGGTCGATCACGATCAGCTGGAAGCCGCGTGCTCGCGCCCGGTGGAGCCAGCGATGGGGGTTGGCGTTGGGAAGCCCGCCGGAGATGCTGACGAGCGGATTGCCGCCGACGATGAGCCCGACGTCGGCATCGTCGAAGCCCTGGGGCGAGGCCATCCAGATGCCGTGCAGTCCCTTGGCGATCGCCTTCCCCGGCTGGTCGATCGTCATGGCGGTGAAGCCCCATGGGCTCCCGATCGCCTTCATGAATGCGGACTGGATGGGGCCTGTGGCGGGGTGGACCTGTGCGTAGGTGCCCCCGTACCCGGCCACGGCCAGCGGGCCGTGCCGGGACAAGATGTCGTCGAGTCTCGAGGCGATCTCGTCGATCGCCTGCTGAACGGGGACCTCCACGAAGGAGCCGTCCGGCTGACGCTTCAAGCTGTGGAGCAAGCGCTCGGGGCTGGCGTGCTGCTCGGGCAGCGCTCGCCCCTTCACACAGGTGTAGCCGCCATAGAAGTCGTTCCGGATGTCGCCGCGCACTTCGGTGGCAACGCCGTCCTCGATCGTTACCACGATCGGGCAACAGCTGTGGCAGAAGCGGCAGAACGAGGTGGCGGTGCGGACCTCGGACAATTGGGCTCCTCCGGGCACGATGGGGGGCGGTGAACCCTGCGTGCGATTCGACCGGATCGAGCCCGTGCGATCGGGTCGTATGGTACAATATAGCACTGGTTGTACAATTGATGATCGCTGCGCGCCCATCCTGCCGGTGGGTCAGAAGAATCGTGCCCACGCGCTTGGAGAGCTCACGACCATGATCGAATGGAATCCGGACAGTGTCGCGGACGCGGTCGTGCGCCGCTTCGTCGAAGCTCAGTCCGCGCAGGATACGGCGGCCATCCTCGCCTGCCTGGACGAGGACTATGTCCGCTACGGCGAAGAGTCGGGCTGGCTCCCCATCGGAAAGCAGCACTACCAGGCCATGGCGGACAACTTCATCGCCGCCTTCGGAGACTTCTCCTGGCGCCTACTCCACAAGGTGACGGACGGCGACACGGTGGCCTTCGAGTTCGTCGAGTCGGGCGTCTTCTGCCGCGAGTGGGACCTGCTCGGGATGAAGGTCGCCCCGAATCAGGGCCGATACGATCAGCAGACCGCGATGGTGTGCAAGGTGAACGAAAAGGGGCTCATCCAGTCGTACAGCTACACGCACGACCGGGCATTCATGCAGAGCTTCTCACGCGTCATCGCTGAGTCGGGAGCGATCGCGGCGATTCCCGAGGCGCCGGAGGAAGCTCCGGCGCCCCTCGATCCCGTGCCGCAGCCCACCCGCGCCGTCGGGGACTGCAGTCCGAAGAACGCCGCCGAAGCAACCGTTCTGGGTCTCGCCGCGGACCTCGGGCGGGGGGACATGGATGGGGTGCGGCGGCGGTTCTCCGACGACTGCGTCTGGTACTGCGAGGAGTACGGATGGGCCCCGACCGGGAAAACTCGGCTCTGCGAGCAGGTCGCGGGGTTCCGTCGCGCCTTCCCGGACCATCGTTGGGAGATCATCGATCTCCTGTCGGAGGGAGACACGGTCGCGGTGGAGTTCGTCGAGACGGGTGAGTTCTCGGCCCCGTGGCAAATCGAGAACAGGACGATCGAGCCGAATCGCGAACGCTATCGATCGCACCGAGTGATCTTCTTCGAGATCGACGGGGACGACCGGATCTCGCTCGGGAGGGCCGTACATGACGGAGACTTCGCCCAACGGTTCGGTCCACTCCTGGCGAGCGCCGGCGATGGGAGGCAGGCCTGACATGAGTGAGCACGCGAAGCCCGACGTCCTGAAGGGCGTGCACGTGATCGATGCCGACACACACATCACCGAAGTCCACGATCTCTGGACCTCCCGGGCGACGCCCGGATACCGAGACCGTGTGCCCCAGGTGAAGGAAGTGAACGGCGAGCTCGCCTGGTACATCGACGGCGATCAGCGGATGGGGCCGGCGCAGACCTCATGCTGCATCCGCAAGGACGGAACGAAGGGCTACGGATACGACCTCGGGAAGATGACGATCGACGAGATATTCGAAGGTGCCTTCGACGTGGAGGCTCGGCTCGCCTACATGGACGCGGCGGGAATCGGCGCGCAGATCGCGTACCCGAACCTGCTTGGCTTCGGCAACCAGAAGTCGATGGGCGTCGACCCGGATCTTCGGTTGGTCACGACGAAGATCTTCAACGACGCGAATGCCGAGATCCAGAAAGCCTCGGGCAACCGGATCTTCCCCATGGCACTCCTGCCCTGGTGGGACGTCGAGGAGAGCGTCGCAGAGCTGGAGCGGTGTCGCGCGATGGGCCTGCGCGGCGTCAACCTCAACTCTGCGCCCGAGAGTCAAGGACATCCCGTGCTCGGGGACGAGCACTGGACGCCGCTCTGGGAGGCGTGCTCGGATCAAGGTCTACCGGTGAACTTCCACATCGGTGGGGGCATGGAAAATACTGGCTGGTATGGGGCCGGCTCGTGGCCGACCAAGGACTTGCGGCTCCTGATGGCGTACGGCTCGTCGCAGATGCCGATGACGAACTACCAGCTCCTGTCGAACATCCTTCTGTCGCGATTCCTCGAGAAGTTCCCCGAGCTGAAGATCGTGTCGGTCGAGAGCGGGGTCACCTGGATCCCCTTCATGCTGGAGTCGCTCGAGTACCAGATGAACGACCAGGAGATTCCGTACGACGTCCCGCTGTTCGAGATCTTTCAGCGGCAGATCTACGCCTGCACCTGGTTCGACAGGCGTCTCCTGCCGGAGACCACGCGATACGTCGGAGTCGACAACGTTCTCTTCGAGACCGACTTCCCGCATCCCACCTGCGTCTATCCCGATCCTCTGGAGTTCAGCGCAGCGGCTGCAGAGGCCTTCACGCCCGAGGAGCGCGCCAAGGTCTTCGGCCTCAATGCTGCGCGTCTCTACAAGATCGATCTCGACGCCATTCCGGCGTAACCGGGTGCTGCACCGCCGCGAATCGAGCTGGAACGGGGATCTGTCATTCTGCTGGTCGTGACACGCTCTCGCGCAGCGCCACCTTCTTGATCTTGCCGGTCGGGGTGCGAGGGAAGTCCTGCACCTCGCGGATCTCTTCGGGCCACTTCTGCTTGGCGAGCCCTGCCTGGCCGAGATGCGCCTGCACCTGGTGCATGCTGGGCGCCGCCGTATCCGGTCGCATCCGAAACACGGCGCAGGCGTGCTCGCCCAGGCGCTCGTCCGGCGCCGCCACCACGGCCACCTCCAGGACGCCTTCCATCCGGACGAGCTCTTCCTCGATCTCGGCAGCGCTCAAGTTCTCGCCTCCCCGAATGATGATGTCCTTGACGCGATCCGTGATCGACAGGAAGCCGTCTTCGTCGAGGATGCCCACGTCCTCCGTCCGGTACCAGCCGTCGGCGTCGATGGATGCCGCGGTGAGCTCGGGATCCGTGTATCCCCAGAACAGGTCGGGCCCGCGGCTCCAGATCTCGCCAGGGACTCCGGCGGGAACCGGGTCGCCGTCCGGGTCGAGGAGACGAATCTCGCAGCCGAGCAACGGCCGCCCGTCCGTGCGCATGCGCTTGTCTGCGGGGTCGTCGTGCCGCCCCCCCGCGATGGTCATGTGCTCGGTGGAGCCGTAGCTGCGCACGGTGGAGATTCCCAGGCGGTCCGCCCGCTGGCAGACCGCGGCGGGGACCGGTGCGCCCCCCAACCCGACGCGCTCCATTCTTCGGGCGTGCTCGGGACCGAACGACGGATGGTCGAGCAGGCTCGTCAGGAAGTAGGTCGAGCCGAACCCCGCCGAGACATCGGCCTCGAGAACGGCATCGAGGACGCGCCCCGGATCCCAGGCATCGATGAAGTGGATCGCCTTGCGTTGGAGCAGCGGAAGAAACGCGCCGCCGAGCATGCCCATGGCGTGCGCCAGGGGGGCGCCGGTCAGGAGGGGGCGTCGTCCTCCCGCGTCGTACGCCACGAGCTGGTGCAGCTCGGCGAGAAACGAGCGGCTCACGTGAATCACGCCCTTGGGGTCCGCTGTCGTCCCCGACGTGTACGCGACCAGGGCGGGGGCATCTGCAGAGCGCGTCGGAAGCACGTCGAGTGCGGCGGACGCCTCGAGAGCCTCGAACTCCACTTGCCCGGCGGCCGCTCCTCCGACTACGACGAAGTCGGGAGGGCTCGCGAGCGCAGCTCGCACGCGCGCCTCGAGCGAGCCCGAGTCCATACCGCTCTGCGTCGCAGCAGTGACGTGCAACACCGATCCCGACTGTTCGAGGATGAAGGTGAGCTCCTTCGGACCATAGAAGTGGACGATCGGAACGAGTACCGCGCCCGCCATCGCGGCTCCGTAGAGCACGACGAGGGCCTCTACGCGATTCGGTAGCTGATAGCTGACCACGTCCCCGGGCTCTACACCCGCGGCGACGAGGCCCCCCGCGAATCGACGCGCCCGCTCTCGAATCTCGGCGGCGGTCCCCACATAGCCGTCGTCGGCCCAGAATCGGACCTCGCTCCCCGCATTGGCGCGAAGCTGCTCGTCCACGAACGCCCCGAGCGACTGCTCGTGCCAGAGACCGAGCTTTTCGTAGCGGCGGCGGCGTTCTTCGCTCGGAGCTCTGAGGTGATCGTGCATCTGCGAGACCGATCGCTTGTCGTCCATCATCATCTACGAACGATTTCCTTGGGTTCGCCCCGTCACGGGATCTCCGGCTGCAGTCGACGAGTCCGCGCAGGCCGCGGCGGGCCTTCTCTGGCAATCGATTGTACCCTAGACGAGACCACTGTTCTCGTCGGTTGTCACCGTGGCGGTGCAATCGGCGAGCGCCTCGGCGCGGGAGTCCTGTCGACCCATGGAGAACCTGCTTCCCTTCAACACCCCCGACTACATCGCCTCACCCTACGCCCACTGGGAGCGCCTCCGCGACGAAGCGCCCATCTACTGGTGCGAGGACGGCAACTTCTGGGCGGTCACGCGGTACGACGATGTGATCGCTGTTCTGCATGACCCGGCTCGATTCTCTTCGGGGAGCGGGCCGAGCGGCGCGGGGGAGGAGGCCGGTCTGCCGCGGTTGCCATTGATTCAGGACGACCCTCCCCACCACGACCGCCTGCGACGAATCCTCTCCAAGGCCTTCACGCCGAGAATCACCGCCGAGCGCGAGGAGCGGCTCCGCGAGATCGCCGACGAGCTGGTCGAGCAGGTGCGGTCGCGCGTGCGAAGCGGGGAGGGCGCCGATCTCGTCCGCATGTTCACGAGTCCGTTCCCGGTCAACGTCATCGCCGAGATTCTCGGGATCCCCCCTGAGAAGCACGATCAACTTCGCATGTGGAACGCCACGACGAGTGTCACCGGTGCAGCGGAGATCATGCAGGACCAGGCGCCGACGCTCATGCGCGAGATGTACGACGCCCTGGCCGAGCTGATCGAGGAACGGCGTGCCGACCGGCGCGACGACCTGTTCTCGGCGCTGATCGACGCGTCGGAGAACGACGAGAGCCCGCTGAAACCCGAAGAGCTCGTCGGGCTCTGTCAGCTGCTGTGGACGGCCGGAAACGAGACGACGACGAACCTCCTGTCCAATTCGGCCTTGGTCCTGCAGCAGAGCCCCGACCTGCTAGAGATCGTGCAGAAGCAGCCAGACCGGATTCCAGTGATGATCGAGGAGCTCCTGCGACTCCAGTCGCCGGTCAACTGCCTCGCTCGCAGGGCGAGCGAAGATGTCGAGCTCCACGGCCAGAAGCTCCGGAAGGGTGACGTCATGATGGTGTTCTTCGCGGCCGCCAACCGCGATCCGCGCCACTTCGACCGCGCCGACGAGTTCCGGATGGATCGACGCCCCAACGATCACGTCGCCTTCAGCCACGGCATCCACTTCTGCCTGGGCTCTCACCTCGCGCGTCTCGAGGCGCGAATCGGGATCGAGGCCCTGGGTGGTCTCTTGCCAGACGTCGAGATTCGGCCCGACCGGGGGGCACGGATTCCGACGGGCATTCTCCGTGGATGGATGACGCTTCCGATCGAAGCGCGGACGGGCGCGAGCTGACCGCTACTCCGCCCGCCCCCCCGTCTTCTTCATCATCTCCGCCAGGTGGTTCCGGAAGTCGGTATGCGACGCGACGGTCGTCGTCATGTCCGCCGACCACTGCTGGTGGACCCGGAAGCCCATGAGCTCCCAGGCGCGCTTGATCATCAGCTTGCAGGCGGTGAGGGTGGTGACAGGGCAGAGCGCGATGTCGGCCGCCCAGCTCTCGACGGTCTCTTCCAGCTGCTCTCTTGGAACCACCTCGTTCACGATCCCGAGGTCGAGCGCTTGCTGGGCGGTCAGCTTCCTGCGCAGGTAGAGATATTCCGCGGCGCGCTTGTAGTTCATGAAGATCCAAGGCTCGATCATCGTCTCGGCCCCAGGAAGCCCCATCAGGTACGCATGGGGCATCTGGAACCAGGCATCTTCCGAGCAGACGGTGAGGTCCGGCAGGAGCGCCCAGTAGGAGCCGCCGCCGGCCGCATAGCCGTGCACCTGGGCGATGGTCGGCTTCGGAAACTCCCAGAGCCGCAGCATCGGATGCAGAAAGAGCTTCGTATGGCCCTGCCAGGTGGTCCCGGTCCGCTCGAGGTTCTCCTTGAACTCTGGGTAGTCGCCCGTTGCGACGTGTCCCGAGCTGAATCCCTTGGCGGTCGACTTGATGATCAGAACCTTCACGTCGTAGTCGTACTCGGCGAGGCCGAGCGCCTTGTCGAAGGCCCAGACCATGTCGTGATCCTGGAGGTTCGCCTTCTCGGGCCAGTTCATGATCAGGCGAGCGACTCCGCTCTCCTCCTTCTCGTAGATCACGCGTCCCAGGTCCTGGGTCTCCATCGGCTGTTCCTTTCTCGGTTGCGGGTTGGTCAGTGTGTCAGTGCGGTTGGTGGCCGTCCAGTGCGCGCAGGGCGTCCCAGAAGTCCATAGGCGACGAGGG
>JARRLD010000201.1:0-8588 GCA_037387345.1 Gemmatimonadota bacterium
TCCACGGCTTCATGAGCATCCGATTCTTCCCCCAGCGCCGCGACGCGTTCGAGCGTACGGCCGAATTCCTGCACACGCTGAAAGGAGCCCATCCATGAAGCATCCCGTGATCGTCCAGGCCCTGCGGACACCGATCGGCCGCTGATCTCGGGCCGCTTCTCGGTCCGGGTCGATCAGGAGGGAGTGGAGCGTGAGGTGAGGGAGGTGACTCCGGGCCGCATTACCGGATACCTCCCCTACTCCAGAATCACCAGACCTCGCGGGTATCTCGTGGCGGACGGACCCGTGGAGTTCCTGTCGATCCGACGGCAAGACATCAAGGAGATGACGCGCGAGTGCTACGAGCTCACCGCCTCGTGCGTGCACGAGATGCTCGACCGGGTCCGGGTGTTCAAGTCCGACGACAAACGGCTGGAAAAGATGGCCGCGCTGGGCCGACTGTCCGCAGGTCTGGCCCACGAGCTGAACAATCCCGCTTCGGCCGTCGCGCGCGCCGCGAGCGAGCTGGACGCGTCCCGAGCGGAGGTGGTGGCCGCGTCCCGCGCCCTCGGTGCGGCGGGCCTGGAAGGGGAGTCGCTGCGAGCTCTGGAGTCGTTGGAAGCCGCGGCCCGCGGGCAACCGCCTGAGGCGCTGTCGCCCGTCGACCGAGCAGACGCCGAAGACCGGATCATGGAGTGGCTGGAGGATCACGGCGTCGGGCCCGACCTGACGTACACGCTCGTGGATCACGGCCTGACGGTCGCCGATCTGGACCAGGCGTCCTCGACGCTCGATGCCGGGCAGCTCCCCGCGGCGCTGAGGTATGTGGCTGCCAACGCGGCCGCCCGCGGGCTGGCGGCCGACATCGCGTCGGCCGCGGCGCGCATCCACTCCCTCGTCGCCGCGGTGAAGAAGCACACGCACATGGACCGGGCTCCTGCCGTCGAGCCGATCGTGCTCGAGGACCACCTCAGGGATACCCTGTCCCTCATGAGCTCCAAGGCGTCGCAGCGCGGGATCGCCCTGGAGCTGAGCGTCGAGGCTGACCAGCCGACCGTGGCGGGATTCGTCGCGGACCTGAACCAGGTGTGGATGCACCTGGTCGACAACGCCATCGACGCGGCGACGGAGTCGGTCCACGTCGACGTCGAAGTGAAGCGCGACCCCGACCTCGTCGTCGTTCGGGTCGTCGACGACGGGCCCGGGATCCCCGTCTCGGACCGGGAGCGGGTGTTCGAGCCCTTCTTCACCACCAAGGACGTGGGGGAGGGGCGCGGCCTCGGCCTCGACGTGGTGCGGACCGTGGTGGCGAGTCACAGGGGCACGGTCGACCTTCGCTCGAGCCCGGGCCGGACCGAGTTCCGTGTGGCCCTGCCGGCTATTCGCTCCTGAGGGCCGCCACCGGGTCGACGCGCATCGCCCTGATCGCCGGGATGAAGGTCGCGAGCGCGGCGGTCGCCAGCACCACGACGGCGAGGGTGACGAATGTGGCGGGGTCGGTCGGCTCGATCTCGAAGAGCATGCCTCGCAGGAAACGGGACAGATAGTACGCTCCCGCCAGGCCGATCACGACCCCCGTGCCTGCAAGCTTCGCTCCCTCGGCCAGAACCATACCCATGAGGTCACCCGCCTGTCCTCCCAGGGCGCGGCGGATGCCAAGCTCACCCAGACGCCGATGCACGGAGAAGCTGATCAGGCCGTAGATGCCCACGGCGGCCAGCGCGAGGGCGACCGCCGAGAAGGTCGACAGCAGGAAGAGGTTGAAGCGACGCTCGCTCAGCCAGTCGGAAAGCAGGGCCTCCAGGGTGGCGGCGCCCCACACGGCCTGGCCCGGGTTGACCGCCCAGATGGCCTCGGAGGCGGGTTGTACCATGGTGGCGGCGTCGGTCGCGGCGCGAAGCACGAAGGTGAGTGAGCCCGACGGGATCTGGCTGAGGGGGAAATACGCCTCGGGGATCGGAGCGGACGTGTGGCCGAGCGGGCGGGTGTCGCGCACGACGCCGACGATCTCGCGGGGGACCGGCTGGCCACCGAACTCGACGGTCAGGCGCTCCCCGAGGGGGTCGACGTCCCCGAGATGCCGTCGCACGAACGTCTCGTTCACCATGATCACCGGCGCGCCGTCCGGATTGTCACCGGACTGGAAGGCCCGTCCCCGCACGACGTCGATTCCCATGACATCGAAGTACCTCGGCGTCACCTGGCTGACCGAGACGAGGGGCTCCTGACCCGGGTGGAGAGCCCAGCCTTCGACGGTGAAGGGAACTTCGATCTCGATGCTGGCCACCGTGCCGTCGGTGGCACCCGGCAGATTCGAGGTGATCGCCGTTCCGGTGACGCCGGGGATCGCCTCCATCCGCTCCAGGACCTGGTCCACGAAGACCCCGCGCGTGAGCCCTTCGCTGGGGTCCGTCACGTAGCCGTCATACGCGAAGACCTGGAGGGCGAGCCGGTCCCGGGGCTCGAATCCCAGCTCCTTGTCGAGGATCACGGTGAAGCTCCGCAAGAGCAGGCCCGCCCCCACCAGGAGCACGACCGCCGCCGCGACCTCGGTCACCACGAGACGAGCGCGCATGCGGCTCGCCTTCGTCCCGCCGGTGGCGCCGCGAGACCCGTCGCCGAGCGCGTCCCGCAGGTCGGGGCGCGAGAGCCGGAGGGACGGCGCCAGCCCTGAGAGGATGGCGCTGAGGCCGGCCGCGAGGACGGCGAACAGCAGCACCGCGCCGTCGACGCGCATCCCGTCGATGCGGGGCAGGTGATCGGGACCGAGTGCCTGGATGGCGCGGACTCCGAGGAGCGTGATGCCGACGCCCACGGCCCCCCCGACCGCCGTGAGCAGCAGGCTCTCGGCGGTGACGTGGCTGATGAGGCGACCCGTGCTGGCCCCGAGGGCTCCCCGGAGCGCGTACTCTCGGCCCCGCTGCGCCCCTCGGGCGAGCACGAGACCCGCCACGTTGGCGCACGCGATGAGGAGCACGATGCCGACCGCGGCCATGAGCAGGAGGAGCGGTGTGCGCACGTCCCCGAACAGGTACTCGCGGAGGGGGACCAGCTCGAAGCCCATGTCTGCGTTGGCTTCCGGGTACGCCTCCCTCAGGGACGTGGCGATGCGGTCGGCTTCTGCCTGGGCCTCTTCCAGGGAGGCACCCGGCGCCAGGCGTCCGACGGCGTCCATGAAGCTGGCGGCGCGGCCCTCGGAATCCCACGGCCTCGGTGGACGGGCCATCCAGGCGCCGGCCGCATCCGGATAGCGGAAGTCGGCGGGCATGACGCCGACCACCGTCACGAGGCCGGCGTCGGTGAGGAGGGAGCTCCCGATCACTCCGGGGTCGGCGCCGAAGCGGGTCACCCAGCTCGCATGGCTCAGGACCAGGACGTCCCCGGTTCCCTGCTGGTACTCCCCCGGCAGAAAGGTCCGGCCAACCGACGCTTCCACCCCCAGGGCATCGAAGAATCCATGGCTGACGGCCCACGTCCGGAGCACCTCGGCACGCCCCTCCAGGCGCATGTCCACACTCCAGGGCTCCGCCACGGCGACGCTGGACAGGCGCTCCGCCGCTTCGGCGAGGTCCCGCACGTTTTCCGCCGAGACGCCGTCCCGCTCGCCGCTGGCCAGGTCCTTCCGGACGACGGTCACGATCCTCTCGCCGTCTCCATAGGGGAGCGGCGTGAGCAGCACCGCGCTGATGGCGCTGAAGATCGTCGTGGTGGCCCCGATCCCCAGCCCCAGGGTCGCGACGGTGATCAGGCTGAAGCCCGGTCGGTGGATCAGGGCCCTGAGAGCCTGTCCGAGGTCTTGCCGGAACCCGTCCATCGTCACCCCTCCCGTCGTTGTGTGCTCCCGCCGGTGCAGACGCGCGGCCTCCCTCACCAGCGCCGCCGACTGGCGGGCCCAGAAGAGCTTCGCACCCCACCAGCCGGTTCCGCCCCGCACCGCCCTCCAGTGCTCCTCGGCCACGCGGCACATCTCGTCACCGTACTCCTCCCGAAACCCTCTCGGCAAAAGCCTCAGGAGCGCCCGGTACAGGCCCGGAGTCATCACCCTTCCTTCCCCATGCGATCCCTTGGTCAGGCCGGCAGGACGCGTGCGCCGCGAGCCAGCTCGACCAGCTCCGCGAGGCGCTCGGATTCCGCCCGCAGCACGCTCCTGCCCAGCTCGGTCAGCGAGTAGTAGCGGCGGCGGGCATCCGCCTCCGGTGGCGCGCTGTCCTCATCGATCAAGCGGTCGTCCCGAAGCCGCTTGATGGCCGCGTAGAGCGTCCCGGCCTCGAGCACCAGGCGCCCCTGCGTCCGTTCCTCCACGTCCTTGATGATGCCGTAGCCGTGCCGCGAGCGCTGCGCGAGCGAGAGCAGCACGTGATACACGACGTGGGTGAGGGGCAGGTACTTCTCGGGGGACTGTTCCATGTCAACTCCCGGGCGGCACACTATAGGGTGATGCCATATATGGGCCCACCCGGTATTGATGTCAATGGGAGGGATCAACATTGCGGGCCGCCAGGTTGTCGGTTTGTGTGCGAGACCCTGCATCATCGAGTCGGTCCGGTGGGGAACCCCTCCCCCTTCCCTTCGGACGGACGGCCTGCCCGGCAGTCGATCCACGGAACCACGCACCTCGCTCAAGGAGCGGCATGTGAAGATCCTCGGGATACGCGGCCGCGGGGCCGCATGGCTATGGTCGTCGTTGTTGGCGATCCTCGGACTTCCGGCGCCCCTGCCGGGGCAGACGGCGTCGTATCTGGACCATGACGGGCTCACCAGGGAGATCCGATCCGTGGTGAATGCCTCGCCCATGGCCAGCATGGAGTCCCTGGGCACGTCCCGGGAAGGACGGGAGATCTGGATGGTCCGCGTCGCCGAGGAGGGGAGCGACGCGGAGGAGGCTCCAGCCGTGCTCGTGGTGGGCAACCTCTCGGGGGACCACCTCCTGGGCAGCGCGTTGGCCCTCGAGACCATCCGCTACCTGGTGGGTGGCGAGGCGGAGCTGGACGGCCGGGTCGTCTACGTGGTGCCCCGCCTGAACCCGGACGGGGCCGAAGCCATGTTCGCGGCCGTGAAGCGCGACGTCCGTCGCAACGTGTTGCCCTTCGACGACGACAACGACGGACGGGTGGACGAGGACGGCCCCGAAGATCTGAACGGCGATGGGATGATCACCGTCATGCGGGTGCCGGACGCCCAGGGTGCGTACGTCGCGGATCCCGAGGACGACCGCCTCATGAAGCTGGCCGATGCCGCGGAGGGGGAGGCCGGCATGTACGCGCTCTACTGGGAGGGGCGGGACCACGACGGCGACGGCTTCGTGGCGGAGGACGGGCCGGGGGGCGTGGACCTGGACCGCAACTTCCAGCACGCCTACCCGTACTGGGAGCCCGACGCGGGCGCGCACATGGTGAGCGAGCCCGAAGCGCGTGCGCTGTTGGACTTCGTCATCGGCCGTCGCAACATCGCCGCGATCCTCACCTTCGGGCACTCGGACAACCTGGTGACGCCACCCGACGGCCGGGGCAACCTGGCCGACGCCGTGGCTCTGAGCCTGCCCGGGTTCGCGGACGCCTCCAACGCCGACGTGTTCGACGTCGGAGTATTCCGGACCCAGGGCGGGGGTGGGTTCCGTGGATTCGGTGGCGGCGGCGGTGGGCTCCAGCTGCGGGGTGCCCAGGTGGGCAGGGACAACGATCCCAGCTCCGGCCGGCGACCCTCCACGACGGTGCACCGGGACGACCTCGAGTACTTCACCGCGATCTCCGACGCCTACCGGGAGATCACGGGCATCACCGAGTTGGCCCTGAGGCGTGCGGCCGAGGGTGCGTTCTTCCAATACGGCTACTTCCAGTTCGGCGTCCCCTCGTTCAGCACGCCCGGCTGGGGGCTGCCTCGGGCGGAGCCCGACGAGGGCGACGTCGCAGCGCCCCCGAGAGGGCAGGGTGCCCGGACAGGAGGCGCGGGCGGCGGGGGTGCGGACGCCCGCATCCTGAACGCGTTCGAGGCGGCCGGCCTCGACGCCTTCGTCCCCTGGACAGGGTATCGACACCCCGACCTGGGCGACGTGGAGATCGGCGGCTTCGTGCCCTACGCCGTCACGAACCCTCCCGCGACCGACCTCCCCGAGCTGGGGGAGAAGCACGGCCGCTTCGTGGCCCACCTGGTGAGCCTTCTTCCTCGGGTCCGCATCGCGGACACCGAGGTCACGAACCACGGCGGCGGCGTGTTCACCGTGAGTGTGGAGGTGGCGAACGAAGGCTTCCTGCCCACGTCGCTCCAGCACGGCCAGGTCTCGCGGTCCGTGCAGCCCACCACGGTCCAGATCCAGGTGCCGCCCGAGGCGGTGCTGACCGGGGACCCGAAAACCAGCCGCATTCCCGGATTGGACGGCTCGGGCCATCGCGAGCGATTCACCTGGGTGGTCCAGGCCCGGGAGGGCTCCACCGTGGAGATCCGGGTCCGCGCCCAGAAGGCCGGATCCGACGCCGCAACCGTCACGCTGAGGTAGACGCCATGAAACGCACGAGCAGAAGCTTCACGGGCGGACTCGCGATGCTGGCGGCTGCTGCCTGGGTCGCGGCGGCCTTTGTGCCGGCCCTGAGCGCCCAGCAGCGGGGCTCCGATCCGGAGCACACCCTGGACCTCACGTGGGACCGGTGGCTGGATCACGACGAGATCGGCGAGCGCCTCCGCCTCCTGGAGCGGACCTGGCCCGACCTCCTGTCGCTGCAGTCCCTGGGGGATAGCTACGGGGGCCGGGAGATGTGGCTCATGACCGTCAACAACCCCCGCACCGGCGACGAGATGGACAAGGCCGGCATGTTCATCGAGGCCAACGTCCACGGCAACGAGATCCAGGGCGCGGAGGTGATCCTGTATACCATCTGGTACCTGATGGAGAACTACGGGCACATCGACGACGTGACCCGTCTGGTGGACGAGCGGGTGTTCTACCTGGTGCCCAGCGTGAATCCCGATGGCCGCGACTATTTCCTGGACGGTACGGGCTCGTCCGCCAGGTCCGGACACATCCCCGTGGATTCCGACGGCGACGGACTCGTCGACGAGGACGGCCCCGACGACCTGAACGGCAACGGAGTCATCGAGCAGATCCGCAAATACGTGCCGGGCGAAGGCACCCACCGCATCAGCCACGACGACCCGCGGATCATGGAGCGGGTGATGCCGTGGGAGACGGGGGACTGGGTGCTGCTGGGCTCGGAGGGGCTGGACAACGACGGCGACGGCCAGGTGAACGAGGACCCGGTCGGCGGCTACGACCCCAACCGGAACTATGCTTCGGACTGGCAGCCCAACTACATCCAGGGCGGGTCGATGGACTACCCGTTCCAGCTCCCGGAAGCCCGGGCCATCAACGACTTCTGGATGACGCACCCCAACATCGCGGGGATGCAGTCGTTCCATAACTCCGGCGGCATGATCCTGCGTGGCCCGGGGTCGGCCTGGTACGGCACCTATCCGAGGTCGGACATCCAGGTCTACGACGAATTGGGCGAAAACGGAGAGCGCATCCTTCCCTATTACAACTACCTGATCATCTGGCAGGTCCATCGATTGGACCAACGACGGGTTGGGCGTCGTCTCCTTCTCCAACGAGCTCTGGAACGGCGGCCAGTACTTCAACAGCCCGCTTCTGCAAGAGCAGGGGCGCGATCCCGACTCGCCCATCTCAGGGCAGCGCTCCCGGTTCTTCTTCGACGACTTCCTGGAGCTGGGGGACCAGTTCGTGGAGTGGGCTCCCTTCGACCATCCCCTGTACGGCGAAGTGGAGATGGGGGGCTGGAAGAAGCTGTCCGGCAGGGTGAATCCCCGGTTCCTGAGCATGGAGCTCTTCCACCGCAACATGGCGTTCACGCTGTATCACGCCGACCAGATGCCGCTTTTGGCCATGGGCGAGACGTCGGTGGAGCGGCTGGACGGGGACGTGTACCGGGTTCGCGTGGACATCCGGAACGAGCGCCTCATCCCCACCATCACCGAGCGTGCCCGGCAGAACGGGGTCGTCCGCCCGGACCTCCTCACCGTGGACGGTGACGTGGAGATCATTGCCGCCGGCTGGGTCGCGGACAAGCATCGACCGGGCCCGACGGAGATGATCGACCAGGAGGAGCTGGACCGGATCCTGGTGAGGAGCGGGCACCCGGGCCGGACCACCCGGACCATCGAGTACCTGGTGCGGGGCTCGGGACCCATGACGGTGGTGTACTCGGCGCTGAAGGGTGGGACGGTCCGGACGACGGTCCGGCTCCGCTAGGACCCCACGGCTCGTTTCCCTGGGTACCGAGCCGGTCCTCCCCCGACGTGAGGGGAGGGCCGGCCGCAGCCTTGCCCGCGAGCCACCGCCCGCCTACGTTCCCCTGAACAGTTGAGGGTGCGGTTCCGGCGTCTGCAGAGGGCGCCGTTCTTTTCGGCGCTCTTCCCTCAACATTTCAGGGGGATGGATCCGTGAGTCCAAAGCAGATGAACCTCCTTCAGGGCACGCTGGATGTGCTGGTGTTGCACGCGTTGGCGTCGGGTCCGCGTCACGGGTACGGAATCGCCCAATGGATCCATCGAACCACGGATGGCGCCCTGGAGGTCGAGGACGGGGCCCTGTACACGTC
>JARRLD010000202.1:0-15134 GCA_037387345.1 Gemmatimonadota bacterium
CGGTACACGCACCTGACCACCGCGGAGGAAGGGACCCATGTGGCGTTCCTTACCGACGCGCCGGACTGGGAGAGCGAGGACCCGGAGTTCACCCTCATGGTAGCCGACGCCGCGGTGGGAGCCGCCCGAGCAGCGGCCACCGCCGGGACCCCCGGCGTACCCGTCGACTGGATCGTGAGCGGGAACGGTGACCTGGAGTTCTCGCGGAGCGGGCGGCGCCTGTACTTCGGGACGGCACCCCGACCCGTCGAGGAAGCGGAGGATACGCTCCTGAACGAGGACCGGGTGGAGGTGGACGTGTGGAACTGGAAAGACCCCTACCTTCAGCCCATGCAGCTGCTGCAGCGGGATCAGGAGCTCGAGCGGACCTACCGGGCGGTCCTCCACCTGGACGCCGGTGACCGGGTGGTGCAGCTGGCTGGCGAGACGGTTCCGCAGGTGTCGCTGGCCGATGAAGGCGAGGGCGACTACGCCCTGGCGTATACCGACCTTCCCTACCGTCAGCTCCTCTCCTGGGACGGGCGCTACAACGACGTGTATGTGGTCCACGTCCGCACCGGGGAGCGACGCATGGTGAAGCAGAAACTCCGGGGATTCGGCCCCGGACAGCTCTCGCCCGAGGGCCGCTACCTCGCGTGGTGGGATGAGGACGCCACGTCCTGGTGGGCCGTCGCCACCGCCGGCGGAGACCCGGTGAACCTCTCCGAGAACATTCCGCACCCCACCTGGGACGTCCTGGACGACCATCCTCAGGGCCTTCCCCCCGAGTCCTTCCCCCTCTGGACCGCGGGGGACCAGGAGGCGCTCATCGCCGACCAGTTTGATCTGTGGGTGGTGGACCCGGACGACGGCGCTGCCCGGAGCCTCACCGAAGGTGTGGGCCGGCGGGAAGGGATCCGCTTCCGCTACGCCCGTGTGGACCCGGAGGAGCGCGCCGTTCCCGGAGACCGGGACATCTACCTGAGCGCCTTCCACCTGACCACGAAGGCCTCCGGCATCTACCGGGACCGGGTCATCGTCTCTTGGAGCACGTTCCAGGACTACCCCGAGTATCGTGCCACCGGACCCTCGCTGCAGGACGGCCGGCTCCTCACCAACACGAACCCGCAACAGGGCGAGTACTCCTGGGGGACGGCGGAGCTCGTGGATTGGGTCTCGACCGACGGCATCCCGCTGCAGGGGATCCTCTACAAGCCCGAGGGCTTCGATCCCACTTTGAAGTACCCCATGATGGTGTACTTCTATGAGCGCATGTCCGACGGCCTCCATCGGCACATCACCCCGGCACCGGGGAGCTCGTCCATCAACTTCGCGTTCTACGTGAGCCGGGGCTACCTCCTCTTCATTCCCGATATCCCGTACAAGATCGGATGGCCCGGTGAAAGCGCCGAGAACGCCGTCATGCCCGGCGTGTTGAGCCTCGTCGACGAGGGGTTCGTGGATCCTGGGAACATCGGCGTGCAGGGCCACTCCTGGGGCGGCTATCAGATCTCGTACATGGTCACACGGACCAACCTCTTCGCCGCCGCCGAGGCCGGGGCTCCGGTCGCCAACATGACCAGCGCGTACGGGGGCATCCGCTGGGGGAGCGGGATGAGCCGGGCCTTCCAGTACGAGCGCACCCAGAGCCGCATCGGGGGCACCCTCTGGGACGCCCAGCACCGCTACATCGAGAACTCCCCGCTCTTCCAGGCGGACAAGGTGGAGACCCCGCTGCTCATGATGCACAACGACGAGGACACTGCGGTGCCCTGGTACCAGGGGATCGAGTACTTCTCCGCGCTTCGGAGGCTGGGCAAGCCGGTGTGGATGTTGAACTACAACGGCGAGCCCCACGGGCTACGGAGGCGCCCGAACCAGAAGGACTGGGCGATCCGGATGCCGCAGTTCTTCGACCACTACCTGGTGGACGCCCCAGCCCCGGTCTGGCTGGAGCAGGGTGTGCCGGCGGTCGTGAAGGGAAAGACGCTGGGATTGGAGCTGCTGACGCCCCGTCGGCCCATCTCCCAGGGCGGGCAAGGGAGAGAGCGGCTGCCTTGAGGGTCCCGCGCGAGGTCCGGACCGTCGGGCCCGTCTTCGTCGTGACAGCGATCCTCTCGATCGCTCCAGGGCCCGTTGTCGGGCAGGCTACACGCTCCGGCAACCCCATCATCCCGGGATGGTACGCCGACCCGGAGGCGCACGTGTTCGAAGGCGCCTACTGGATCTATCCTACGACGTCGGCGCCCTACGACGAGCAGACCTACATGGACGCGTTCTCCTCGGCGGATCTGGTGACGTGGACCAGACACCCGAGCATTCTGGACCTCGGGGACGTGTCGTGGGGGACGCGCGCGCTGTGGGCGCCATCCGTCGTCGAGAAGGACGGATGGTACTACCTCTTCTTCTCCGCCAACGACATCCAGAGCGACGACGAGATCGGAGGGATCGGGGTGGCGCGCGCGCGTGCTCCGGACGGTCCCTTCCAGGACCACCTGGGCGTGCCACTGATCGGGAAGTTTCACAACGGGGCTCAACCCATCGACCCGTTCGTGTTCCAGGACTCCGGCGGGGAGCACTACCTCATCTACGGAGGATGGCGTCACTGCAACATCGCCAGGCTGAACGAGGACTTCACCGGGTTCGTCCCCTTCGACGATGGCGAGACCTTCAGGGAGATCACGCCGGAGGGGTACGTCGAGGGGTCCTTCATGGTGCTGAAGGAGGGCTGGTACTACTTCATGTGGTCCGAGGGTGGGTGGACAGGTCCTGATTACGCGGTGGCGTACGCCCTGGCGTCGTCTCCCATGGGCCCGTTCCGGAGGATCGGCAAGATCCTCGAGCAGGACCCCGGCGTCGCCACGGGTGCCGGCCATCACTCGGTGTTGCACGCTCCCGGGTCAGAGCGGTGGTACATCGTGTACCACCGGCGGCCGCTGGGCGAGACAGATCGAAACCACCGCGTGGTGAGCATCGACGAGCTGCGTTTCAAGGCGGACGGCCGCATCGAGCCCGTGAGGATCACGACCGAAGGCGTGGAGCGCGACCCGCTCGGCGAACCCGGGCGATGGGACGAGCCCCCTCCCTGACGCCGACCGCCGACGATCCGTTGGCCGTGCGGCGGAGCCACCTCGCTCACTCGCTGCGGAGGGCCATCACGGGGTCGGAGCGCGACGCCAATCGGGCGGGGACATACGCGGCCAGGAGGACCGCGAACCCGACGGCCGCCACGGTTCCGGCCAGACTCGCGGGGTCCGTGGGACTCACACCGAAGAGGAATCTCCTCAAGACGGTCGACAGGGCCAGCGTGGCCACGAGACCAACTGTCACGCCCACCGCGATGATCCGGCCGGCGTTCCTGAGAACGCCGGACACGACGGTCCTCGGCGCCGCACCGAGGGCGATACGGATGCCGAACTCCCGGACCTGCTGACGTACGGAGTACATCATCACACCGTAGACACCGACCAGGGCCAACAGCAACGCGAGGCCCGAGAACCCCGCGAGGAGCGCGCTCGTAAAGACGGACCGGGCCATGGAACGGCCGCGGGCCTCCGCGAGGGTGGTCAGGCCGTACAGGGCGAGCTCCGGGTCACGCTCCGCCAGGCGGGTCCGTATCACCCGACCCAGGTCGGCCGCGGGAAGCGTGGTCTGGGCGACCAGGCTCAAGGTGCGGGCGGGGGCTCCCGATGACCAGAAGCGGAACTGCCGGTGGGCGAAGTACATCTGAGGACGAGGGGGCTGGGCGAGGCTCGTATGGCGCACGTCGTCCACGACGCCCACCACCTCGGCCCAGCGCGGCTCGGTCATCTGACCTCCCAGGCGAATGCGTCGGCCGAGGGGACTCCGGCCCGGCCAATGAAGCTCCGCCATGGTATGGTTGATGACCACGACGCCCGGCGCGTCGGCTCGGTCCGTCTCCTGAATCGTCCGGCCCGAGACCACGCGGATCTGCAGCGTCTCGAAGTAGCCGGGTGTAACGACCTGCCAGTCGGCGTCCGGCTTGTCCCGTCCTTCGGGAACGCGTTCCTCCTCCAGCTCGAAGCTGATGTCACCCAGGCGGGTCGCCAGGGGGAGGTTCGTGACGGCGCCCGCTCGGGTCACCCCGGGGATGGTTTCCAGCTCTCGGACGAGCTCCTGGAAGAATCCGATCGGATCCTCGTTTTCGGGATACCGCGCCGTGGGGACGGTGACCCGCGCCGAGATCACGTTCTCGGTCCGGTAGCCTGGATCCACCTGGGACAGGGCCACCAGGCTCCGCGTCACCAGCGCCGCGGACGCCGCGAGCATCACGGCCACGGCGACCTGGCTGGTGACGAGGCCGCGGCGAAGGCGCGAACTGCGGGCCGGCCCCGTCTCGCGGTGGCCGGAGCCGAGTCGCGACGTGGCGGTGCCTCGGCTGGCGTAGAATGCCGGCCCAACTCCTGACAGAACGCCGGACATCAGTGCCGTGGCCATGCCGAAGCCCAGCACGGTGGCGTCGACCTCGACGTCGCCGACCCGTGGAAGGGTTCCGGGCACCAGGCGTCCCAACAACTCGGTAGCCCCGAGGGCCACCAGCACTCCGAGAACTGCTCCTCCCGCGGCCAGCACCAGGCTCTCGATGAGCACCTGGGAGATGATCCTCCCCCTGGAAGCGCCCAGGGCCCGACGAAGAGCGATGTCGGTGGATCGGCTTGCGACACGACTGAGCTGGAGGTTGGCGATGTTGGCCCAGACGATCGCGAAGGCGAGCGCCACCGCACCCATCAGTAGCAGCAGCATGGGCCGGACCGGGCCGACCAGGTCCGACAGCAAGGGAAGGCCGGTCAGGCCGAACGACATGTCTGCAGGATACTCGTTGGGATGCTCCGCTACCATTCGTCGGCCTGCGTCGTTCAGGAGACCGACGCCGTCTGCCACCGCCATGCCCCTGCCGAGCCTGGCGAGTCCCAGTATGAAATGGCTTCCGCGCTCGGTCCGGTCGACCGTTGCCGGGTCGATTCCCAGAGGGGCCAGGACCTGCACGGGATCGACGGACGCCACGTCCTCCGGGATGATGAAGTCCGGGGGGAGAACGCCGAGCACCTCGACACTCACCCCACTGACCCGTATGGTGCGACCGACCACGTCAGGATCGGATCCGAAGCGGGCGCGCCAGAAGCCGTCGGTGAGCACGATCACGTCGGCTGCGCTGTGGTCCTCCGCCTCCGTATAGACGCGGCCCAGGGCCGGCGCCACGCCGAGGGCCTCCCACACGCCCGACGAAGCGAACGCCGCTCGGGCCCGCTCCGCCTGACCGTCACCTGTGAAGGTCAGGCTCCCGAAGGCGTAACCCGCCACGGCGTCGAAGTCGGACAGCCAATCCTCGAGATCGAGGAACTCGGCGGGAGACACGGCCCTTTGCGGGGTGCCGGACCACGACGGGCGGACCCGGAGAATCAGGTCCGACTCCGGGTACGGGAGCGGCCGGAGCAGGACGCCGTTCACCAGGGCGAAGAAGGCCGTGGTTGCCCCGATTCCCAGGGCCAGGGTCGCGAGGCTCACGACCGAGTACCCGGGTCTCGCGACCAGGCCTCGCAGGCTGATGCGGGCATCCCTGATCCAGCCGTGGAAGACGCCGGCCCACCGGGCTTCGCGGGCTTGCTCGCGGAACCGGTCCACCCCGCCGAAGTTCCTGAGCGCGACCCGTCGGGCTTCCTCCGGGCTGAGCCCGCGGGCGATCCCCTCCCTGACCTCCATGTCGATGTGGAACTGCATCTCGTCCCGGGCCAGCGCGTCCTCCCGTCCCGGCCTGAGGAGCCCCCTCAGTCGTGCGATCCACCCCCGTAGCCTGCCCAAGCTCCCCTCCTCATCCCGTTTCGAGCACCAGGTTCACGGCAGCCGAAAGCTCCCGCCAGTGAGCCCTCTCCGTCTCGAGCTGTTTCCGACCGGAGGCGGTGAGGCGGTAGATCTTCACCGGACGCCCTTCCGCCGATTCGCCCAGACGGACCTGGATCCAGCCCCGCTCCACCAGACGGTACAGAGCCGGGTACAGGGATCCCTGGTTCACCTGGAGCACGTCCGCCGAGGACTGCTGGATGCGCTTGGCGATCCCCCACCCGTGGAGCTCCTCCCGATTCAAGGTCTGGAGGATCAACATGTCCAGCGTACCCTTGATGACGTCCGACCTTCGTCCCGAAGCACCCACCTCCGGCCTCTCTTCGATCCGGTTGACACTATGGCATTCGATAATATGCAAGTCTACAATCATCGTCAATCGACAATTGTCGAACGAACGGTGGCCCGCGGTCACCGGGTCACCAAGCCGTCCCGTCGCATGCGCCGGAGATTCGACGTCAGGTCATGTCCAACCGGTGCGCTGATCCCGGCAACACAATGCACGGCCCGCTCGCGCTCCCCGGAGCCTGGCGACATCTTGCAAGTCCGACGATCCCTCACCCGGAGGCGGGTCCGTTCGTGAGTTCCCTGGGTCGTAGATTCAAAGAACGCCGAATCGTCCAATGGGGCCTGGCCTACCTCGGTGGCGCATGGGTTGCCTTGCAGGTCCTGGACGCACTCGCCGACCCCTGGGACGTTCCGGGCTACGTGGGCAGGGCTCTCACCGTCATTCTGGCCGTCGGCTTCTTCGTGACGATGGTCGTGGCCTGGTACCATGGAGAGAAGGGGCGCCAGCGTGTGTCCGGCCCGGAGCTGCTCCTCATCGGTGCCCTGGCCGTGTGCGCCGGCGCGCTCCTCTCTCTGGTGAGCCATGACGAGGATGCCGCCCAACCTTCCGAGATGGCCGGTGAGGCAACACCCGCGGAGAACACCGTCGCCGTGCTGCCGTTCGTGGATCTCAGCGCGGATGGCGACCAGCAGTACTTCGCCGACGGCCTCGCGGAGGAGATCACCAGCGCGCTGACGAGGGACGGGCGGGTGCGTGTCGCGGCCCGGACCTCCTCCTTCTCGCTCAGGGATCGGCCGATCCAGGACGTGGGGGCCGCACTGTCCGTGGCGGCGGTGCTCGAGGGAAGCGTGCGCACGGACGGCGACAGAATGCGCATCACCGCGCAGCTCGTGAACGTTGCCGACGGCTTCGAGCTCTGGTCCCGGCAGTTCGATCGGACCCTCGAGAGCATTCTCCAGACCCAGGCGGAGATCTCCGCCGCTGTGGTCGCGGAGCTGACCGGAACCGCGACCGCGGAGACCGGGAGGGTCGGCACGATCCCCGCAGAAGCCTACGACCTGTACGTCCAGGGGAGGTTCGCCTGGAACCGGCGCACCGAGCGGGACCTCCTCCGGGCCGTCGACCTCTTCCAGGCGGCCATCGACCGGGCTCCCGACTACGCCCGAGCCCGCTCCGGACTCGCCGATGCGTACGCCGTGCTCGGCTTCTACCAGTATCTGCCTCCGGATGAGGCGTTTCCCGCTGCGGCGCGACTGGCCCAGGAGGCGCTCGCGCTCGACCCCGAGCTCGTCGAGGCCCTGGCCACGCTCGCCTACGTCAGGCTCTACCACGACTGGGACTGGCAGGCTGCCGAGGCGACGTTCCTGAGGGCCGTCGAGCTGAATCCCCGCTACTCGGTGGCCCACCAGTGGTACGGGAACCTCCTCGTGGTGCTGGGGAGGACCGCCGAGGCCCTTCGAGAGTTTCGACTCGCGGCCGAGATCGACCCGCTCTCCCCCATCGTCCGGGCCGTGACGCCGTGGGCGTTGTACTACGGACGGGAGTACGGGCAGGCATTGGAGCTGCTGGACCAGCTCATCGAGGTGGAGGACCGCTTCATGCTCGGGCACTACTGGAAGGGATGGGTGCAGCAGCAGACAGGGGACCTCGACGGTGCGCTACGATCGTTCCGGTCGGCCGTGCAGCTGGCGGACAGCAGCGCCATCACCCTTGCCGGGCTCGCCGGCGCGGAGGCCCTGGCGGGAGACACCCGGGAGGCGGAGGAGCTGCTCCAGCGCCTGGCCGACCGATCGCGAACGTCGAACCCGCCCCCGTACGAGATCGGGAAGGTCCACCTGGCCCTCGGACAGGTCGATGAGGCGTTTCGGTGGTTCGAGCGGGCGTTTGAGGAGCGTGCCAATCAGCTGGTGTTCATCGCCGTCGATCCCGAGGTGGATCTGGTGCGCGCCGACCTCCGCTTCCGCGACCTCCTGTCACGGATGAAGCTGGACTGACGATCCGGGCAGGTCGACTCCCGCGCGAAGAGCCGTCAGGTAATCCCGCCCGGCTTCGACGACCTCCGCCATGGCCGCGGCGATGACGGTCTGTGTATCCTGCGAAGCCCCACCGACCTCGATGTCCCGCGTGGCCCGGATCGCCTCGCGGTACCAGTCCGTCCAGGTCTCCAGGATGAGCGACTGCTCCTCCGGGTCCTTCCCCGACGAGACGGCGGCCTGGCTCAGGGCGAACTCCGCTTCAAGGCGAGCCATGGCCGCCGCCTCCAACTCAGCTCACGAGCGTCATCACGGACACGGCGGTGCTCACGCCCACATTGGCCAGGGACTCCGGCGATACCTTGTCGATGCGATCGCCGTCGGTGTGATAGAACTGGTCGGTGAAGTGCCAGAGCAGCAGCCCCGGAATGTCCGCGCGAAGGAAGGGCACGTGATCGCTGCCGCCTTCGTAGGGATTGGTCCTCACCACCCAGCCCGTCACGGCGGCCTGGTCCAGGCAGCGGCCCAGCACGAAGTCGTTGAGGTAGTGCGGCGCGAGATCGTCGGCGGACATGGCGCTCCTCCCCTCCCCCCACCACTCCGTGTGCCGTTCTTCGCCCCGCGTCCAGATGGCCGACGGATCCGGCATCTTCTCGATGAGGAAGGTGCCGCCGGTCTTGTCCGTGTCCTCGCCCACCATGTCGAGGCTCACACCCCATCGAATCCCCGCTGCCCTGGAGGGGTTCTCCTGGATGTACCTGCGGGTCGAGCTGATCTCGTCGCCCCATATCATCGAGATCGTTCGCTCCGGCACGAAGTCGCCGCGGCCCACGAGCACCCCCAACACCCGGGCGAGCTCCGCCTGGGCGGCCACGCCTGATCCGTTGTCGTTGGCGCCGGGCTCCTGGATGTGGGCGCTGAGCACGAAGCGTTCCTCGGGATGGGACTGTCCGTGCACGTCCGCGACCAGCGTCAGCTCATCTGCCTCGAAGATCCGGGTCTGGAGAGTGACGCGCACCCGCGGAGCGCCCCCCCGCAGAGCACGTCTCAGTCGTTCGTGGGCCCCATGGGACAGCTGGAGCCCGAAGGATCGGCGGTCGGGATCCAGCGGGATACGGCCGAACTGGATCGATGTCGGGTTTTCTTCGGGTCTCGTATACGCCGGCATGCTGTACGAGAGCACGCCCAGCGCCCCTCGGTTCCGGACGGCCTCGGCGAACAGCCGTCGCAGGCTCCCCTCTCCCAACACGATCTTGCCTCGAACGTCGATCTCGTCGAACCATCCCGGACTGCCGTCTCCCACGTACACGAGCTCGGCTTCCGTTCCCCCGCTCGGTGTGGAATACGAGTTGATGGCGATCATGTTCAGGTTGGTCGCGAGGTCCAGCAACACCTCGTCCTCGACCCCGACCAGGGTCAGCGTGCCCGTCACCGGCTCCCAGGTCGGAGCGTCCATGGAGCGTTGCTCGATGCGGTAGGTGAGGGGCGCGTCGGGACCGGCGTGCCGTTCGTCCACGTAGCCCGCGCCGGCCAGCGCGCTGGCGACCTGGCGGATGCTCGCGTCGAAGCCCGAGTTGCCCGGCAGTCGAAACCTGCCGTCCATGGAGGCCAGGGTCTCCAGCGCCCGCTCTCCGGAGTAGAGGGCCCGCACCTGCTCGAAGTATCCAGCGATGGTCGGGTCGCCGGGTCGCGCAGGCGGCTCCTGCACGTCCGCGCGAGCACCGAGCGGGAGAAGCTGAGCCGCCACGAACGCGACAACGGGGACCTGGTTCCTCTTCATCATGCTCCTCGGATCACCTCCGCCAGCGCCGCCACAGCCCGGTCCACGTCGGCTTCGCTGTTGAACACGTGGGTCGAGAAGCGGAGGGCGTTGTACCTGGTGCTGCCGCGCTTCAGCACCACGTCGTGGTCGGCGGCCAGCGTCGACCGGATCTCACCCGCGTCCCCCCGCTCCAAGGAAATGGTGAGCATCCCACCGCAGAGGGTCTCGTCCGCGGGTGTGAGGATCCGCACCCCGTCCACGGAGCTCAGCGCCCCCCTCACGTACCGACGCAACTCGCGGCAGCGGGCCTCCACCCTGTCACGGCCCAGAACGTCGTGGAACTCCATGGCCACCCCGTGAGCCAGCAAGCCCGCCACGTTTCGCGTGCCGCCCGACGCGGTATAGGCGCGGTACCCGGAGTGCAGGAACAGGGGGTTCACCCGTTCCTGGGCCTCCTTGCGAACATAGAGCAGACCCGAGCCCTTGGGCGCCAGCATCCACTTGTGGGAGCTCGACGCGTAGGTGTCCACCCCGAGCGCGTGCACGTCCACGTCGAGCATGCCCGGCGCCTGGGCACCGTCGCACACCAGCACGATGTCCCGGGGCCGGGTGAGCTCGGCGATGGCCGCGAGGGGCATGACCAGCCCCGTGATGGTGCTCACGTGGCTGAAGGAGCATACCCGCGTACGGGGCGTCAGGTGGCTCCGCACCAGCTCCACCGCCTCTTCCGTCGACGAGACGGTCGCGGGCATCTCGATGCGCACGATCTCCACGCCCCGGCGCTCCGCCAGGTACTCCCAGCAAACACTTCCCCCGGGGTGCTCGTGATCGGTGGTCAGCACCTGGTCGCCAGGCTTCAGCTCCAGTCCCTGCGCCACCATGTTCATGCCTTCCGTGGTGTTCCGCGTCAGCGCCACCTCGTCCAGGTCGGCTCCCAGGAAGTCGGCCGCCCGGGCGCGCACGTCCTCCATGCGTCGACTGGGCGTTCCGAATACCTGGTCTTGAGGATCGCTCTCGACCTCCCACAGATAGTCGGTCAGAGCGCTCACCACGGGTCGGGGCGTGGCCCCGATGGTGGCGGCGTTCAGGTGCACCAGTCCGGGCCGAAGCAAGAACTGGCTGCGCACCACCTTCCAGAAGGCCGCGTCGTCGTGGGCCGCCGCCAGCTGTCGGCGCAGCTCGTCCAGGTCCCGGTCGGCCCCCGCGAGCCAGGGCAGGGCCGCGGCGGCGCTCATACGCTGAAGGAAGTCTCGTCGATACATGGCCCTACCTCCGGTCCGCGTCGAGGAGAAGCCACGGCGCGAGGCGGCGGACTACGCCGTACGCGTCATCTTGTGTCGAATTCCAGGGCCCAGACATCACTTTCGTGCGCGCCCATGGTGAAGTAGAAGACGCTGCCGTCTGTGGCGAATCCGTAGCGGCTGTGCTGCCGGGTCGGATCGTCGAAGACCACGAGCACCCGGCTCGCGCTCCCGTCGCGGGGGGCGGCCCGGATCATCCAGCCGTCCTCGCCCCGGGCGAGGTAGTAGAGCGTGCGGGCATCGGGCGACCAGGCGGCGTAGAAGGCCTCGCTCCCGTCTTCTTCGTTCGATACGATGAGCCGCGAGTCGCCGCCGTCGGGCGCGATCACGCGGATCCCGTCGAGGGCGTGGTACGCGATCAGCCTGCCGTCCGGCGACCAGGCGGCGAAGTCGCCAGTCGCCGGCAGTCGCCGAGCCCCCGACTCGGGGCCTTCCAATGGCAGGACCAAGAAGCTCTGCTCCGCGATTCCTTCTGCATCCATCACCTCCGCCACGACAGCATCGCCGTCCGGCGACCAGTCCCCGTCCAGCTCGTGGGCCGTGCCTCGGGTCCGGCGCGTCAGTCCGGTTCCGTCCGCTTCGACGGTGAAGAGGTCGCGGTTGCCAAAGCGCAGCGAATGAAAGAGGACGCGTCGCCCGTCGGATGACCAGGCCGGGCTGTAGTCGCCGGCCGGGTCGATGGTCAGCTGGACCGGCTCGGTCGTTCCCACCCGCATCTTGTAGATGTCCGAGTTGCCGTTCCGATCCGAGTCGAACACCAACCACTGGCCGTCCCGGGTGACGTCGACGTCCTCGATGGTCTGGTTACCCGTCGTGACCGGCCGGGCGGCGGAGATCGATACCGGGGTGCGGGCACCCGCGGGTGGCACCGGCATCGACCAGACGTTGGAGAGCGTGCGCATGCTGGCGTACGCCAGCATGCGGTCATCGGCGGAGAGCGTGATTGCCTGGGCGTTCGACCCCGTCGTCAGTCGCTGCGGGTCGCCCTGCGGGGCTCCCCTCCTATCCACCGAGACGCGATAGACATCGCGGGCCCCGCCGCGATCCGACACCCAGAACAGGTGGCGTCCGTCGGCCGACCAGACGGGGCTGATGTCCTGGTACGCCTCCTCGGTGACGCGGACCGGCTCGCCCTCCTCGACAGGGACGACCCAGATGGACGAGGCGCCCTGGTTCCCCAGGTAGGCGATCCCGAACGAAAACTCCAGGTTCCCCGACGTGACGGCGATCTTCGATCCGTCGGGCGACCAGGCCGGCGCATTCGGCTCGCGGGGGCCGGCGATGCGTCGCGGCTGACCGCCGGCGATGGGGACCAGGTAGAGGCCCTCCGCCCCGTAGTTGCCGCCGAAGACGATGGACCGCCCGTCCGGCGACCAGTCGAGGCCCGTCAGGGGCAGCAGGGAGCTCTCGCTGATCCTGACCTGCAGCTCCGGAGCCCGCACCACCAGCCGCGGAGACCCCCCCAGCGCCGGAACCACGTAGATCCCGTCGGGCGCTTGATAGGCGATCTGCGTACCGTCCGGTGACCAGCGTGGCCAGCGAAGGCTGCCGATCGCGTTCTCGGTCAACGCCACCGTGCCACCACCGTCCACGCGTCGCACGAAGATCCGCATCGCGTCGGCCGGGCCGGCCGCGTAGGCGACCAGCTGGCCGTCCGGCGAGAGCGCCGGGTCGAGCTCGAGCCCGGGGTCGCGCGTCACCTGCACGGTGCGGCCCACCGCCGGGGCCGACCCCGGTCGGGTCCACTGGAGGTAGAGACCACCCCCCAGGAGCACGGCCAGCGCACCCAGCCCGATTACGAGATGGCGGGTACGGCGCGAGGGTCGCTCGACCGAAGCCGTAGCCCGCGGCGGTCCACTCAGCGCCTGGGAGAACTGGGCCACCGGGTTGAACCGGTCCGCCGGATTCTTGGCCAGCGCCCGCTGCACGGCTGCGGCCACCTCCGCCGGCACCGCCGGCCGGATGTTCGTCACCGACGGCGGGTCGGCCAGCAGGTGCTGGCGCACCACGCTCTCGACCGTCGCTCCCGCAAACGGCGGTCGGCCCGCCAGCATCTCGAACAGCACACATCCCAGGGCGTAGAGATCGCTGCGCCCGTCGATCTCTTCATCACCCGCGGCCTGTTCCGGGCTCATGTAGGTCGGAGTTCCCACCGCCACGCCCGTCTGCGTCAACCGCTCTCCCCCCGCGGCGTCGATGGCCCGGGCGATCCCGAAGTCGGTCACGACCGCGTGCCCGCTGCCCAGCATGATGTTCTCTGGCTTGATGTCACGGTGGATGACGCCGCGGGAATGCGCGTAGGACAGGGCGTCTGCCCCCTCGCGACTGTAGCGCAGCGCATCGTCCAGGGGCAGCTGCTTCTCGCGCTCGAGCCGGTCGCGCAGCGACTCCCCCTCGACGTACGGCATCACACAGTAGAGCAGCCCATCCGCCTCACCGGAGTCATACAGCGGCAGCACGTGGGGATGGCTGAGCCCCGCCGAGATCTCGATCTCCCGCAGGAAACGTTGATGGCCAATGGCTGCCGCGAGCTCAGGGCGCAGGACCTTCACCGCGACCTGCCGGTGGTGCTTCACGTCCTCGGCCAGGAAGACGATGGCCATACCGCCGGCACCGACTTCCCGCTCGATGCGATAGCGTTCGGCGAGGGCGGCGGTCAGGCGGGGTTCGATCTCGGACAAGTAGGAACCTGGCCGGAGGGGCTACCTGAGCGTGTGTCGAGGCTGGGCATGGCCCGTCAAGATGCGACCGGCGCTCTCGCCTGGAAAGGCGCTCCGGCTAGCGTGAGACGACCCGCGTGGGCACGGCGCGGTCGGTGCGGCTGCCGTCCCCGAGCTGTCCGCTTCGGTTTTGACCCCAGCAGTACTCGGAGCCGTCCGTGGAGAAGGCGCAGGTGGCGGCTCCCCCGGCCTTCACGGAGCGGAACGCCAGACGCCCGGCTACGAGCGTGGGCCTGACCCGATCCTGGGTGGTCCCGTCTCCGAGCTCGCCACGCAGGTTCTGACCCCAGCAGTACAGGGTCCCGCCCTCGAGGAGGGCGCACGTATGCATGGCGCCGGCGGTGATCTCGACCACCCCATCTCCGAGATTCGGCACGGCCACGGGGCGGCTGCGGCTCGTGGTGGTGCCATCGCCGAGTTGCCCGAAGCTGTTGTCGCCCCAGCAGAGGGCCCGCCCTCCGCGGATGCCGCACGTGTGGGCGCTCCCGGCCGCGAGCGCCGAAAAGGTCCCTGGCACCCTGACGGGCGACGGGCGCTCCCGGCGACTCCCGTCGCCGAGCTGACCGTCGTCGTTCGAGCCCCAGCAGAGGACGCCCCCGGTGATCTCCAGGCCACAGGTGTGATTCCACCCGGCCACGACGCTCCGGAACACGGCGCTGCTCTCCACCAGGCCGGGTTCCGAGTGATCGTCGCGGGTGCCGTCCCCGAGCTGTCCGTCGGGGTTGCCGCCCCAGCAGTGGATCCGTCCGGCGCGGTCCAGGCCGCAGGTGTGGTACACGCCGGCTGCCAGCATGGCGAATCGCAGCTCACCCTGGACCGGCCGGGCCCGAGCGCCATCCGACCGGGAGCCGTCGCCGAGCTGTCCGGACTCGTTCCCACCCCAGCACACGGCAGCGCCGGCATCGTCCAGGCCGCACGTGTGAGACAGGCCGGCGACCAGGGAGCGCAGCGGACCCGCACCTGTGCCCCTGGACTGACCCCGGTCGTTTGCACCGCGACAACGGACGGTCCCGCCGGACAGTATGCACACGTGTTCGCCGCCGACGGCGTGATCGCGCCGAACGACGGCCAGCGGCTCCACGGACACGGCGGATTCCTCGACCTCGCCGTCCGCGGGCACGGAATCTCCGAGGACCTCCGGGGCGTCGTCCGGCTCGGTGATTCCCGGATCGGCGCCGCCGGACTCGGCGCCGTCTGGATCGGCCACTTCCTGCCCCTCCAGATCGGCCGGCAGGTCCACTGCTTCCGGCG
>JARRLD010000203.1:0-7396 GCA_037387345.1 Gemmatimonadota bacterium
GCATTTCCACGAGTGGGAGCTCACGCCCGACGAGGCCTCGTCCGTCCGCGACCTGATCCGTTATGCCCAGATCTGGGACGCCGATGGCCGGAGCCTGCTGCGCAGCCAGTTCATGACCGAGGATCTGCCCCTGGACACCGCCCATCTGCGGCGGGCGGCCGAGGGCGAGCTGGTGTGGGCGGACCACCGCTTCCAGGGGGTGCCGGTGCGGACGCTCTACTACCCCCTGGAGAGGCTTGGGCGGCCCACGCTCACCACGTCCTCCAGGTGGCCGGCTCCCTTGGGGCGCGAGACCAGCTCCTGACCCGGGTGATCGGCTTCCTGATCGTGCTTTGCCTGGCCCTCACCGTCGCGGCCTTCCTGGGGGCCCGCTGGCTGGCCGACCGGGCGGTCCGCCCGGTTCACGAGGTCATCGATCAGGCCGAGGACATGGGCGCGGGATCCCTGGACCGGCGGATCCACGCGTACGCCGATACCCAGGAGTACCGGCGCCTCGTGGACGTCCTGAACACGATGCTGGGGCGGCTCCAACAGGCGTTCGAGGCTCAGCGACGGTTCACCGCCGACGCCAGCCACGAGCTCCGCTCGCCGCTCACGGTGATGAGGGGAGAGCTCGAGCTTGCCCTGAGGCGGGAGCGGAGCACGAACGAGTATCGAGAGGTCCTGGCCAGCACGTTGGAGGAGGTGAACCGCCTCTCCCGGATCAGCGCAGACCTCCTGGTGCTGGCCCGATCGGACTCGGGGGCCCTCCGAGCACGACCCGAGGAAACCGACGCCGCCGCCGTGACCGCGCGGGTGCTGGATCGTCTCGAGGTACGGGCCGGGGAGAAGGAGGTGGAGCTGGCCCTGGACTCCTCCACTCAGGTCTGGGCGATGGTGGACCCGAGCCTGCTGGGCCAGGTCGTCTGGAACCTGGTCGACAACGCGATCCGCTATTCGCCGCCGGGTGGAACCGTGGCGGTTGAAGTGCGAGACGACGGCGGCGATCTGGAGCTCACCGTGTCCGACGGCGGCCCGGGGTTCACGGGCGACCCCGAGAGGGCCTTCGACCGCTTCTCACGAGCCGACGAGGCCCGCACGCACACGGGCGAGGGGGCAGAAAGCACCGGATTGGGCCTGGCCATCGTGAAGGCGGTGGCCGAGGCTCACGCGGGGACCGTTCGGGCCGACAACCGAGGGGAGGGCGGCGCGCGGGTGATCGTGCGGATTCCGGGCGGATCGTCACGCGGCGGAGCGGCGCCGGCGACGGGCCGCCGTGGGCTCCGCCCCGTGAAGTTTTCTTCATCCTGATCTCATCGGCCGTTCACCCCGCCGGCGTCAGCTTCCGCAGGTCTACTGGTCCACCAGCAGCTGAGAGCGGATGCCGTGAGATCACCCCAGTCGGCCCGTGCCGGTCTCCTTGCGGCCGCAGCCGTCCTTTTCGTTTCCGGGCCTGGGGGAGCACAGTCGCCGGATCAGCTCCGGCTCGAGGAGGTCCTGGCCCTGGCCAGGGAGCGGAACCCGCGCCTTCGGGCCATGTGGGCCGCCGCCGAGGCCGCCGCCCACCGGGAGCCTGAAGCCTCCACGCTTCCCGATCCCATGCTCCAGCTCGGGGTCATGAATTTCGGGGTGCCGGACCTGAGTACCGACATGCCCATGTCCATGGCCCCCGCGGTGCAGCTCATGCAGATGTTGCCGTTTCCCGGGAAGCTCGCGCTGAAGGGGGACATCGCGTCCTACGGTCGGGAGATGGCGGAGGCGGGTGCGGACGAGACGTGGTGGAACGTCCGAAGCAGGGCTTCGTCCATGTTCTACGACCTGTACTCCCTGGACCGGCGCATCGAAGTCATGGCCGAGACCCTGCATCTCCTCACCGACTTCCGGGAGGTGGCGAAGGCCCTGTACGGGTCGGGACGAGGCAGGCAGGCCGACGTACTCCGGGCCGATGTGGAGGTCGCGCGCTTGGAGGGCGAGATCTGGAAGATGGAGGCCATGCGGCGATCGATGGCCGCGCGGCTCAATGCCCTGCTGGACCACCCTGCGGAGACCCCCGTGCCGTCTCCGGTCCTGGGGCCCTTGCCCCTGGACGTGCCCGCAGCTGATACGCTGCTGGTGTGGGCCCAGGAGAGTCGGCCCGCCCTGGCACGGGGGCGGATGAGCGTGGCGCAGGCCGGCAAGCGCCGGGAGCTGGCAGGCAAGCAGATCTGGCCCGATTTCACCGTGGGCCTCTCCTATGGCCAGCGGGATCGGGGCACCGGAACCGAGCGCATGGGCTCGGCCATGGTGGGCTTCAGCCTGCCCATCCATGCCGGTAGCCGGCAGTACGCCGCCCGGGACGAGGCGGCTGCGATGGAGCGACTGGCGGAAGCCGAGCTGGGAAGCCTGGAGGCCGAGGTGGACGCCCGCATCGGTGAGCTCCTCGCCGAGTTGGAGCGGGCCCGGACCCTCACGGAGCTGTACCGCGACGAGGTGATCCCCGAGGCGGAGGCGACGGTGGAGTCGGCGTTCAGCTCCTACCGCGTCGGGAGCGTGGACTTCCTCACCCTCGTGGGTGCCCAGATGACCGTGAACCAGTACCAGGGGGAGCTCTACCAGCTCCTCGGCGAGTACGGCAAGGCGGTGGCGGCGCTCGAGTCTGCCGTGGGCCGTGCCATCCCTGTGTCCGAGAATCTCCTCGCGGAGGAACGATGAGCACCAGAAAGCAGATCATCCTCTCGGCAGCCATCCTCGTGGTCGCCCTGGGTGTGGTGGCGTTTCGCCTCAGCTCCACGGATGCTCCCGGCGCCGCCACGGTCCAGGAGGGACACGACCATGCTGCCATGATGGCGGCGGCCGAGGGTCAGCAGCCCGTGATGCTGGACGCCGAGGGGGCCCGGCGCATCGGTGTGACGTTCGCCACGGTAGAGCGGCGTCAGCTCCCCATCTTCGTGAGCACGGTGGGGACCGTGGCCTACGACGAGACCCGCCTGGCCACGGTGAACCCCAAGGTCGACGGATGGGTGGAGAGGCTCCACGTGGACTTCACCGGCGCGCCGGTCCATGCGGGCCAGCCCCTCATGGAGGTCTACAGCCCCGCCCTGGTGACGGCCCAGGAGGAGCTCATCCTGGCCGTGCGGCTCTTGAGGGAGGCCACGGAGGGCCGCCCCAAGGACAACGCTGCGGAGCTGCTGGCCTCGGCTCGCCGCCGCCTGGCGTATTGGGACATTCCCGCGGAGGAGGTCCGACGGATCGAGGAGAGCATCGAGCCCACCAAGACGCTGACCATGCACGCTCCGACCTCGGGCATCGTGGTGGAGAAGAACGTCGTGGAAGGCGACCGCATCATGCCCGGCATGACGGTCTACCGCATCGCCGACCTGAGCCGCGTGTGGATCGAGGCCGACGTCTTCGAGAAGGACCTTGGGGTGGTCAAGGAGGGACAGGGGGCCCTGGTCTTCTTCGAGGCCTATCCGGGGCGCACGTTCACCGGTCGGGTCACCTACTTGTACCCGACGGTCTCGGTCCAGGACCGCACGGCCCACGTACGCCTGGAGCTGCCCAACGAGGACGGCGCCCTCCGGCCGGGCATGTACGCCGAGATCCGCCTCCAGGTGCCGCCGACCGATACCACGCTGGTGGTGCCGCGGAGCGCGTTGCTCTCCACGGGGGAGCGGGCCCTGGTCTTCGTCCAGGGTCCCGACGGAGCGCTCCTCCCGAGAGAGGTGCGACCCGGAAGGACCTCGGGCCGCTTCGTGCAGCTTCTGGGGGGTGTGAATCCGGGCGACCGGGTGGTCTCCTCCGCCGCGTTCCTGGTCGACGCCGAATCGAACCTGGGCACCATGGCGGGCGACATGAGCGGCATGGAGGGGATGGACACCACCGGAGGGTCCGGGGGGATGGAAGGCATGGATCACTCCAACCGCGAGTAGGGGGCCGGTTCCATGCTGAAGCGCATCATCGAAGCATCCGTCCGGAACAAGTTCCTCGTGCTGGTGGGGGCGCTGTTCGTCGCCGCAGCAGGCATCGTCGCCATGCGGAGCATGCCCCTGGAGGCCCTGCCCGACCTGTCCGACGTCCCGGTGATCGTCCGGACGGATTATGCTGGCCAGGCTCCCCAGATCGTCGAGGACCAGGTCACGTATCCGGTGGCCTCCGAGATGCTCAAGGTCCCGGGCGCGCAGACCGTACGGGGGTACTCCTTCTTCGGAACGTCGTTCGTCTACGTCATCTTCGACGACGGCACCGACCTGTACTGGGCCCGGAGCCGGGTCCTCGAGTATCTGTCGGCGATCCGGGGTCGGCTCCCCGAGCGGGCCCAGCCCTCGCTCGGTCCCGACGCCACGGGGCTGGGGTGGATCTACCAGTATGCCCTCGTGGATACGACGGGCACCTGGTCGCTGGCGGACCTCCGATCCTACCAGGATTGGTATCTCCGCTATCAGCTCACTGCCGTGCCGGGGGTGAGCGAGGTCGCTACGGTGGGTGGCTACGAGCAGGTCTACGAGGTGACGGTGGACCCTGCCCGCCTGCGGGGCTTCGGCATCTCGGTGATCGGGGTGATGGAGGCCATCCGCGCCTCCAACCAGGACGTGGGCGCCATGGTCCTGGAGATGGCCGAGCGGGAGTACATGATCCGCGGGCTTGGCTACCTGCGGAGCCTCGAGGACATCGAGAGCGTGGTGGTCATGGCCACGGACCACGGCACCCCCGTGCGGGTCGCCGACGTAGCCGAGGTCCGCATGGCACCGGACATACGCCGGGGCGTGGCCGACCTGGACGGCAAGGGAGACGTGGTGGGCGGCATCGTCGTCATGCGCTTCGGAGAGAATGCGCTGGCCACCATCGGACGTGTGAAGGAGAAGCTCGCGTCCATCGAGTCGGCGCTGCCCGAAGGTATCCTGGTCACCCCCGTCTACGATCGCTCGGACCTGATCCATCGGGCCATCGACACCCTCAAGGAGAAGCTCCTGGAAGAGTCCCTGGTGGTGGCGCTGGTCACCGTGATCTTCCTGGTGCACGTGCGCAGCGCCCTGGTGGCCGTCCTCACGCTCCCGTTGGGGATCCTCATGGCGTTCATCGCCATGCGGACCCTGGGGCTGGGCGCCGACATCATGAGCCTCGGCGGCATCGCCATCGCCATCGGAGCCATGATCGACGCCGCCATCGTCATGATCGAGAACATGCACAAACACCTGGAGCGGGCCATCGACGAGAAGAGGGAGAGGGCCCGGGAGATGGGTGTCACCCTGCCGGGCGACCAGGGCGGCGACCATCTGCACACCCGGGTGCTGAGTGCTCGTGAGCGATGGGACGTGGTGGTGCGCTCATCGAAGGAGGTCGGCCCGGCCCTCTTCTTCAGCCTGCTCATCATCACGGTCTCCTTCCTCCCGGTCTTCAGCCTCGAGGCCCAGGAGGGCCGGCTCTTCAAACCGCTCGCCTGGACCAAGACCCTGGCCATGGCCAGCGCCAGCCTGCTATCGGTGACCCTGGTGCCCGTGACCATGGGGCTCTTCATCCGGGGGCGGATCCACCGGGAGCGGAAGAACCCGGTCAACCGGCTCCTCGTTGGGGTCTACCGGCCCGTGCTGGAGCTCGTCCTGGACAACCGCTGGCCGGTGGTGGCCGCCGCAGCGGCGGCCGTCGTGCTCACGGTCCTTCCCATGCGCCGCATCGGCTCCGAGTTCATGCCGCCGCTCAACGAGGGAACGATCCTCTACATGCCCACCACCCTGCCGGGCATCAGCATCGCGAAGGCGTCGGAGACCCTGCGTGTGCAGGACTCCATCCTGGCGTCCTTCCCCGAGGTGCAGAGCGTCTTCGGCAAGGCGGGCCGGGCCACAACGGCGACGGATCCCGCGCCCCTGTCCATGTTCGAGACCACCATCGTCCTCAAGGACCAGGACGAGTGGCGGGAGGGAATGACCTACGAGGCCCTGGTGGACGAGATGGACGGTGCTGTGCGCTTCGCGGGCATCAGCAACTCGTGGACCATGCCCATCAAGGGTCGCATCGACATGCTGGCGACCGGGATTCGCACCCCGGTGGGCGTGAAGATCTTCGGGCCCGAGCTCACCGAGCTGGAGCGGTTGGCCACGGAGGTGGAAGCCGCCGTGCGCATGGTCCCCGGCACCCGCTCCGCCTTCGGTGAGCGCGTGGTGTCGGGCTCGTACCTGGACATCGACATCGACCGTGACGCGGCGGCACGCTACGGGCTCAACGTCAGCCAGATCCAGATGGTCATCGCCTCGGCCATCGGCGGGATGAGTATCACGCGCACGGTGGAAGGACGGGAGCGCTACTCGGTGCGCGTCCGGTATCCCCAGGAGCTCCGCGATCAGCCCGAGAAGCTGGCCGAGATCCTGGTGCCGGTTGGACCACGCCAGCCCGCCATGGCCTCCATGGCGGCGCCCGCCACGATGGCGGGCATGGAGGGATCGAGCGGTACGAGTGGTAACGCGATGGGCGGTTCGGGCGCGATGACGGGCATCAAGGGCATGCCCATGGGCGCCGGAGGCGCCCAGATCCCCTTGGGTCAGGTGGCGCGCATCCGCACCGTGAGAGGTCCCATGGCCGTGAAGACCGAGCAGGCGTTCCCCACCGCCTGGGTCTTCGTGGACGTGGAGGGATCAGACCTGGGCTCGTACGTGACTCGGGCCCAGGCCATGGTCCAGAGCATGGTTCAGCTTCCGCCGGGCTACAGCCTCCAGTGGTCGGGACAGTACGAGTACATGCAGCGGGCCAAGGAGAGGCTACAGCTTGTGGTGCCCGCCACGCTCGTCATCATCTTCCTCCTGCTGTACCTGAACTTCGGGAGGGTGGGGGAGACCCTCATCGTGATGCTGTCCCTCCCCTTCAGCCTGGTGGGGGGCGTGCTGATCATGGCTCTGCTCGGCTTCAACTGGTCGGTGGCTACCGGAGTGGGCTTCATCGCCCTGGCCGGCGTCGCCGCCGAGATCGGGGTGATCATGCTCCTCTATCTCGGGAACGCCTGGGACAAGCACCGTGGCCGAGAGGCCACCGCCCGCTCCCTGCGGGAGGCCGTCATCGAGGGTGCAGCGCTGCGCGTCCGCCCCATCGTCATGACCGTCACCGCCATCGTGGGTGGGCTCCTCCCCATATTCTGGGGTCACGGTGCAGGGGCCACCGTGATGCGTCGGATCGCGGCGCCCATGGTAGGGGGGATGATCTCGGCCACCCTGCTGACGCTTCTGGTGATCCCGGCGATCTACTCGCTGTGGCAGGAGGCGGCGTTGCGGATGTCGGCCCGCGCACACGAAAGGGAGTTGACCGGCGTCGAGCCCCTGCCGGCCAGCGGGGATTGAGGAGGGAAGGACGCGACGTGGCTACCGTAATGTGAACGCGCGCCACGGGCTCGGCATCGGGGGGCACTGGGCCACGGGCTCCATGATGACCGGGGGGATGGGCTCAGGGATGAAGG
>JARRLD010000204.1:0-8336 GCA_037387345.1 Gemmatimonadota bacterium
GCCGGAGCGGATGCCCCGCACCGCGGCGGCGACGAGGGCTCGCCAGGCCATCTCCCCCCGGACCGCCGTGCGGCCGTCGGCCAGACGGGCCTGGGTGTCCGCCGCGGTGCCGATGGCGCCGTAGACCAGGAGCGCCACCACGCTGGTGATCACGAGGCCCACCATCACCTCCACCAGGGTGAACCCGCCTCGCCGCCTCATGGGGCGCTCACCAGCCGGCTCACCTCGAAGAGCCCGCCCTCGGGGAAGGTCACGGTGACAGTGACCTCGGAGAGGCGCCCCGCAAGGCCGCGGACCTGCACCTGTCGCTGGAACCCATCCTCCAGGGCCACGACGCCCCGGGCCACCATGCCCGCAGGATCGAGCTTGGCGAGCTCCATGCCCTCCTCGGCGTACGCGGTGGCCGTGGTCCACTCCCGGGCGCCGGCGGCGGAGCGGAGCGCCGAGGCGTACAGCTGGAACGAGGCCGTCACCACCAGGCCCAGGATGACCAGGGCCACCATGGTCTCCAGCAGGGTCAGCCCGCGCCGGTTCATGGGGTGACGACGCGACAGGTCAGCGGATCCAGGGGCGGGCGCCACCCCAGGGTGTCGGCCTCCAGGGTCAGGCCGCAGGAGCCCATGGGACCCACCCGGAGCGAGAATCCGTACCGGGGCGGCTCACCGTCCAGCTCTCCGGCGCCGAGCGGCCCCACCTCCAGCGACGCGGCCCCGTGGGCCGTCCACGCGCCTTGGGCGGAAACGTCGAGCAGCACCGTCTCGCCCCGCCGCACCGCCAGGTCCTGAACCCAACGGATCACGCCCTGCAGCGAGGCCGAGGGCTCGTTCGGCTGCGGAGGGCGCAGGGCGGGCACGACCAGAGCGGCTGCCAGCCCCATCACGATGAGCACGACGACGATCTCCAGCAGCGTGAACCCGGAAGCCGCGCGCCACAGGTGCCAGCGACGGACGGGCCACCGCGACCGGGGCCCCAGGCCGTTCGCCCCGTCACCGCCCCGTCACCGGGTCCCACGAAACCTCACTGCCAGCTCGTGATGTCGGCGTCCTCGCCCTCGCCGCCGGGCTGGCCGTCGAGCCCCAGGGTGAAGAGGTCGTAGCTGGTCGGGTTCTCCTCGCCCGGGCTCCGGTACTCGTAGCTCCGGCCCCAGGGGTCCACGGGCACCTCGCGGCGCAGATAGGGCCCCCGCCAGTTGTTGGGCAGCGGCTCGGTGGTCGGCTCGGTCCGCAGCGCCTCCAGGCCCTGCTGGGTCGTGGGGTAGCGGCCGTTGTCCAGGCGGTAGCTGTCCAGGGCGACGCCCATCATCTCGATCTGCGTCCGGGCCGTGGCCAGCTTCGCGTCGGACACCCTTCCGGTGATCTGGGGCAGCACCAGGCCGGCCAGGAGGCCCAGCACGATGACGACCACCATCAGCTCGATCAGCGTGAATCCGCGGGGTACCGGGTGCGAGTTCGGACGAAGCTTCATGATGGGGCTCAACTCAGGTTCGTGTTCACGCTGTAGATGGCCTGGAGCATGGCCAGGGCCACCATCCCCACGAGGACTCCGAAGACGATGATCATGGCGGGCTCCAGCAGCGACACCGCCACCTTCACCGTCCTCCGGACTTCCTTGTCGTAGGTGTCGGCCACCCTGAGGCACATGGTGTCCAGGCGTCCGCTCTCCTCTCCCACCGCCAGCATCTCCGCCGCCAGCGGGGGCAACGTCTTTCGTACACTCTGGGCCAGCGAGTGTCCCTCGGCCACCCCGGCCATGCCCCGCTCAAGGGCCTGGCCCACGTGGAGGTTGTCCACCGCGGCCCGGGCGATGCGGAGCGCGGGGAGCAGCGGGACCCCATGGGTCAGGAGAAGTCCCAGGGTGCGGGTGAACCGCGCGGAGACGACCTTGATCTCCAGGTCGCCCACCACCGGCCAGGACAGTCGGCTCCGGTGCCACCGTTGCCGGTTCGCCGGCCTGCGGAGCCACTCGCGGGCGCCCAGGCCCGCCGCCACCCCGAGGCCCAGGAGGAGCCACCAGAAGTCGGCGACGAACGTGCCGGTGGCCATCAGGGCCCGGGTGCTCAGCGGCATGGTGCCGCCGATGTCCTGGAGGATGCCGGCGAACCGGGGCACGACCCAGAGCAGGAGCACCGCGACGCCGACGGCGGCCACCGCCGCCATGAGGGCCGGGTAGATGAGCGCCGAGCGCACCTGGGAGCGCAGGTCCGACACCTCCTCCAGGTAGTCGGCCACCTGCTCGAACACCTCGCCCATGGCCCCGCTCGCCTCCCCGGCCCGGGCCATGGCGGGCATCACGGCGGGGAACCACCGGGGGTGACGGGCCAGCGCGTCCGAGAGGCTCTCGCCGGCGTGGATGGCCGCCCGCACCTCGCCGAGCACCCGGGCCAGCCCCTCGTGGCCCGACTGGTCGGCGGAGACCTGCAGCGCCCGCTCCACCGGCGTGGCGGCGCCCACCAGGGCGGCGAAGTTGCGGGCCCAGCGCGTGACGGCCGCGTCCCGCCGGAAGCGGCCCGACGCCCGGGCCCGCGCCGGGGCCACCTCGTCGATGGACACCACGTGCAGGTGGCGCTCCCTCAGCTGCGTGAGGAGCTGATCCCGGGACGGGGCCTCGGAGACGCCCTCGACCACCTCTCCGCGGTCGGTGGAGGCCCGGTACCGGAACCGGGTGCTCACGCCGTGTGCTCCTCACCGGCGATGCGGGCAGCCTCGCCCACCGTGGTGACGCCGGCGACCGCCTGGGCCCACGCCACCTCGTGCAGCGGCGTCATGCCCTCGGCCCGGGCCGTGCGGCGGATCTCGTCGAGGGACTCGCCCCGCACCACCAGGCTCCGGATCGTCTCGGTCAACACCATGAGCTCGTACACGCCGGCCCGGCCGCGGAAGCCCGTGCCGCTGCAGTGCGGACATCCACGCCCCCGGCGGAAGGTCCCACCCTCCGTGGGCAGCCCCAGCTCGTCGGCCCACTCCCGCTCGCCGTCCTCCAGCTCGTGGGGCCCGGCGCACTCCTCGCAGATCCTGCGGACCAGGCGCTGGGCCAGGATCCCCTGCACCGTGGCTGCCAGCAGGTAGGGCTCGGCCCCCATGTCCCGAAGGCGCGTGACGCCGCTGGGGGCGTCGTTGGTGTGCAGGGTGGACAGCACCAGGTGCCCGGTCAGCGCCGCCTGGATGGCGATCTCCGCCGTCTCCCGGTCCCGCATCTCCCCGACCATGACCACGTCCGGGTCGTGGCGCAGGATGGAGCGCAGCGCCGTGGCGAAGGTGCGGCCCGCCTTCGGGTTCACGGCGATCTGGGTCAGCCCGTCGATCTGGTATTCGACCGGGTCCTCCACGGTGATGATCTTGATCTCGGGCGTGTTGATGCGCTGGAGCGCGGCGTAGAGCGTGGTGGTCTTGCCCGAGCCGGTCGGACCGGTGACCAGGATGATCCCGTTGGGGCGCTGCACGAGCCGCGAGAATCGCCGCTCCGTCGCCTCGTCCATGCCCAGCCGCTCCAGGGTCCGGATGTCGGCCGTCCGGTCCAGGAGGCGGAGCACGACGCTCTCGCCGTGGACCGAGGGGAGCGTGGAGACCCGCACGTCCAGCTCCCGGTCGGACAGCTTGAGCCTCACGCGCCCGTCCTGGGGCACGCGGCGCTCGGCGATGTCCAGGTTGGCCATGATCTTGATGCGGCTGATGACCGCGGCCTGGTAGCGCGGAGGGTGCATGGCCACGTCGTGCAAGACGCCGTCGACGCGCTGGCGGACCCGCAGCCCTTCGGCCGTGGACTGGACGTGCACGTCGCTGGCCCGCTGCTTCAGCGCCTCCAGCAGCATGAGGTTGACCAGCTGGATGACCGGAGCCTGGTTGGCCAGGGCCCTCAGGTCGTCCAGCATGGCCCCCTGCCCTTCCCCGCCGCCTTCGGCGTCCGCTCGCAGATCCAGCGGCGTGACCTCGGCGCTGGGCTGCGCCGACAGGACCGCCGACTGGATCTCCGCCGCGGACGCCTCGATGAGCGTCAGCGGCCGCTCCAGGGCGAGGCGCAGCTCGTCGCGCACCGTGGGGTCCAGCTCCCCGCCCACCGCCACCCGCAGCCGGCCGTCGGGCGCCAGCCCCAGGGGAAGCACGCAGTGCTCCTCCATGTACTCCGGCGACAGCCGCTGGGCGAAGGGCCCGGCCGCGGCGTCCCGGAGGTCACGGGCGCTCAGGCGCTCGTCCTCCTCCGGCGGGGGGCCGTCCTCCCCGGGGGGCTTCCCCGGGCCCTCGTCGACGCTCAGAAGCCCTCCCCGACGCCGGACGTGTCGGGAGACAGCGCCCCCTGGGCGTCCATCTCCCCCCGGAAGCGCTGGTAGAGCAAGGCAGCGTCCTCGTCGGTCATGATCACGTGGGGCGTCACGAAGATGGCCAGCTCGGTCCTGAGCCGCCGGGTCCTCCGGTTCTTGAAGAGGTAGCCGAGGAGCGGGATGTCCTTGAGGATGGGCACGCCCGACTCCACCACCTCGTCCGACTCGTCGATGAGCCCCCCGATGACCACGGTCTGGCCGTTGCGGACCACCGCGCTGGTCTCGGCCTCGCGGGTGCTGATGACCGAGGCCCCCAGCGCGGCCTCCACGTTCTGCGCGGTGAGGGAGCTCACCTCCTGCAGCATGCGGAAGGTGACGTAGCCGTCGTCGTTGATGGTGGGGATCATGGTGAGCTGCACCCCCACGTCGCGGTACTGGACCACCTGGTCCACCACCACGTCCAGGCCGGCCCGGGTGGACTGGGTGAAGGGAACCTGGCTGCCGACCAGGATCCGGGCCTCCTCGTTGTTCAGCGCCACCACGTGGGGCGTGGACAGGAGCCGCACGTCGGCGTCGGTGGCCAGGGCGCGGATCAGCGCGCGCACGTCCACTTCGCCCAGGCGCACCGTCCTGAGGACGAAGTCCTGGACGCCCGTGATCAGGCTGTCGGCGTACTGCTGCGCGCCCAGGCGCGCGGTGGTCTCGCGGGTCGCGGCGTCGTTCTGGGTGAGGAACGACCAGTTGATGCCGTACTGGGTGGCCTCGTCCAGGATCACCTCGGCCACCTGCACCTCCAGGAGCACCTGCGGGGGCCGCACGTCGAGCTCCTCGATGGTGGCCCGCAGGATGGGGTAGTTCGGGGGCTCCGTGCGGATGACCAGGGAGTTGGTGGCCAGGTCCGCGACGATGGTGGTGCTCTGGTCCGGGCCCGCCTCCCCGGCGGCGGCATCGGAGCCCGTCGTCGTGGACGTGGGGGGCAGCGACACGCCCTGGGACTCGGCCTGACGCAGGCTGAGCGCGTTGAGCTCGCTCTGCCGGAACCCCTCCAGCGTCGAGCTCAGGCTGCGGTCGCTGAGGCTCTGCACCCGGGGCCGTGCGCTCGTCTGGGCCAGGCGGAGGCCGTAGACCTGGGCCAGGGTCTGGGCCAGCTCCGACGCCGTGGCGTGTCTCAGGCGGTACACGTAGGTGCGCCGTCCCGCCTCTCCCTCGACGCGGGAGTCGATCTGGCGCACCAGCTCGAGGAAGCGGGCCACGTTGGAGGCGTGGTCCGTGATCATGATCCCGTTGGAGCGCGGCAGCGCCTCGAGGCGGGAGATGGGGCCGGCCAGCTGCTCCAGCACCGCGAGCGCGTCGACGGGGCTGATGAACTCGAGCGGGACGATCTGCGTGATGAGCCCCACGGGCTGGGGATCCGGCAGCGTGCGCCCGCTGTGCACCGTGCCCGTGGCCGGAGCGGACGACAGCGACACGACCTGCGCCACGGGGCCGCGGTCCACCAGCACCAGCCCCTCGGCCTCCAGGATGGCCTCCAGGACGGGACCGACGTCGGCGAAGGCCACGGGAGCGGCGGTGCTGTAGCTCACGCGGGTGTCCGGCACGTCCTCGGTGATCATCACGTTCAGGCTGAGCATCGCCGCGAGGCTCCGGATCACGCCCCGGATGTCCGCGTTCACGTAGTTCAGCGTGGTCGACTGCTGGGCCATGGAGGCCGTGGGATACCCCAGGGTGAACGCGACTGCGGCCAGCACCATCCACCGACGCAGGCCGGTTGGCGCGATTCCTGTCTTCACGGGGTCCTCCCTGGAAGGGGATCGAGTTTGAGCACCTGGGTTCCCGGCGGGCCGCGCAGCGTCACCGACGTGTCGTTGGCCTCCACGAGATGGTACGGTCCCACCTGGTCACCGAGTCGGTAGACCTCGGCCCCGGGCACGTTGGGGTCGGCGTCGATGAGCGCCATGTAGCCGTCGCGGGCCCGGATGAGGCCGACCAGCCGGTACTGCGGCGCCCGCTCCACCCGAGGCGGTGGAACCGGGGCCTCCACGGTGTCGGCTGCGGTCCGCAGCTCGGGCGGCTCGCGGGTGGGGGACAGGACGGTGCCCTCCACGATCGGTTGGTACGTCCGTGGGTCGACCGCTTCCCCGGCGATGGCCGGCGGATCGACGGCGAACGCCGCCACCTGGGCGTCCGCGGCGGCCGAGGGAAGCCGGAGGGGAGCCAGCCACAGCGCGAGCGCCAGGAGCAGACACGCTCCGGTCGTGGCCAGCACTGCCCGGGCCTGCCGCCGGGTCACCCGTCGGCCTCCGGGCTGCGGGCGTACCCGTGCAGGCTGATGGAGGCCGTGATCACGTCGACCTGCCCCCGCACGGGCGTGGAGCTCACCCCCAGCTCCTCCACGGCCAGGAGCGTCTCGCTGCCCTGGAGGCGGACCAGGAGGTCCACCAGCTCGCGGATGTCCCCGCGCACCGTGATCCGGGCGGGGATCTGCAGCAGCGGTCCCTGATCCGCCGCCTGACCCACCGCGTCGACCCGTTCCAGGTCCATGCCGCTGTCCGCCACGTACCGGTTCAGGAGGAGCTGGAGGTTGGAGCCGGCCACCGCGACGGTTCCGCCCTGCAGCAGGCGTCGGTCCGCCGCCTGGCGCTCGCGCTGGAGCGCCGCCAGGCCGTCCCTCACCTCGGCCTCCTGGGCCAGCACCCCCTCGAGCCGGGCGAGCTGCTCGCTCCTCAGCGAGATGCGCGCCTCCCGCTCGGACCACCGTCGGGCCTGGGGGATCACCACCCAGGCCAGCGCCAGGGCGACGACGACCACCGACGCCCCGACGGCGATCACGATACGCTCGCGGCGGCTAAGTCGACGGAACATGGCGGAATACCAGGGAGAAGTTCTCGAAGAACTCGTTGGCCACCCGGACCCGGGTCGTGGCGGTCCGGAACCGGACGTCGGCGAAGAGGTCGCTCTGCTCCAGGAGCGGGATGAGCCGTGCGGCGTCCCGGGCCAGCCCGTTCAGCTCCCACTCGTCGCCGATGGCGGTGAAGTGGTTGAGGTGCGCCTCCGGTGGGAGAAGCTGCGTGACGGCGAGAAGCACCTCCAGAGGGTTCGACCGCTCGGAGGCCTCCCGGGCGAGAAGCCCCAGCTCGTCGGCCACCGCCTGGGCCTGGCTCCGGAGCTCGAGCACCGGTCCGGCTTCGGCCTCGACCGTGGCGATGCGCTCTTCGAGCGCCTGCACCGCCGCTTCGCGTCTGTGATCCGCGCTCCAGCCGAGCAGGACCAGGGCCGCCGCCAGCCCGGCGCCGTGGAGCACGGCACGACGGCGTCGCGCCGCCTGCAGCCGCCCCTCGAGGGAGGTGGAGCGGAGCGTCAGGTCGGCCCCGTCGTCCAGGCCGAGGAGGGCCCCGTGGGCCACGGCGAACGATTCCGGCGCTCCCGGCGGATGGGGCGCCGGCCCCACCGAGGTCGAGGGCAGCCGGGTCCGAAGCTCGTCGGCGAGCTCCTCCTGCCAGGCCACGAGCACGCACGCGTCCGCGTGGGGAGCCATGGTTGACGCCAGCTCCGCCAGCTCCCGTGGGTCCGAGGGGACCTTCCGGAGGGCCTCCATCCGGCCGTCCGCGACGCGGGCCAGGGTGACCTCGCCGCCGGCGGGGTCGGTCAGGACCACGAGCCCATCCCTCGCCCCGCCGTGGGCCAGGTGGCGGATCAGCGACGCCGGCGCCGGCTCCACGCGCTCGACGGAGCCGAGGCGATCCAGGGCGTCCATCCACGTGTCGAAGGGCCCTTCCCGGGCCGCGACGACCAGGTCGTCCTCCCGCACCCCCGCCACCAGCGCCTCGTCACGGACGGGAAAGTACCGACTGGGGTCCATGGCGATCATGTGCCGCCGCTCCTCGGCGGGCAGCGGAGGCAGCTCGACGCGCTTCACGAACACCACGGACATGTCCAGGGCCACCGCCAGCACGTTGCCCGAGCCGAACCGTTCCCTCAGGGCCTGGATGGACTCTTCGGGCGGGGGCGTGCCCCACTCGACCTCCATGGCCTCGGATGCGGCGGCCCCGCCGGAGCCGACACGTAGCGCACGCAGGTGGCG
>JARRLD010000205.1:0-7378 GCA_037387345.1 Gemmatimonadota bacterium
CGTCCCGATAGCCGGCGACCACCACGTCGCCGTGCACGTCCGTTCTGAGGAGCTCCTCGGCGAACCGACCGTATGTGCGGAGAGCGGCCGGATTCGGGTGGCCATAGTCATTACCATACCCCACTGGAATGACGACGATCTCGGGCCTGGCCGTCTGCAGGAATGACTCCAGAACGGCGTCGTCGCTCCCGTGAGGGGGTGCCTTCAGGAGTGTGACATCCGGTACCGCACCGACCTGGAGAAAGTGGTCCAGCTCCGGTCGTTCCGAGTCACCTGAGAAGAAGGCCGAAAAGCCGCCGTACTCGATCACCAGGCCGACGGAGTTGTCGTTGAGGTTCGACTCGGAATCCGTGGGAGGTGGAAGCACCGTGATCGTGACCGATCCGAGCTGCAGCCGGCGGGGGACGGCCTGCAGGTAGACGATCTCCGGTCGATTGCGCAGCTCCACCATCACCGCCTGGTACGTCGCCGTGGTGTAAGGTTGGCCGTTGTCCATGTAGTTGCGGACCGGAACCGACCGGAGCACCTGGCGCATCCCCCCGAGGTGATCCGCGTGGGGATGGGAGGCGACGGCGAGGACGAGCGAGTCCACGCCCCATCGGCGCAGCGCCGGCGTGAGATCGACACCCGGGCCGGCGTCGATCAGGGCCGCCTGTCCTTCGGGAGCCAGGATGAGCGCGGCGTCACCCTGGCCGACGTCGAGGAAGACCACCCGGACCGGATCGTCCTGGGCAATCGCGTGGTTGGGCACCCCCGTGCAGAACAGCGCGCAGATGAGCCACGCGCCCAACCGGACGCGACGATCGGTCGACTCGATCGCACCGGGGAGTGGCCATCGTGGGGTCATGGAGCACCTCCTTCCCTCCGAATGTCGGACCAGGCCCGATCCCGCGATAGTCGGTTACCCCCTACCCGGGCACCCGGGACCAAAGGTCGCCATCCGGTCCCCCGTGGAGCCCCGAGGGGTCCTCCGGGTATCGGCCCATCGTCCTCGATCGCCTCGACACGGAGTTGGCCGTGCTGAAACGCATGACTCACGCTGCTTGGGCGCAACGTCCCTGGGGCATCCTCGCCGCATCGTTCGGCTTCCTGGTCTCGCCAGCGGGGCCCAGGACGCGCTCTCGCCGCGACCGCGGGTGACGCTTTCGGCTTCGTTCGGGTACATGGCCGGGGGGCCGGCCATAGGAATCGAGGCGATGCTCGAAGCGGGCGGCTTCGGCAGCTTCATGGAGGGCGGATGCCAGATCGAGGGCTGTTTCGTGGATCGGGACTATCCGGTGACGGCATCCGACCCTGGTCCGGGATCAAACCTACGCGTGGGCTATTCCCAGTGGAGGCGATTCGAGGTGGCCATCTCGACGGGGTCGGCCACTCCGTCGGAAACCGACGGGTTCAGCGAGGTTCTCGTTCCCGACTTCGGGCGGTACAGCGCCATGGGCTCGCACCTCAGGATGTTCGCGTCGACGGCAAACCTGCGCGCGGGGTTCGCCAGCATCGGGATCGGGCCGGCCTACTACCGCCTGCGCACCTGGGCGGGAAGTGAAGACGAGCAGATCGATGAAGCGACGGTGACCAAGGTCGGGGGGCTCCTCGAGGCGGCCGGGCAGTTCCCGATGTTCAAGAAGCTGATCCTCGATCTACGGCTACACTACCGGTATGTGGGCTCGACCGAGGTCGGGCCGCTCCAGCTCGCATCGCGGACCTTGCCAGCCACACGGGTCGACTTCAGTCACGCGTTTTTCGGCATCGGACTGGGCCTGGCGTTCTAGGCTCCGGACTCCACCCTTCGTCATTCGGGAGGTGCACTCACAGCCATGAGAGTGATCATCTTCGGCGCCACGGGAATGATCGGCGAGGGCGCTCTCATCGAGTGCCTTGAAGACGATTCCATCGAGACGGTGCTCGTCGTGGTGCGGCGCCCCACCGGACGCGCACACCCGAAGCTCGTCGAGCTCATCCATCACGACTTCCTCGACTACTCCGGAGTGGCGGGGCGGCTGGTCGGGTACGACGCATGCCTCTTCTGCCTGGGGATCAGCTCCCTGGGCGTTTCGGAGGAGGACTATCGGCGCGTCACGTGCGGCTTCGCCATCGCGGCAGGGGAGGTGCTCCTCGGGCTCAACCCCGGTATGCGGATGTGCTTCGTGTCCGGAGCGGGAACGGACCCGAACGGGCGGCAGATGTGGGCCAGGGTCAAGGCGGAGGCCGAGCAGGCGCTGCTGGCGATGCCGTGGAAGTCCGCGCACGTGTTCCGCCCCGCGCTGGTCATACCGCGCAAGGGCGTCGTGTCGAGGGTGCGCGCCTACCGGATCATGTACGGACTCATGGGTTGGGCCCACCCCGTTCTGAAAGCCTTGATGCCGAATCAGGTCACCACGTCGGATCACCTGGGCCAAGCCATGATCCGGGTCGGCCGGGACGGCCACCCCCTGGACGTCCTCGAAGGGAAGGACATCAACGCCGTGGGCGGCTAGCGGCTCTCTGGCCCGCCTCCGCCTTTCTCCACCTGGAACAGGATGTGATCCAGGTCCGCCCACTGGATCATCCGGTCGGGCTTCATCCCCAGCTTCCACGCCACCTTCTGGGACGGCACGTTGTCCGGCCGGATGAAGGAGACCACGTACGGCTTGCCCAGCACGTCGAAGGCGTGGTCCCGTACCGCCAGGGCCGCTTCGGTGGCGAAGCCTCGCCGCTGATACGGCACGTGGATGAGATAGGCGACCTCCGGATATACGTCACTCCCGAGATGCTGGTTCAGGAGCCCCACCTGCCCCAGGGCCTGCCCCGTCTCCCGGTGCTCCACCATCCAGAAGCCGTGCCCGTCCCGCCGATACCGATCCAGCTGGCGTTTCAGCCAACGTCCGGTGGCGGCACGATCCAGCGTGTCGGGATAGAACCGCATCACGTCGGGATCGCCCAACAGCTCGGCGAGGAAATCAAGGTCTTCCGGACCGATCTCCCTGAGGCGGAGCCGGTCGGTTTCGAGCACCACACGCATGATTTCGGTTCAGGGTCGGGTGAGTCGCCTTGCAGGGTAGAGCCCCGGGCGTCGTCGGGCCAGAGGCGGTCCGGTCTGCCCCTCCGAAACGCCAGCCTCCTTCGGGGTATTGGCTCCCGGACCTCAACGGAGCGCACGCATGAAGACCGCCATCGTGGCCGGGTGTCGCACCCCCTTCCTCCGTTCCGGCACGGATTTCGCCGACCTCTCCGCCATCGAGCTGGGAAAGGTGGCCGTGCGCGAGGCGCTCGCGCGCAGCGGACTGCGCGGCACCGACGTGGATCACCTGGTCTACGGCACCGTGGTTCACGACACCCAGGCGCCCAACATCGCTCGTGAGGTGGGGCTCGCGGTGCTCCCCAAGACGGTGCCGGCGGTGTCGGTATCCCGGGCGTGCGCGTCGGCCAACCAGGCCATCGCCGACGCCACACAGCTCATCGAGTCGGGCCATGCCGACGTGGTGATCGCAGGCGGCGCGGAGTCGCTCTCCCGGATCCCCATCACGGTGAGCGACAGGCTGGCCAAGTCGCTGGTGCAGGCATCCAAAGGCAAGTCCCTGGGCGCCCGCCTCTCTCCGTTCCGCAGGATCCGCCCCCGCGACCTCGTCCCTGTCGCCCCCGCCATCGCCGAGCCGTCCACGGGCGAGACCATGGGGGCCGCAGCCGAGCGTATGGCCAAGGAGAACGGCATCAGCCGGAAGGACCAGGACACCTGGGCGCTCCGCTCCCACCGGTTGGCCGCCGGCGGCGTCGCCGACGGCCGCATTCCCGCGGAGGTGACGCCGGTCTATCTGCCCCCTGCGTACGCCGACGTGATCAGCGCCGACAACGGAATCCGCACCGACACGACCGCCGAGGCCCTCGCCAGGCTCCGGCCGGTCTTCGACCGGGAGCACGGAACGGTGACCGCAGGCAACGCATCACCCCTGACGGACGGCGCATCCGCGATCGTGCTCATGAACGGTGAGCGGGCCAGGGCCGAGGGCATCCCACCACTGGCCTGGGTGCGTAGCTGGGCATGGACGGCTCTGGATCCTGGCGGCCAGCTCCTTCAGGGACCGGCGTACGCAGCTCCGTTGGCCCTGGACCGGGCAGGGCTCTCCATGAGAGATATCGGCCTGATGGAGATGCACGAAGCCTTCGCGTCCCAGGTGCTCTCGAACCTGCAGGGCCTCGCGTCCCGGAAGTTCGCCCAGGAGGAGCTGGGTCGGAGCCATGCCGTGGGGCATCCCGACGTCGAGGTGATCAACGTGATGGGCGGCTCCATCTCCATCGGACATCCCTTCGGGGCCACCGGCGGGCGCCTCACCATGACCCTCCTCCACGAGATGGCACGCCGGGACGTGCAGTTCGGGCTCGTCACGGTGTGCGCCGCCGGAGGGATGGGCTTCGCCATGGTCCTGGAGCGACGCTAGGAAGCGCTCCACCCGCTTTCGTGTCAGTCCTTCTGAAGCTCCCGGCTCAGCTGCAGCCGTACCTCCCGCCGACGCTCTCCCTCCCGGTACCGGCGCTCCTCCTCCGGCGTCTCCGGCTTCAGCGGAGGCACGGGGCAGGGTCGATGGTCCTCGTCGATGGCCACGAAGGTCAGGTAGCAGCTGTTCGTGTTGCGCTTCACGCCCGTGAGGAGGTTCTCGGCCGTCACCTGCACATCCACCTCCATGGACGTACGTCCCACATAGGTGACCTTTGCGAGACAGGTCACGAGCTCGCCGGAGAAGATGGGCTCCTTGAACTCCACCTGGTCGATGGACACCGTCACCGAGGGCCGCCCGCTATGACGCATGGCCGATACCGCCGCGGCCCGGTCCACCATGGACAGGATCTCGCCCCCGAAAACGTGACCCACGTTGTTCACCTGGTGGGGCATCATCAGCTCCGAGACCACAGCCTCGGACTGCCTGGGGCTCCTGGGTTCGGGAGGTGCGTCGGCCATGATGCGCGCGGGTACCCGCGCCGCCTCAGGAGGGTCCGATCCGCGTCCCCGCCACGGTGCGGATGCGCTCCTCCAATCGGTGGGCATGATCACTCCCCACATACAGCTGCGTGCCGTCCGACAGGTGGAGCACCACCGCGTGGTTTCCCCGCGCGGTCCACGCTTTCTTCTGGCCTCGGAAGCGGACACCCCACCCACCGAACTCCATGAGAGGACGGTAGGTTACCGACTGGAGGTCGAGGATATCCTCGTAGCGGACCCGCTTCCGGATCAGGGGCACGCGCCCGAGGCTCATCTCCATGTCGTCCCGGTAGAGACGCACGGTCAGGCCCGCCAACATCCAGTGGATGACGACGCCCACCACGGCCAGGATGATGGCGCCGAGGACTCGCTCGTTATGGGGCTCGTCCCCGGACGTGGCCAGGGCGACGAGGGCCAGAATCATGGTCCCCCAGAACACGATGGTGATCCACCCGGCCCAGGGACTCCATTCCCTGTACACGGGGGCTTCGCGCGACACCATGGGACCTCCCGGGTTGACTCATCGCTGCGCGCAGGGCGGACGTGTGTCCTGGGTACGAACGAGCGGCCAGCTTCCTTCTTCCGGCGAGGATGCCGCTGCTTCTCGCCAACGAGGGCTCGGGGCCGTATGCTGGAGTCGTCCGTTTTCTTCCCCCCGGGGACCACCTCGTGAGCCAGGACGAATCCCCACCCTCTCGGAGCCGGAGGCGAGTCCCGTGAGCGCCTCCGTCTGGGCCCGCTACAGCGCCTATCTGTCGACCCCGCCCGAGCAGGTCGTGGAGTGGAACGATCCTGATACGGACGCCCGGGGATGGCTCGTCATCAACTCCCTCAGGGGCGGCGCCGCCGGGGGCGGCACCCGCATGCGCAAGGGTGTGACGAGGGAGGAGGTCACGTACCTGGCCAAGGCGATGCAGCTCAAATTCGCCTTCTCGGGCCCTCCCATCGGTGGCGGTAAATCCGGCATCGACTTCGATCCCGCCGATCCCCGGCGTATCGACGTCCTGCGCCGCTGGTACCGGGCAGTGCAGCCGTTCCTCACTTCCCGTTACGGCACCGGCGGTGACGTCAACGTCGACGAGCATCGGGACGTGGTCCCCCTGTGTTCAGAGCTCGGCATCGTGCATCCGCAGGAAGGTGTCGTGCGGGGCCACCTGGGCCTGTCCGGCACCAACCTGAAGAAGACCTTCGACTCTCTTGCTCACGGGCTCGGTCAGCTCGTGGACGGGGACTACGGTGTCGAGGGCGCCGAGCTCACGGTGTCGGATCTCATCACCGGATACGGCGTGGCTCGAGCTGCGGAGCGGTTGGCGTTCCATCGCCGCGAGACCCTGAGCGGGATCCGCGTGGTGGTCGAGGGGTTCGGGAACGTGGGCGCCGCCGCCGCCCTCTATCTCGCGCGCATGGGCGCGCTGATCGTCGGGATCATCGACGCCCGAACCGGTCTCGTGAGCCCCGGAGGTCTGGGCCCGGAGGAGGTGGCGGACCTCGTGCGCCGGCGGCAGGGCCGGGTGCTTCCGGACCATCCCTTGCGTGTCGAGGGGCCCGAGCGCGAGATGAGCTACCGAGTGGATGCGGACCTCTTCGTGCCCGCAGCCATCTCCGGCTCGGTGGACGCCCGCCGCCTGGCCCAGCTGGCCCGTCACGGCATCCGCCGCATCGTCTGCGGAGCGAATCAGCCCTTCCGGGAGACCCGTCTCGGAGACACCGAAACCACCCACGCCGCTGACAGCGAGTTCGAGGTGATGCCTCCCATCGTGGCGAGCATGGGCATGGCCCGGAGCTTCTACCACCTGATGGTTCATACCGAAGACCAGAGCGCCACTCAGATATTCCAGGCCGTGGGCGCGGACATGGCCGATGCGGTGGACGCGGTCATGGAGCGAGTGGGGTCGTCCAGAACGGGCATCACCGCCGACGCCGTGGCGCTGGCGCTGGAGAGGACGGCGTAGCCTCCCTCAGGCCAGGGCGGCCTTCAGCGCCCGGCGCACGTACACCGGTACCATTGCCCGGCGCCATTCGGGATCGACGATGATGTTCTCCAGCGGATGGCACTGCCGGTGGGCGCGTAGCGCGAGCTCCTCGAGGAGCTCGTCCCGGGGCACTTCGCCCACCGCGAGGTCCTCCCACCCGGTGAGCGCTCGGGGCCTGGCCCCCAGTCCCGTCACGATCCCTTCCAGGGATCGGACGGTGCCGTCGTCCTCGAGCTCCAGGGCCACGGCCACGGTGAGAAGGGGAAAATCGATGGACTTCCGCTGACGGAGCTTGGCGTACCCACACCGCCTCGTTGACGACGCGCGGGGTATGCGCACCTCCGTCACGATCTCGTGAGGCTCCCGCCGAGTGTTGGCGATCCCGTCAGCCAGGAAGAAGTCCCGCACGGGCACCTCCCGTCGACCGCCGGGGCCCTGCAGGACCGCGACCGCA